>NZ_CP020038.1:2572500-2880094 GCF_002157225.2 Agarilytica rhodophyticola
GCAGTGTAAGAAGAAGCGATTGGATAATCAGCGCATTTAGGTGTTATACAAGGGCACCTAAATGAAAATTGAAGTCGTAAAGATTTAGTCATTTGTGTTATATGGTCAAGTGATTAAGTGCACACGGTGGATGCCTTGGCAGTTGGAGGCGATGAAAGACGTAGGAGCCTGCGATAAGTTTGGGGGAGTTGGCACACAAGCATTGATCCCAAAATTTCTGAATGGGGAAACCCACTCCTTTTAGGAGTATCTGCATCTGAATACATAGGGTGTAGAGGCGAACCCGGGGAACTGAAACATCTAAGTACCCGGAGGAAAAGAAATCAACCGAGATTCCCTTAGTAGCGGCGAGCGAAAGGGGAGCAGCCGAGAGTTATTAAATTAGTGGAACAGTCTGGAAAGTCTGGCGATACAGGGTGATAGCCCCGTACACGAAGGTTTAGTAGCTCCATATTAAGTAGGTCGGGACACGTGATATCTTGACTGAAGATAGGGGGACCATCCTCTAAGGCTAAATACTCCCAACTGACCGATAGTGAACCAGTACCGTGAGGGAAAGGCGAAAAGAACCCCTGTGAGGGGAGTGAAATAGATCCTGAAACCGTGTGCATACAAGCAGTAGGAGCGCTTCGGCGTGACTGCGTACCTTTTGTATAATGGGTCAGCGACTTATTGTTAGTGGCAAGGTTAAGTGTTAACGGAGCCGTAGAGAAATCGAGTCTTAATAGGGCGTCGAGTCGCTAGCAATAGACCCGAAACCGGGCGATCTATCCATGGGCAGGTTGAAGGTTAGGTAACACTGACTGGAGGACCGAACCGACTAATGTTGAAAAATTAGCGGATGACCTGTGGATCGGAGTGAAAGGCTAATCAAGCCCGGAGATAGCTGGTTCTCCCCGAAAACTATTTAGGTAGTGCGTCGTGTCTTACCCTCGGGGGTAGAGCACTGTTTGGGCTAGGGGGTCATCCCGACTTACCAACCCCATGCAAACTCCGAATACCGAGGAGTACAATCACGGCAGACAGACTGCGGGTGCTAACGTCCGTAGTCAAGAGGGCAACAACCCAGACCGCCAGCTAAGGTCCCAAATACCAGTTAAGTGGGAAACGATGTGGGAAGGCTTAGACAGCTAGGAGGTTGGCTTAGAAGCAGCCATCCTTTAAAGAAAGCGTAATAGCTCACTAGTCGAGTCGGCCTGCGCGGAAGATTTACCGGGGCTCAAACTGGTAACCGAAGCTGCGGATGCATTTATGCATGGTAGGGGAGCGTTCTGTACGCCTGTGAAGGTGAGTTGAAAAGCTTGCTGGAGGTATCAGAAGTGCGAATGCTGACATGAGTAACGATAATGCGGGTGAAAAACCCGCACGCCGAAAGATCAAGGTTTCCTGTCCAACGTTAATCGGGACAGGGTTAGTCGGCCCCTAAGGTGAGGCGGAAACGCGTAATCGATGGGAAGCAGGTTAATATTCCTGCACCGGCTGTAACTGCGATGGAGAGACGAAGAAGGCTAGGCGAGCGTGGCGTTGGTTGTCCACGTTTAAGCTTGTAGGCTGGTGGCTTAGGTAAATCCGGGCTGCTAAGGCTGAGAGGTGATGACGAGTTTCATTATGAGACGAAGTCGTTGATGCCCTGCTTCCAAGAAAATCTTCTAAGCTTCAGGTTACAGTTGACCGTACTCTAAACCGACACAGGTGATCAGGTAGAGAATACCAAGGCGCTTGAGAGAACTCGGGTGAAGGAACTAGGCAAAATGGCACCGTAACTTCGGGAGAAGGTGCGCCGGCTTTGGTGATGGGATTTACTCCTTAAGCTGAGGCTGGTCGAAGATACCAGGCCGCTGCGACTGTTTACTTAAAACATAGCACTCTGCAAACTCGAAAGAGGACGTATAGGGTGTGACGCCTGCCCGGTGCCGGAAGGTTAATTGATGGGGTTAGCTTATGCGAAGCTCTTGATCGAAGCCCCGGTAAACGGCGGCCGTAACTATAACGGTCCTAAGGTAGCGAAATTCCTTGTCGGGTAAGTTCCGACCTGCACGAATGGCGTAACGATGGCGGCGCTGTCTCCACCCGAGACTCAGTGAAATTGAAATTGCGGTTAAGATGCCGTATACCCGCGGCTAGACGGAAAGACCCCGTGAACCTTTACTATAGCTTTGCACTGAACTTTGAGCCTACTTGTGTAGGATAGCTGGGAGGCTTTGAAACTTAGGCGCTAGCCTAGGTGGAGCCAATCTTGAAATACCAGCCTGGTATGTTTGAGGTTCTAACCTCGGTCCCTTAGCGGGATTAGGGACAGTGTATGGTGGGTAGTTTGACTGGGGCGGTCTCCTCCCAAAGAGTAACGGAGGAGTACGAAGGTGCGCTCAGCATGGTCGGAAATCATGCAATGAGTATAAAGGCAAAAGCGCGCTTGACTGCGAGACTGACACGTCGAGCAGGTACGAAAGTAGGTCTTAGTGATCCGGCGGTTCTGTATGGAAGGGCCGTCGCTCAACGGATAAAAGGTACTCCGGGGATAACAGGCTGATTCCGCCCAAGAGTTCACATCGACGGCGGAGTTTGGCACCTCGATGTCGGCTCATCACATCCTGGGGCTGAAGCCGGTCCCAAGGGTATGGCTGTTCGCCATTTAAAGTGGTACGCGAGCTGGGTTTAGAACGTCGTGAGACAGTTCGGTCCCTATCTGCCGTGGGCGTTGGAAATTTGAGAAGAGTTGCTCCTAGTACGAGAGGACCGGAGTGAACGAACCTCTGGTGTTCGGGTTGTCACGCCAGTGGCATTGCCCGGTAGCTATGTTCGGACGGGATAACCGCTGAAAGCATCTAAGCGGGAAGCCTCCTTCAAGATGAGATTTCCCTGGGGCTTGACCCCCTGAAGGGCCGTTTAAGACTAAGACGTTGATAGGCGGGGTGTGGAAGCGTTGTGAGGCGTTGAGCTAACCCGTACTAATTGCCCGTGAGGCTTGACCATATAACGGAAATGATTGAAAGATCTTTATGGCAACGATAATCGATGATAAACGATATAAGTTGTGTAAAGGCTTTGATTGTGTTGATTATACAATGAATGTATTGCTGGCTAGGCTTGGTACTAATCAAGTTATAGCGTAGAGCACTTTAGTTCATGAGTGACACTGGATTATGTGTGTATAAGAACACTATGCTGTCTTCTTCTTTCGCTTGTTAAAGCCTGTGTAACAGGCATGCATAACAGATTCGATGTTGTTGCTAATAACCTTTAGCTGCTTCGTCCACCGGTTATGCCTGACGACTATAGAGCACTGGAACCACCTGATCCCATCCCGAACTCAGACGTGAAACGGTGCATCGCCGATGGTAGTGTGGGGCTTCCCCATGTGAGAGTAGGTCATCGTCAGGCTTCTATTATGAAAAGGGCTAACTTTATAGTTAGCCCTTTTTTTATGTCTTGTTATCTTATCGGCATATTAAAATTCATCGTTCTTCTCCGGCCAACTCTTCAGTAATTATCTTAGTTAGTGTCTTCGAGATGGCGGCGTTAATGTTATTGCTTACGATATTATTCCTATTCGGCAATGAACTAGGAGTTCATTCTTTATAAAGAACACAACAGCCTCTAGCAGAACTTGAATTAATGTCAGGAAAAAACTTATATCTCTAACATTTAATTTGTGTCGGCTGTTACATACATATAAAAACAAGATATGTTTTATTTGATTTAGTTGCTGCATCGTTACTATTAAAAGATAATAGGCGAAATATAGCAGGGCAGGCGTAAATGTTGCCATTTTAGGCTTATAGAACATTTATAAGAAACAGAGAAAGTACTTGGCTTCTAGATTGTTCAAGAATAGCTTTTAACTTGTATCAAGCTTACTAAGAGTTATTTTCTGGTAGTAAATCTGAAAGAATGTCGCTTCTAGCTACAAAATACTAATGATAAACTCGCAGGGTTGTTGTACCACAACAGAAAGCATTCAGATGATTCAGTCATCCTATGCAATAGCCGGCGAAATTAAAAAAGGGTAGTAATCCGATATGAATTTAAACTATCTCGATTTCGAGCAACCCATTGCGGAGCTTGAGGGCAAGATTGAAGAGTTACAACTAGTTGGCAGCGATAACGATCTGAACATAAACGAAGAAATAAATCGTTTACGAGAAGAAAGTCAAAAACTTACAGATAGGATTTATTCAAACCTAACACCATGGCAAGTGGTGCAAGTTGCAAGGCATCCTCACAGGCCATATACATCTGATTACATCCCTCGACTATTTGATGACTGGGATGAGCTACATGGGGATAGACACTTTGGCGACGATAAAGCTATTGTTGCTGGTATTGGTCGCATAAGTGGCCGTTCAGTCATGGTGATTGGTGAAGAAAAAGGTCGAAGTGTTAAAGACAAAGTCTATCGCAATTTCGGTATGCCTAAGCCAGAGGGCTACCGCAAAGCTTTGAGATTAATGGAAATGGCCGAGCGTTTTAAGCTTCCAGTTCTAACTTTTATAGACACTCCAGGAGCGTATCCTGGTATCGATAGTGAAGAACGAGGTATTAGTGAATCGATAGCGCAAAATTTAGCGGTTATGTCGCGTCTTAGGACACCCATTATTTGCACGGTTATTGGGGAAGGCTCTTCTGGTGGAGCACTTGCCATCGGTGTGGGTGACCAACTAAATATGCTTCAGTATGCCACTTATTTTGTAATCTCGCCGGAAGGTTGCGCCAATATCATCTGGAAAACGGTTGAAAAAGCACCATTAGCTGCTGAAGCAATGGGCGTTACATCAACTGTTTTAACTGAGCTCGGTATCATTGATGAAACAATTAATGAGCCGGCCGGTGGCGCTCATAGGGATATCGATGAGATGGCGGCAATTTTAAAAGAGCGCCTTGTTGATCAACTTGATCGTGTAACATCAGTGGATATTGATGAGCTATTGGCCAAACGCTATGATCGCCTTATGAGCTACGGTAACAACTTCTCGTAACCTATTATTTATTCCACAACTAATAAAAAGGCCTTTAGGGCCTTTTTTTATCTTTGAATATATTGAAAACTATGGAAAAGACTCTCGAAACATTTGTTCCTTATCTCTCGCAATTAGGTGTTAGAGATGCGCATAAAATGTCGAGAACACTTAATAGCCTAATTAAACGACGTGACGAAAATTTACCTTACGATAAAAAGCTCGCACACTTTGAAGATGAATTGGCAAGAGCGTTGGATAAGGCTTCTGCTCGTTTATTGAAAATACCACCAATAAGCTTTCCCGACCAGTTACCTGTAAGCCAAAAAAAAGACGAAATTGCAGAGGCTATTTCGTCTCATCAAGTTGTAATTTTAGCAGGTGAAACAGGTTCAGGTAAAACCACACAGCTACCGAAAATATGTTTATCTATTGGGCGCGGTGTTAAGGGACGAATCGGCCATACACAGCCACGTCGGATCGCCGCACGCACAGTAGCTAGTCGAATTGCAGAAGAGTTGGAGACAAATCTTGGCGAAGCAGTGGGGTATCAGGTGCGCTTTACCGATCACACCAATGAAGATACTTTTATCAAGTTGATGACGGATGGTATTTTACTCGCCGAAATTCAGAATGATCCTCTGCTTTTAAATTATGACACTTTAATAATTGATGAAGCTCATGAGCGCAGTTTAAATATCGATTTCCTCTTGGGATATTTAAAACGTTTACTCAAAAAGCGCCCTGATCTAAAACTTATCGTGACATCTGCCACCATTGATGTAGAACGTTTTTCTATTCATTTTGACAAGGCTCCCATTATAGAAGTTTCTGGGAGGACTTTTCCTGTACAAACAATCTATCGCCCCTGGCAGGATCAGCATGACGATATTAACGAAGGAATTGTTGCCAGTATTCAGGAAATATTAACGACACAAACATCTGGAGATATTCTCGTTTTTCTTAGTGGTGAAAGAGAAATACGTGAAGCTTCTTACGCCATAAAAAAAGCTAACTTCCCTCACCTTAATATATTACCGTTGTATGCCCGTCTAAGTTTGGCAGAGCAAAATAAAGTTTTTCATACATCTAAAGGACGAAGAGTCGTGCTTGCTACCAATGTGGCAGAAACTTCTATCACAGTACCTGGTATTAAGTACGTTATCGATCCAGGATATGCCCGCGTTAGTCGTTATAGCGTAAGAACAAAAGTTCAACGCTTACCCATCGAAGCTATTTCTCAAGCCAGTGCTAATCAGCGACAGGGGCGCTGTGGCCGCGTAAGTAATGGTGTCTGTTATCGGCTTTATTCAGAAGAGGACTTTAATAGTCGGCCTGAATTTACGGACGCCGAGATTGTACGCACGAATTTGGCTGCTGTTATTTTGCAAATGCTTCATATGCGTATAGGCGATATTCGTGATTTTCCTTTTGTCGATCGACCTGACAAACGTTTTATTAATGACGGCTTCAAATTATTAGAAGAAGTCAAAGCCGTCAATAAATTTGGCAAGGTCAGTACTCTTGGTCGCTCACTTCACCAATTACCCATTGATCCACGCTTAGGGGCTGTGATTATAGAGGCCAATAAACTGGGGTGCTTGCGTGAAGCTTTGATTATTGTCTCTGCACTAAGTATTCAAGACCCAAGGGATCGCCCGGCAGATAAGAAACAAGCTGCGGACGAAAAACACCGACGCTTTTTCGATGAACACTCTGACTTTATCGCTTATATTAACTTATGGGATTACTTCGAGACTCAACGGCAAGATTTATCGCAATCTCAATTACGAAAACTATGTCAGAAGGAATTTATTAATTATCTTCGCATGCGCGAGTGGCGAGACCTTCATCACCAATTGAAATTAGCCATAAAAAAATTAGATTACAAAGAAAATCATCAAGGTGCTAATTATGAAACTATTCATCGCGCATTAATCTGTGGGTATTTGTCTCAAGTAGGCAACAAGGACAGTGAAAGCAAGTCTCGTGAATACTTTGGTACTAGACAAAAAAAATTCCTTATATTTCCCGGTTCTTCCCAAACCAAGAAAAAACACAAATGGATATTAGCGGCGCAGTTTATCGAGACTAGTCAACTTTTCGCTCATTGTGTCGCTAAGGTGGAACCTGAGTGGGTACTTGCCTATGCCGATCACCTGAGTAAAAAGCATTACTTTGAACCTCACTACGATGTCAAAATGGGGGCGGTAAGGGCATTTGTACGCACTACTTTATTTGGCCTAGTGTTGCAGGAAAAAAAGCGGGTTGCCTATAACAAAATTAATGCTGATGAGGCACATGAAATATTTCTCCGACAAGCACTTGTGGAAGGGAAATATCGTGGCAAAGGTGAATTTTTTAAACATAACCTGCAATTGATCGAAGATATTCACGAGCTCGAGGCCAAATCTCGACGGCGAGATATCATGGTAGACGAAGAGAGAATTTTCGAATTTTATCGCACTAATGTGCCTGCGCATATTTCTAATTTGTCAGGCTTTGAGCACTGGCGAAAAGAAGCGGAAAAGCAAGATTCAAAGATTCTTTTTCTTTCAAAAGAAACTTTGATGTTGCATGACGCGGGACAAATTTCCAAGCAACAGTTTCCTAATGAATTATCCTTAGGCGATTATGCTGTGAGTGTGAGCTACTGCTTCGAACCGGGAAAAGTAAATGACGGTGTTAATATTCAAGTACCGGTGGATATTTTGCACGGATTATCAGAAGAAATGTTGGAATGGGGTGTGCCCGGTATTCTGCGCGACAAATGTATCGCTCTTGTGAAGTCATTACCAAAAGCTACACGTAAAAATTTAGTACCAGTACCGCAGTTTGTCGATCGTGTTATGCCCCGCCTGAAACCTGGTAATCTTAGACTTACTCAAGCACTGGGAGAAGCACTTGGACATATCAGTGGGGTAGATATTCCACAAGAGCAGTGGGATATGTCTGCCATTGAAGACTTTTATCGCATCAATATTCAAATAGTAGATGATCAGAATAAAGTTATTGATCAATCTCGTTATCTCGATCAATTAAAAAACAAGCACCGTTCTCGTGTCCAGAAAACATTGGCTAAAGCTGGTGATGGTATTGAGAGAGAAAATATCACCCAGTGGGACTTTGGTAGGTTTTCTCATAGTGTTTTGCTTAATAAAGGTAAGGTAAAAATTAAAGCTTACCCGGCGTTGATTAACAATACGGATAGTGTTGAACTGAAAGTTCTGGATAATCCAGATGAAGCCCGTTTTAACACGCACTTTGGTATGTTGAGGTTAGCAGCTTTCGAGTGCCACCAGACGGTTAAATACTTGAAAAAGAACCTTATGAAAGGCAAGGACCTGGGACTAACAGTTGTCAATATTGGTCGCCGCGAGCAAGTAATCGATGACATTATTCTTGCAGCGATTGATGATGCTATTTTTCGGGGCGAAGAATTACCACAAGAAAAAGATGACTTTAAACACAAAGTAAACCAAGGCCGCTCAGATATAGTGGCAGCTGCAGAGCATTATGAAGCTCTATTGGCCAAATCATTGTCTTCCCTCGTTGAGATAAAAAAGCGCATTAAAACACATAAGAATCCACTTGCTATAGCCCTTGCAGCGAATGATATTAGTGCTCAAATGGAACGACTTTTTTTTACTGGTGTCTTCACTAAAACGCCGAAAAGCTGGCTTGACCAGTATCCTCGCTATTTATCTGCGGTTCATGTTAGGTTGGATAAAATGGGCCAGAGTCCGACGCGAGATAACGCCTGGACTGAGACTTTAAACCAACTTTGGGATGCTCATCAAACTCGTTTGCAAAAAGAGGGAGAATGGGCCTATACACAAAATACCCAATGGCAAAAGTACCGTTGGATGATAGAGGAATTACGTGTTTCTTTATTCGCCCAGACACTTAAGACGGCGATGCCTGTATCTGAAAAACGTCTGCAGAAGCAGTGGCAGCTAAGTCTTGAGTGAAATATGTGATTCTATATTGGTATTTTTTTATATTATCGATATTATCAATATAGCCTCAGATTAACAAAGGTCAGTCAGCAGGTTGATATTAGGGCTGTTTAAAAAACAAGCCTTAGTACAACTTACTGCGCTTTTTTAACAAAAATTAACTGCTAATTTCGTCATAAGTGAATGTCACTATAGGGCTTATGTTAAAAGCTATTTTATAGTGAACGCTATCTATGTCAGCATAAAGGATATATACGTGAATTTTTATTTACCCCAAAAGGCGGCACGCCTATACAAAGCTTTTTTTGTGTGTTTTTTGCTCTCTTTCCTGGGCGCTTGTGCATCAACACCGAACAACGCTAACGTAGATCCAGATAATCCTGATATCCAAGCCCAAGTGAAAGAAAAAAATGTTGATAGCTTGGAGGGCTTCAACCGCGTGATGTTTCGCTTTAACGATACTTTTGACTACTGGCTTCTAAAGCCTATTGCCAGAGGTTATAACTGGATTACTCCTTCGCCTGTTAAGACTGGTGTGGGTAATTTTTTTAGCAACCTAGGTGAAATAAGAAATATTGTTAATGATGGACTGCAGTGGAAATGGAAACAGGCATCAAACGACACGGGCCGTTTTCTTTTGAACTCCACCATAGGTTTGGTGGGCTTAATCGATGTGGCTTCTGCCGCTGGTTTAGAAAAAAGTGATGGTGAGAACTTTTCGCAAACACTTGCCAAGTGGGGAGTAGGGCGGGGTTCCTATCTAGTGCTGCCGTTCTTAGGGCCAACCACGGTGCGAGGCGGTCTTTCTATGCCCGCTGACTGGGTGACCGATCCGACCTTTTATTTAGAGTCCTCCAATGCAACCATTGCCCTGAGTGCGCTTAACATTATTCATACTCGCTCTGAATTATTGAAGGCAGAAGATCTTATCTCTGGTGACCGTTATTTATTTATTAGAGAAGCTTACCTCCAGCGCTTAGACTTTCTCGAAAACGACGGTGTGGTAGAAGATGATTTTGGCGATGGTGAAGATTTTGGAGATGATGAGTACGACGATTATGAATAACTAATCACTATCAACTCTAAAGAAAAATAACCCATATACGCAGCTAACACTGCGCATGATGGATAAAAAAAAGGCCTTCAAATGAAGGCCTTTTTTCAACTCAGGACTTCTAAAATCTGCATGCCGAGTAAACAAGGCTGCTCTTCGGAATCCGGCTGCGAAATAATACGTGTAACTTCTGTCTTAGCTTTTAATATGGGGTTATGAGCGTGTCCCGATGAAATGGTGACTTCCATCTGAGTTCCTACTGGAAATGTAGTATTCAACTCAATCATTAATCCACCGCCACTTAGATCACGGCAAATTCCCTCTACACTACTACCGTCGTGACAGCAAACAATAGCCACAGGAGTGTCGACTTTCATGCGAATATAATTGCGTTTTTCTCGATAACCGTAATTAGCTGTATTCATTATGACCGTCCCGATTGTTTCGTTATCTATCTTTATAGCACGTTAAATGATAAACGCTATGTACAAATCTAACTCATAATTACCACTTTTGGTAGTTTTTGCTTAATAAAAACACACTATGTGGGGTTTTGATACAATGCAACGTTGTCACTTGCTTGATATTTCCACAATTTGATTGTTCATATTGAAGTGAAAATAGAGTCGTATAAAACCTCTTTTTTGTTGTTTTTCTGCTTTTAAATTGTGCAACCTGTTCGATTTTTGAATTGAGCGCGTCTATGTAAGATGAAAACGACTGGTGATTTAAAATTATCTTTCGATATGGATATAAATATCTCAACTTTGTTGTCTTGCACCACTATCTCGACTGGAGTAATGTTGCGCTTTTATTAATGAGCTAAAAATTTTTATATGTCACGACCTCACCGTCAGTTACTGGTTATCGATGCGGATATTTCGATCCGGGAAGATGTTGTGGCGCACCTAAAAAAGAATGACTTTGATGTTCACCAATTTAGCTCAGGTAAAGAAGCCTTGCTATGGCTTGATGCTAACCGTCCCGATGCTATTTTGGCTGACCTCTTTGTATCTGATATGGATGGCTTGCAGGTACTTGAAGCCCTGCGAAAAAAGCTACCGCAAATTCCTGTCATTGTGACATCTGATAGTGGGGCGGTGAAAGATGTGGTGGATGTGTTGCATCTTGGCGCTGCAGATTATCTCGTTAAGCCTATTGCTAATATCGAAGTTTTATTACATGCAATTGAACGAGCTCTCGAACGTTCAGAGCTAATATTGCAAAATCAGGTCTATCGCCAGGAGCTTGAACAGGCCAATTCAGAACTCACCGAATATATTCGTTTATTGGAGCGTGACCAAAAAGCAGGCCGCAGTGTTCAGCGTAAGTTGTTGCCAGAGGCTCCTGTTTCTTTCGGTGATTTCAATGTGGATTTTCAGCTTATTCCCTCCTTATATTTGAGTGGTGACTTCATTGATTTTGGTTGTATATCGAAACGGTATCTAGCCTTCTACTTGGTGGATGTTTCTGGCCATGGTGCCGCTTCAGCATTTGTGACTGTGTGGTTGAAGCAACTCGTACATCACTTTTTTCGCGAGGAGAATGCATTTCGTTCAGAAGAATCTTTTGAAAAAGATGCCGCTAAAATATTGAGCCTGGTGAATATGGAAGTGATAAATTCTGGCGTGGGTTGCCACATGACGTGTTTTGTTGGCGTGATTGATATATATTCAAAAGAGATGCGTTATGTTTTCGGTGGGCATCTACCTTTTCCTATATTGATCACTGATAAAGGGTGTGAGTACCTAACAGGTAAAGGCAAACCTGTCGGGATATTTCCTGATGCCAGCTGGCAAGTCTATTCGACGACTTTACCTGACACCTTCTCTTTAGTGGTGTTTTCAGATGGAATACTCGAGGTGTTACCAGGAAAAGAACTTATTGAAAAAGAGCAGCACCTACTTGAAGTTGTTGCAAATAATACGCAGGACATAGGGTCGCTTACGCAAGCTTTTGCAATTGATAGCATGTCGTCGGTCCCTGACGACATCGCTATTCTTAAGATACAAGCAGAGATATCATAATGACATCAGGCTCGATTAAAATAGCGGATCACGACGGCGTTTTCGTGATAAAGATGATTGGTGATGTGCGTCTAACGTTATGTCTTTCATTTGACGAGTTTATCGAGCAGCTATTGTCCAGACCCGATTACACTTCTGTCATCTTCGACCTCACCCAAGCGCAAGCGATTGATAGTACAACCTTAGGCTTGATGGCTAAATTTTCAATCAAAGCCGGTCAACACAACAAAGAATCCCCAATTGTCATATCTAATAATCCAAGTATTTCCCGAATTTTGGTGTCCATGAGCTTTGATGATATCTTCCGACTTGTCGATGAAGATAACTTTGTTAAGGATGACAGCAAAAGTGATGAAAAAATTACTATTATGGAAAATAATGGCTCGGAGAGCGAAATAAAGGTCAAGGTTCTTGAGGCGCATCGTTTTTTGATGGGGTTAAATGATGAAAACCACGCCCAGTTCAAAGAATTGGTCGAAACTTTAGAAGCTCCTAAATAGTATATATAACTGACACTACAAAAAATAATGGCTCAGTAATACTGTAATGTTGAGCAAGGTAGTTAGTGTGTGGTAGGGCTGAAAGTTAATTTGACCCGAGTCATTAATAGGACAAGATTATCGACTTAATCGTTTTTTTTGGTCGGTTTCTGAATAGATATGAGGATTTATCCTGTGAGTAGAGATTTTCTAATACTATCACGTGCTGTACTTATGGCATGTATTTTTGCAATTAGTGCATGTTCCTCTGTAGTTCGCACTGATGTGCAGACCTTCCGTGACGAAAACGCTTCGTTCTCCACTGGCACTATAAGAGTGGCAACTGAAAGTGATGAAGCCCCCGAAACCCTTGAATTTCGTTACTATAAAGATAAGTTAGAACAACGCTTAAGTTCACTGGGCTATACCCCTACAGAAGATGAAAACGCCCAGTTCATTGCTAAATTAGGTTATAGCGTCAGCCGCCAAGAAAAAGACAAACCTCATAGTCGTGTGCTGATCGGCGGCCAATTTGGTTATGGCTATGGTTACCCTTACTCCAGAGGTTCGGTATTACTCAGTGATGGCGGCGGTGCTGAGTTCGAATATGTTAGAGAGTTGTCTCTTGCCATAAATCAGCCGGAAGCGGCGAAAAAAGATAGTAATGTTATTCAAATTAAAGCTGTCAGTGTCGGTAATTGTGAGCATCTAACGGTGGTTTATGATGAAATGTTAGACGCTATCTTCGCTAATTTTATGCGCTCTGATGGTTCAATTGAGCGCATTGCTATCAAAGATGCCGAGGTGGCTTGTCCATAGATGTGCCTGGGTTTTCGTCCCATTTTACTTTAGCTTATTTAAGTGAGGTGTTGAGCTTGTATGGCTTAGCCCTCTCTTAGTTTTCTCTCCCGCTGTCGAGCCTTTCCCATTCTTTTTTGCTTCTATTATGTTAACTGGCCCTAGCTTGAAAGACATATTATTATGTTCTGGCGGCTAATAGTCTCATACAATAAAATACTTCGAGACTCACCATATGATAACAACGAAAATAGGGTATATCGAAAGTAATGGCTTACTTAAGACACTATTGGAATGGCAATGTCGTTTCTATGTATGAAATAAAAGAGACGGTATTACTTGGGCGACATCCTACGTGCAATATTACCATCGATGATCCTACTATCAGTTCATCTCATGCAAAGTTGACACTTACTTCTGAGAATTGTCGATTAGAAGATACAGATAGTACCAATGGCATTCGACTCAATGGCAAACAGATATCGAGCGCGATTTTAAGCGCAGGTGCTATCTTCGCGATTGGCACCCATGAATTTGAATATTTGCAGGAAATTCCTCACGATCTTGATAAAACGTTAGAGATCAAAAAAAGCTGGATACCTGGCGTTTACTTTGCCAGATAATGCCTGACTGTCATTAGTGAAGATAAAGTAGTGAAAAAAACTTTTATAGCGATTGAAAAAGCCCTCACTATGCTCGCCGTATTGGTAAGCCATGTTAACTTTCGAGGTGTTATTATAATTTTTGGCTTGGCACTAGTGGTGTGTGCGCCGCGAGTGCACCTTTTTTCTGCAATTGATAACACCATTATCAAAGCTAGTAGTTATTTGTTTGCACCTCCTTTGGGATCATCGGGTATTGCCATCGTTGAAGTGCCGAAAGAAGAGATTGCCATTTGGCAATCAGACATCCATTCATCAGGAAAGTTGGCGGCATTACTTTCGAATATTGTCAATGGCGCGAATAGTACGGTTGGTCTAATTCTTCAGCAGCCCATTGATGAGGGTGCTGGGGCTGCTGATACCTTAATCGAAACCTATATTCAAGGCGCATCTAACGATACCCCCTATCGTAAGGCTAAAGCGTTAGTAGATCGCAAGTTTTTGTTAAAAGATTACCTTAATAATTCTCGTGTGGTTGTCGGTGTGGAAGGTTTTTTTTTCGCCGGTCAAAAACCTACTGTCATTGAGCAAACTTACGATAGACATGTTTTTTCTCCCGTCTTAAAGGAAGTTATTTGGCCCTATTGCAAGTATTGTTTTTCAACGGCGAAAAGCGTCGAGGTTGCGCGCCCTTCTTTTGAACAATTTACCCTGACCAATTCACTATCATCACAATATCAAGCGTTGTTTTATGATGACAACAACAGCGTCTTTAGTGATTTTTTTATTCAGCTTTTAAAAACTATCGAGAATGTTTCAGATAGTGAAAATTTAATATGGCAAAAAGGCCAAGCTCTTACTATAGGAACATTAAACCTGCCTTTATCCAATGACGGTAGCTTTATTCCCCTGCATTCCTTATCCAATCGTATGGCTCCTATCGTCAATACTATTGCGTTAAATGAGGCTCTGGCACGTAGCGCATTTCCAGAATTTATTTTAATTGCCCAGCAGGGTAGCCGCAGTGCTGATATGTTAGCCAAAGCACTTTATAGTGTTAAGCATGATGCCGTTGTTTACTCACCTTGGTGGTCTAACATAGTGTTGATGGCCTTAGTATTTATGGTCACTCTTTATTTGGGCTTACTGGTAATTAGGATTACGCCTCGTACAGCAGGATTAATTTCTTTTTTCTTAAGCATCACAATAATTTTAAGCCAAATTCTTATTATCGCTTCCCATCGAGTATGGCTACCTCTAGCCCTTGTTGTGGTATGGCTGATTGTTGGACATTTCGCTCTCTCTATCTGGATGATTAAAAAGCGCCGTATACAAGGCAATATTGATAGAGCTGATGGTATTTGTATTAAACAGGCTCGCCAATTTATCGAGCAACAGGAGTTGAATTTAGCTTTGGAACAGCTAACGGATTGCTCTCTAGACGAGCCATTATTACAAACGCTTTACGATATTTCTGATGCCTATGCTGAGCAAAAACAATATCAGCAAGCAATTGATGTGATGCGTATGGTACGCAGCAAGCGCAAATCTTATAAGGATGCTGAGCAAAAATTAAAAGTCTTAAACACGATGCTTAAGTCTTCTTCGAACGTGGATCAAGAAGATAATTTACAGAAGACAACAGCCATTACCACAGCCCAAACGGATCGAAGAATTATCGGCCGCTATGAACTTGAAGGGGAACTGGGTAGAGGGGCGATGGGACGTGTGTTTTTAGGCTTTGATCCAAAAATTGCGCGGCGGGTTGCCATTAAAACTCTCAGCTATGATCAATTTAAAGATAAAAATAGTAATGAGCTAAAACAGCGTTTTTTCCGCGAGGCGGAGGCAGCAGGTCGACTCAATCATCCCGCTATTGTTTCAGTATTTGATGTAGGTGAAGAAAGCGATTTAGCATTTATCGCTATGGATTTTGCTGAAGGTAAAGCATTAAATAACTTTGTCAGTGAAGATAATTTATTACCTGTTTTCGAAGTCTATCGTGTTGTTTGTGATGTCGCACAAGCACTCGCTTATGCTCATGATAGTAATGTGGTACATCGTGATGTTAAGCCCGGTAATATTATCTACAATCCCTCACCTTATCAGGTCAAAGTGACAGACTTTGGTATTGCTCGGCTGGTAGATAATTCTAAGACAAGTACCGGAGAAATCCTCGGTAGTCCACTTTATATGGCACCGGAGCAGCTTAAAGGTAAGAAAGTAAATCGAGCGGCAGATATCTTTAGTCTGGGTGTGACTTTTTATCAATTACTCACAGGGCGTTTGCCTTATCATGGTAGTAATTTGGCGGCGTTGACTTACGAAATTATTTACGGCAAGCATAAGAACGTTCGTTCAATACGTAAGGATTTGCCCGCAAGTGCCTCACGCATTATTAATCAGGCCTTACAAAAAGACCCTGATGATCGTTATGAGACTGCTGCGGAAATGGCTTTGGTATTGAAAAAAGCCATAAAACGAGATTTCTCAGCAGAAGCAAAACAAATTGGTTACGTATAAATTTCTTATAAAATATCACGTATTAGGTTTATAGAGGTGAAGTGATTATGACAGTGCTAGCACAGTTGGTTGATGGGGTAGTGGCCCATAAATTTAATATTGGTTCCGATAAGCTTACTATAGGCCGTATGCCTGACTGTGATATTATTATCGAGGATTCCTCCGTTAGTTCGCGTCATGCGGCTTTACAAGCGGTACCTAACCCAGATTTCCCCGATACGGTGGAATATTTTATTGAAGATTTAAACAGTACTAATGGCACCAGTGTCAACGGTGAAAAAATTGAAGGTAGGGTGCAGCTACATCACAGCGATGAAGTGACTATTGCTTGGAATACTTTTAAATTTATTGATGAGCATTCGGTTAATTTATCGCAAACAGCCCATATACTAAAATAATCTGTAGTTTTTACATTCGATAATTCGGTAGTTCTCTTGATTGTCTGGTGATCAAACTACTAATAAATAGGGCTGCAAGTCATTGCAGCCCATGACTATCTCAATTCTTAATACGTTACCAGACTGCTTAAGCACTCACGGTCTCATCGACCACCGTCTCTTGCTTTTTGACAACCAGCTCAAAGGCAATACGCCTCTTTGTCTGATCTACGGATTTAATTTTAATCTCGACACTTTTGCCTAAATAATACAATTCCTTATCCACAGTTAAGGTCATGCGCTTAGCGTCGTATTTTTTTTCTTTATCCTTGCCAAACAAGATGAAACCCTCAATGCCATTATCATCAAGTTTAACGCCGAAACCGTGTTGGGTGACAATACGAATAGTACCGCGTGCCTGTTGGCCTATTTGTTTCTTTGTATATTCTAAAAGTAGCCATTGATAAAGTTCACGATCTGCTTGTTTACCATTTTGTAGGGTTTCTGAAAGTTTCTCTAAATCTCTCTCAGAAAGCTTTTTAACTGACTTTTGGTGGATAATATGTTGAAGACACCAGTGGTTATAAAGATCCGCAAAACGTCTTATCGGTGAAGTTAAGGTACTGTAAATAGGCAGGCCCATGCCTAAATGAGGGGCCTTTGTGGCACTCAACTCGGAACTTACCATCATTCGCCGTAAGGCCAAACTGAGATTTGGCGCTTCGCCTTTGCTATCTAATGTGCTGAAAAGTTTTACTTGCTCTTCGAGAGTGTTGAGATCATCGTGAACAATGTTTTCTTCTTTTAATAGCGCTTTGACTTCGCCTAGACGATCTGGACGGAATCCAGGGTGAACCACAAACAGGCCAGTATTATGCTGCGAAAGTAGTTCTGCGCCACAGATATTCGTAGCCAACATCGCTTCTTCGACAATCTGATGTGCTGCATTTCTTGGCCGTGCCTTGATTTCTTGAATATGACCTTGTTCGTCGAATTGGTAGTCATAATCTATTTGGTCTTGTACTACCAAAAAATGTCGCTCACGATATTGGCGTCTTATTACAGAAAGGTCATGTAACTGTTTGAGTATGACCTTGCATTCTTCGGGCACTGAATCCTGGTCGCTTTCAATAAAGGCGCCAACGTCTTCATAGCTAAGCTTGTGTTTAGATTCAATATAAGCGAACTCGAAGTTTGAACTAAGCACTTCTCCGTCTTGATTGAATTCAATATGGCACACTAACGCGGGACGCTTTTTCTGAGGCTCCAAAGAAAAGCAGTGATGGCTCAGCTGAATAGGGAACATCGGCACTAGGCCACCGGGCAAATATACGGTTTGTCCATTTTTTAAGCTGGCATTCGCGAGCGGCGAATTTTGAGGAATAAAACTCGATGGATCAGCAATGGCCACGTGCAGTAAAGAAACATTGTGACCTTCTCGCTCTACAGATTCGATGGCGATGGCATCATCCATATCTTTAGTATTGGCCGCATCGATAGTGACAAAAGGTAGATGACTCAAGTCGGAGCGATTATCAAGATCAAGGTCACTAAACTGCTTTTCAACAGCCTTAGTTTGATTATTTTGGGCCTTATCTTCAGGCTGATTGAGATTATATTTGGCCTTTGTGTACTTCAATTCAAAGCGCGCTTCGTCATCGCGTCCCACCCGCTCGACGATTTTTGCCGAAGGTTTACCTTCGCGGAAGGGGTGTTGTAGCATCTTAGCCACCACATAGTCCCCTTCCTTACATTTGCTGCGAGATTTTGGCGGCAGAAAAATCCAACGACTCGATTGGATGCCTGAAGGCTCAACAAAGTGTGCGTTGCCTTTAACACGATAGCGTCCGATAAAGCGGTCAAGAGCCGGCGTCAGTAGTTTTTCTAAATCAGCCTCCAGTTTATCTTTATCGTTTTTCTTGAGGCTAACATGGACGATATCGCCCGGTATTACTCTCTGCATTTTGTCAGGCGAAAGAAAAGCATCCCGTCCGTCGTCTAATCTGACAAAACCGAACCGGCCGTTACTGCCGACGACAGTACCACTGCCATATTCTTTTGACGCTTGAATGTCTTTTTTTAGCTGTGAGAGTTGGCTTATTGCATCGTTGTTGAGCATTCTTGTGAACCTTGAAAACTAAAGCGCGCGATTCTAGCAGAAAACTGAACCGTCTTGGGATGGTTATACACAAACTTTAACCGTAAAATTTACTCGAAAATGAAAAATCCTCCTATTAATACCCGAATTCCTCGTATCGTGCACAGTTTTATTCACCTTTATTTTTACTGCTTAACGTATAAAGTTTTGAGATGAATTGTTTGCCAGTGCTGAATTATGCTTGGCATATAGAGGTTTGCTTGGCGCGAAAGGTAACCTCTTAGGTTTAGGCTAGCGATACCGCGGCCTCGCCTATTGCCAATTGGCGCTAGAGCTTATTTTTCGATAAGTATATACTTTTATCTAGTTTTATCCCGGTCATAGTGGCTATTACTTATACATTATTTTCACTTACACATAATAGATACTTGCACATAGCCGTGGCTATTGCTCAACACCATATGGAGTCAAACATATATGAGTGATCTCATACATATAATAAATAAAAAAACTTTTACCCTCATAGCATCTTTCATCATGAGCATATGCTGCCTTTCTGCTTATGCGGATAAAGTACCTGAGGATGCCGCCAAGGTTTGTCCGATTAAAGTAGGGCAAGAGATACCTAAGGTGACACTTCAAGGTATTGATGGTAAGAATGTTGATTTAGCCGCTAAAATAGGCGAAAAGCCCACTGTATTAGTGTTTTATCGCGGTGGTTGGTGTCCCTATTGCAACGTGCATTTGGGAGAGTTGAAAACCATAGAGAGTGATTTAAAAGCAATGGGCTATCAAATCGTGGCGATTAGCCCCGATTTACCCAAGAACCTCAAGCAAAGCATGGATAAAAATGAGATCAGCTATACGTTACTATCGGATTCCAAGGCCACAGCTGTTAAAGCTATGGGCTTAGCCTTCAAAGTGGATGCTGAAACGTATAAAAAGTATCTGGGTTACAATATCGACCTAGAGGAAGCGTCTGGTGAAAAACATCATATCTTACCTGTGCCGGCAGCACTTATTACCGATACTTCAGGTAAAGTGCGTTTCTCTTTTCACAGTCCCGATTACAAGGTGCGTATCGATACCGACGTGCTGTTAGCAGCAGCAAAATCGGCTCTTAAGTAGTTTTACCCACGCTATTTAAAAATCAAGCAAAATAAAGGCTGTATTTGGCCTTTTATTTTGCTTCATCTATACTTCTCGTCCTCATAAGCACTTTGTCCTTGCTATCTTAAAAAACTAAATATCAATAATCTCTATGTTTCATATCGCCTTGTATGAGCCTCAAATTGCCCCTAATACCGGCAACATTATCCGACTTATTGCCAACAATGGTTGCCATTTACATCTGATAGAGCCTCTAGGTTTCGATCTCGATGAGAAAAAAGTGAGGAGGGCTGGACTTGATTATCGTGATTTAGCCAATGTCAGCCGTCACCAGAATTATCAGGCTTTTCTTAAAGCAGTAGAGGGTCGAAGGATCTTTGCATGTACTACCAAAGGGACCCGGTCTCACGATAAAGCGGGCTTTCAAGTAGGAGATGTCCTATTGTTTGGTTCGGAAACCGCCGGCTTGCCGCCTGCAGTTATGGACAGTTTTAATCCGCAGGATCGCTTACGCATCCCTATGTTAGAAAACAACCGCAGTATGAACTTATCTAATGCGGTCGCTATTATTAGTTATGAAGCGTGGCGGCAAAATAACTTCGAAGGTGGTTTTTAGATACCTGTTCTTTGCTCTTGCCTTCAGCTTATGTAGTAATATGTGCCGTTAAGGCGCTTGCTTGCCTCCGGACGCAAAGAGAATTCCTGCGCGTATTCTAAGCTCAATATCTTTGTGATCAGGCAGAGTTCTTGTCTGCCTCTGTCACTGTTCTCTAAATTCTGTGCTTTTCGGCGAAATTATATTCACGGTCTATACTTTAACCTGAAAGATTCATTTAGATAGCTACGTGTTTAAATTCTAAAGATGTTTTGTTTTTATTTAACAGTTGATAGTGGCCCTAAGTGTGACAATGCAAGCGGCTAGAGGAGCCCGGCAAAGTGGATTGGTTGGATAAAATTAGTGCAAAAAAAGGCGCTGTCGGTATTGAGATAATCACAGAGGGCTTAGCGCTGGTTGCCAAGGGCTGCTTTGGAGAGAAAAACGATATAGATCTGGTACATGTCATTCACTGCGAGCAAAAGCAAGATAAGCTTGCCCATGAGTTGAATCACTTCGTCAACAAAGCAAAAATACATAAGCGTTTGTGCCATCTAATTCTAAGTCCCGCAGACTATCAGTTATTACTTATCGAAGCACCCGATGTCGACGATACAGACCTGCGTGAGGCGGCCCGTTGGCGTATTAAAGATTTGATTTCAACCCCTCTTGAGAAAGTCGTTGTGGATGTTTTCAGATTGCCGGACGATGCTAGTCGATCAGCTAAAAAAATGGCCTACGTGGTGGTTACTGAGTTGGATCGGGTTAACGAGTTAATTGCTTTGATTAATGGCGCGGGTTTGACTTTGGCCTCGATAGATATTGCAGAAATGGCACTGCGCAATATTGCGTTGATGGTTAACGATCAGATGCACGAGCGCGGTGTGGGAATTGTAAGGATATTTCAAGGCGGTGGTATCGTATTGCTGTATCGAGAGGGTAATCTTTATTTATCCCGTCAATTTCAACTTAATTACAACGGGGGGTTGCTCGATGATTTACCCTGCGATGAATTAGCCTTAGAAATACAGCGTTCTATTGACTATTACGAGCGTCAGATGGGACTTGTGCCTCCAGGAGCTTTATATGTGGGGGGGGAAAATATTAGCGAAGATAAAATTTGTCAAGATTTTGCTCGTAACCTTACAGTACCGGCACAATTTCTCGATATTACACCAACAGTTGAATTTGTGGATGATATAGATAGTGCGATGACGCAATTATGTCTAGGTGCTCTCGGAGGCGTTTATCGCGAATTAGCTGAGCCATGAGTATGCAACAAGTTAATTTATATTTACCTGAATTACGGCCAAAAAAAGAATGGTTAACAGCTAATACTGTCGCATCATCCCTGCTTGGCTTTGCTTTTCTAATGAGTGCCTCTCTATATTTAATATCATCCAATCTTAAGGAGTATGAGGCTAAGATTGTTTTAATTGAAAAGCAAAAAGAAATTATTGAAATCCGTGTAAATCACATTCAAAGCTCACCGCGCAATATTAATATGGTGGCACTGGAACAAACTGAAAAAAAATTGAAAAAAAAAGTAATGGCAAGAGAGCAAATTGGCGATCTTATCCAAGGCCAAAATCTAGGTAATGAATTAGGCTTTTCAGGCGCTATGTTGGGTTTTGCAAGGCAGTCTTTCCCTTCCATTTCTTTACAGCATATTCGTATATCTCGTGGTGGGGCTTTTGTTGAATTGAAAGGTACAACGAATATTGTAGAAAATATTCCAAGCTTTATTGGCAAGCTTAAGAATGAGCCTAATTTTACCGAATCTCGTTTTGGCCTTATGAGTGTTGTTAATGCTAAAAACTCTTCTCTCCATGATTTTGCATTGGGCTTCGATTCGGTATATCAATTGGCTGCACAGGAGGATAACTGATGTTGGCCTTTTGGGATAATGTCAACGAAAATTTTAATACCCGTCCACTGAGAGAAAGAGCGATTATCAGTGTGCTGGCCATAGTCATAACATGGGGGCTATTTAAAGTATTTTTAATTTCTGATATCAATAAAAAAACGGCTGCTCTTAGTCAGCGTATGGAAAGTGCGGAAATGGATATCAAAAAACTAACTGCGCAGGAAATGGTATTAGCCAAAGCGCTAGATGATGATCCTAATGTTCATAAGAAGCAGCAAATATTAGCTTTAGAGAGAAGATTGTCTTCGTTAGATAAAAAGCTCGAGGCTTTATCTGTTGGCTTAATATCGGCGGAAAACCTTACTATTGTACTAAGAGATGTAGTTAAGTCTATAAGCACTTTAACGCTTGTGGGTATGCAGACACTAGAGTCTAGTGAATTGAAAATACAAGGTGAACAAGATGAACAGGATAACCTTGAGTCAAGTACTTTTACCTCAAAGCAAAAAGAAGAAGATATTGGTATCTTTAAACACTCTGTAGTGGTTGTTTTAGAAGGGCAATATTTCGATGTTGTGAAATATTTGGCAGCTCTAGAAAAGCTTCCTTGGAAAATATATTGGCAAGAAATTGACTATGAAGTAATACAGTATCCACAGGCTAAAATAATGATCGAAGTCTATACACTATCTACAGAACATGGTGTCTTAGGTGTTTAATTTCAGTTTGTCGGTTTATATCTATGTGGCCTTTGCATTATTGAGTCTGTCGAGCAAGATATTTGCTGAAGCGGGAACTAGTGCAATAGAAAATATTCCAGCGTTGCGTGATCCGACACAGCCTATTAATTATAGGCGTGCTGTTATACGTGAAAAGCCTTTGGTTTTACAGGCGATTTTTTCAGGAAATGGTAAGCAAAAGGCTATTATCAATGGTACAGCAGTAAAAAAAGGTGAAACTATAAATGGCAAAATCATCGTTGATATTACTAATGATCATGTGGTTTACAAATCTAGCGATGACTTGCGTGTTTTAAAATTAAGACAGAGCATTTTCGATAAATGAAAGAAACAATAAACCCGTTTACTACAGAATATTATATTGTTCGTACTTTGTCGACCCTGCTTGCTTCCGTATTGATATTATCGTGTGCCAGCAATAATGGGTCTAATAATACACCCGCTGAAAGTATTATCGCTGATCTTGATAAGGCGCAACGCAGCAAACGCTTAAACGTACCTGATGAGGTTAATGATGTGCTTATTGATGGTAACCATCGTAGTTTAACACTTAAAGAAAAACGTTTTAATGTATCCGTTAACCGTGTTCCAGCACGTGCTTTTTTTGTAAGTCTAGTCTCAGATACTGGTACGAATGTAGTCGCTCACCCCGAAGTATCTGGCGAAATATCTTTAGAACTACGCGATGTAACGGTAGCTGACGTGCTTGATGTGACACGGGAGGTCTATGGCTACGAATATAAGTTAGCAAATAATATTTATACTATCTTCCCACGTAAATTACGCACAGAAATATTTCCCATTAACTATCTAGACGTAAAGCGCGTGGGGGTAACCGATACCAGTGTTCTGGTTGGGAGAATTACATCCAACGCCACTAATAACAGAAATAATAGGCAGAATAATGCATCATCTTCTAATAACTCAGAAGACGGCACCAATTTACTGGGTTTTCTCGATAACGAAGAAAACACCAGTGGCGGACAACAAGAAATAACGCCCGGTGCACGGATTCAAACCCTAAGTAAAACAGATTTTTGGGGTGGTTTAACACAGTCATTATTAGCTATTGTGGGGGAAGAAGACGGTCGTATGGTGATGACTGATCCGCAAGCTGGCTTAGCTGTCGTCAAAGCTTTGCCAAGAGAATTAAACGCTGTGCGAGAATTTCTTAAAAAATCTGAATTAAGTATAAAACGTCAAGTCGTATTGGAAACTAAGATATTAGAAGTAACACTCAATGATGAATTTAATGCAGGAATAAATTGGGGGGCAATTAGTGGGCAAATTAATGCAACGCAAACAGATTCTTCTACAGGTTCTTTATCAGATATAGTTTTTAATGGAAATAATACACGTAACTCGGTGATCTCCACAGTACTTAACGTTAACGATATTACCGAACTATTATTTTTTCTTGAGCAACAAGGGAAAGTGCAAGTACTTTCCAGTCCACGTATTTCTACTGTCAATAATCAAAAAGCGGTGATACGTGTGGGCTCCGATGAGTTTTTTGTCACAGGTGTTTCTAATCCAGTGGTTTCCAGCGCCGCTACAACTGTCAATACGCCTGAAGTTGAATTAGATTCCTTCTTCAGCGGCATTGCTCTGGATGTAACTCCTCAGATTGCGGAAAGTGGTGAGGTTATTTTACATGTCCATCCGTTGGTAACCAATGTGCAAGATCAAATTAAAGAGATCGATGTGGCGGGCAGCCAATTTTCTCTTCCTTTAGCTTTGAGAGATGTGCGAGAGTCTGACAGTATTGTAAAAGCAAGGAATGGTCAGGTAGTTGTTTTAGGCGGGTTAATGCAAGAGCGGCGGTCTAATGTGGATACGCGACGACCATTATTAGGTAGAATTCCAGGCGTTAACTTGCTGTTTAAAACGAAGCAAAAAGGCTTTGTAAAATCTGAGCTGGTTATTTTAATGCAACCTATTGTAGTGAATAAAGATACTTGGGATGATCGTTTGCTGCGTCAATCTGAAAGAATAAAGTTACTGTCTCAAGAATATCAGGATCACTGAAGGGAGGCATTGTGTACCAAGATTTTTTCCAACTCGAAGAAGCGCCATTTTCTTTAACTCCAGATACTACTTTTTTTATTAATCAACAGAGCCATCGCGATGCGCTAAACACTATGCTAGTGGCATTAAAGCACTGTGAAGGCTTTATCAAAGTGGTAGGTGAAGTGGGTACTGGTAAAACTTTGTTGTGTCGTATTCTTCTTTCCCATTTAAACAAAGGGTTTGTAACAGCATATATCCCCAATCCTTTCTTAAGCCCTTCCGAACTGAAAGCTTTTTTTGCTCAAGAAATTGGTGTGGACTATAGAAGAGATATTCCCGCTCATGAGCTGATGAGCCGTATTTATAGAAGACTAATGCAGCTAGCTCGAAATAATAAACAGGTTGTCTTAATAGTCGATGAAGCTCAGGCAATGCCTAGAGAGACCATCGAGAGTTTACGTTTATTAACTAACCTTGAGACCGAGAAGCGTAAACTATTGCAGGTGGTAATACTCGGTCAGCCGGAGTTAGATAGCTTACTGTCTCGCTCTGATTTACGCCAGCTAAAACAACGTATTATTTTCTCTGAGCGCTTGCATCCTTTTTCAATGAGCGGTGTGAGAGAATATGTACTTCATCGTATCAATTCTGTTGGTGGTTCCAGTGAACTATTTACCCTAAATGCACTGCGACTTTTGTACTATGGCTCTGGAGGAGTGCCACGTTTAATTAATATTCTCGCTCATAAGGCACTTATTAGTGCTTTCGGTAAAGGTAACAAGAAAGTGACCAGTTGGCACGTTGCTAAAGCCATTGCGGATACTCAAGAAAGCCACTGGTTAGGGAAGCTATGTTCCTTTCATTGGCGCTTAAAAAAAATGTCATTTGCTGCACAAGTAATATTGTTTTGTTCAGTAAGTTTGCTGTATTCAATGCTGAACTTTGAGACTGCATTATGAGCTTACTGAATGACGCTTTACATGATCTGGATGTTAGAGGGAGACAACATAGGTTTAAGATCGATAGCGTGACTTGCTCTGCAAGTGACGAGGTGAGAGTCATTAAACAACATAATAAGATTTGGTTCATTGCTATTTTGTGTGTGGCTACTTTAACTTCTTATGTGTATTTTGGCCAATCATCCGAGAATAAAACTGTGATAAACGCACTTGCATCTTCCGAGTGGGTAGATATAAGTCCCCCTTCATTATTAAACAATACTTCTACTGCTGAATCTTTTAACCTTCTTAATGCCCCGTCTGACGCACTTTATAATATAAAACAAAAAAATAATATTGAAAAAAAGCCTGTTGAAAATGTATTAAGTAAACCTGTGTTACATGCTAAGTTGTATCCTGCTTCGAATCACAATGATAAGGAAGATAATGACAAAAAAGTCTTCAGTGAAAATAGTAAACCTCTGTTGAATGAATTACTATTAAAGGCCGAGAGAGCTATGGCAGATAATAGATTGACCGTTCCCTTTAAAAATAACGCCATGTATTTTTTAGGGGAAGCTGAAAAAATATCAAAAAATAATATTGAAATAAAAAAAATAAAAGAAAAAGTAAAGATATTTTTTTTGGCTCAATTAGACTACACCCTAAAAAACAATCGATTAGATAAGGCTGGCAAGCTTATGGAGCGCTGGTCTGTTTTTGATATTAATGATAAACAAAAGAATGAGTACCTTACGTTATTTAATAAAGCAAAGGTAAATGATATATCCAACGTAAATGCCGATTCTGGTCAAGTATCTTCACATGCGTTAGAGAAAATATCAAATATTAATGATTATTCTTCTTTAAATAATGAAAAATGGACGACTCCCACTGAATATTTAAATGAGGAGACGCAAGTACTAGCAGAAGTAAAAAAATTGTTACTGCATAATCGTGTAAAGGAAATACAAAAATATATTAGTGAAGTTGATCCTAAAGTCTCAGATAATATTTACAAACTTGTTTTTAACTACTATATCGATAGTCACCGTATTACCAATGCCGAACAGTTGACTTTAGCGTTATCAGATAGTCACTCCATGAAAAATTACTTTAAGGCTCGTTTGGCCTATTATCGGCATGATCTGACCTTGGCCATAGCTATTTTAGAGAAGAGTATTGTGCAAAGTACTGGTGATTCTTTATATTATTCTTTACTTGCAGCCTTGTACCAGAAGCGCAATAGACATGATGATGCGAGAGCAATATACAAAGACCTATTGCATGCCGATACCACTAATGTCACATTTTTATTAGGTTATGCTATTTCTTCAGATGCATTGCATGACAATGCTAAGTCTACCGCAGCTTATCAACGGGTTTTGCAAGTAGGCCACCCTTCTTCTCAAGTGATGGATTTTGCTAAACAACGTATCGCTGATATTAAACGCGATAGTGCAGAGAAAAGTAACTTAGGAGAGAATAGTGTAGGGGAGAGTATTCTATGGTAGATGCAGCTGGTCGTAAACGTATTCGTTTGGGTGACTTGCTTGTCGCCCACCAAATGATTACTCAAGAACAACTTGAAAGTGCTCTTAAGGAACAAAAAAAAAGTGGTCGTAAGCTTGGGCGCCAACTGGTTGATATGGGATTTGTCGAAGAGAATAGTCTTCTTAATTTATTATCTCAGCAGTTGGATATACCTTTCGTCGAACTAAAAAATTTCCGCTTTGATCCTCAACTTGTGCAAACTTTACCTGAAACTGTCGCACGTCGTTACCGTGTGATGATATTGCGTGAAGATGGTGATGGTATTTTATTAGGCATGTCGGATCCGACAGATATATTTGGCTTAGATGAACTACAGAAAGTTATTCAAAAGCCTATTAAGCCTGCTGTAGTAAGAGAAAATGAGCTACTGGATATTTTGGATATTGCCTATAGCCATGCGGATGAAATTGCTGATTTAGCTGGGCAGCTCAATGAAGAGATTGTCGAAGATTTAGTAGATCTGACTGATATAGTCACTGATGTCAGTGGCAGTGATGCTCCAGTTGTGAAACTGCTACAAAAAGTGTTCGAGGAAGCCATCAATACCAAGGCCTCTGATATTCATATCGAGCCAGATGAAAATGTTTTGCGTATCCGTCAACGTATTGATGGTGTATTAGTAGAGCAGGTTATGAATGAGAAACGTATCTCCGGGGCTTTAGTGGTGCGTTTAAAATTAATGTCTAACCTAGATATATCGGAAAAACGTTTGCCTCAGGATGGACGTTTTAACTTGCGTCTAAAAAATCATAATATCGATGTACGTGTCTCCACCATGCCGGTTCAACATGGTGAATCGGTAGTAATGAGGATTCTCGATCAGACTGAGGGAGTGCTGCCTCTATCTAAAGTAGGTATGCCCGAAAATTACCGCAACCGCTTCAGTAAACTTATCACACGCCCTCATGGCTTAATCCTGGTCACAGGTCCAACAGGAAGTGGAAAAACAACGACTTTATATGGCGCTCTTAGTGAATTAAACCAGCCCGAGAAAAAAATAATCACAGTGGAAGACCCTGTTGAATATCGTTTGAGCCGCATTAATCAGGTTCAGATCCATGAAAAAATAGGTTTAGATTTTGCGACGATACTAAGGGCCACTTTACGCCAAGATCCCGATATTTTGCTAATAGGCGAAATTCGCGATGCCAAATCAGCGGAAATCGCGTTGCGCGCTGCAATGACTGGGCATTTGGTTTTGTCCACACTGCATACTAATGATGCTGTTACCTCAGCATTACGTTTGGTTGATATGGGAGTCGACCCTTATCTTGTTGCATCCAGTTTAAGGGCAATAGTGGCGCAACGACTGGTACGTCGTATTTGCACGAGCTGTTCTGAGCCTTATGAGTTAAACGATGCTGAGCAGCATTTATTTAACAAGTTAAAACCCAATTTTACAGGGCAATATAATTTTCGCAAAGGCGTAGGTTGCGCCCATTGTTTTAATAGTGGTTACCGTGGCCGCGTTGGCGTGTTTGAGTTGTTGGAGCTTAATAGTGAAATGGAAGATGCTCTAAGAGAAAATAGTGTACGAGGATTTAATGATGCTGCCCATCGTGATCCTAATTATCGTCCTCTAGGTGCCAGCGCACTTGATTTTGCTATCGAAGGGATTACTACTATTGATGAAGTTTTGAGGGTGTCTGCACAGGTGGAGGATGAGAGCCTATCTGAGTTGATAGATGAAGAGTAAGAATCATGATTCAGTATAAATTCAGAGGTCAGTCAAATAGTGGTCAAGTGGTCACTGGACAAATTGAGGCATCCAGTGCATCCTATGTGGCTAATCAATTGCTTAGTCAGGGCGTAACCCCGATAAAGATTCAAGAAGTGCCACTAACGGAGTCGTATGTAAAAAAAATAAATATTCTGTTGGGGGCGCAAAAAGTTCTCCCTGTCGATCTGATTATGTTTTGCCGTCAGATGTATACTATCAATAAAGCGGGTATACCCTTGACCCGAGGTATAAGAGGGCTTGCTTCGAGTATTAAACACGAACATTTCAGAGAAGCTTTACTGGATATCGTGACACGTCTTGAGGCAGGCAATTCTTTATCTGTAGCAATGAAGGCCTACCCCAAAATTTTTAATGACTTGTTTGTTAGCATGATAAATGTGGGGGAGAGTAGTGGCAAACTTGAAGATGTTTTTAAGCAGATAGGATTTTATATTGAGCGTGATGAAGAAACAAAAAAACGCATTAAATCTGCTATGCGTTACCCTTCATTTGTGACCCTAGCCCTTATTGCTGCGGTCACTATTATTAATATCTGGGTTATACCTGCTTTTGCCCAGATGTTTGAGAAGTTTAATGCAGAGCTACCACTTGTGACTAAAGTGCTTATAGGCATGTCCGATATCTTTGTTAACTATTGGGGCATTATGCTCATTTGTGTTTTTCTATCTGGTTTTGCTTTTTATCATTACGTAAGAACGCCTCAAGGTGCATGGCAATGGGGAAAGTATAAGTTGAAATTACCTATAGTTGGGGATTTAATTATTAGAGCATCAATGTCTCGTTATTCCCGTAGCCTAAGCCTTATGCTTCGTGCGGGTGTACCCATCACAAAATCCCTAAATTTATGCGCCGCAGCTATAGACAACCCATTTTTAGAGAGAAAAATTATTAATATACGTGAGGGTATTGAACGCGGCGAGAGCTTGATACATACCCATGCCCAATCTCAAATGTTTACGGCTTTAGTTTTGCAGATGATTGCCGTTGGTGAGGAAAGTGGTCAAATAGAAGAACTTCTTTCGGATGTTGCAGGTTTTTACGAGCGTGAAGTGGACTATGACTTAAAAACGTTAACAGACAGAATCGAGCCTATATTGATCTTCGTCATGGCTATTTTTGTTACTATCTTAGCATTAGGCATATTTTTACCCATGTGGAGTATTTACGAAATCCGCGGTTAATACAGGTACCCTCAAATAAGTTGTTAGTGTCTGAGCGATAAAACTTATGTATGAAAACCGATATATAAAAACATCTGATAGCCATCGATCAAGAACTTATGAGTTTTTTTTAGTTTTGGCTGTTATAGGTTTTATTATTTATATGGGTATTAATTATTACTTAAGTCCAATGGGTAAAACTAAGGAGTCCATGCTTGAGTTTCATGCAGGTATATTCTCTCGTATGATGTCTAATCTAAATGCTTATGGAGCATCTGTTAATAAAAATTACGTTAATATCAATGGCCATACGTTTTTTTTAAATGAGAATGGATGGCCAGCCAATACCCACGAAGGCTTTTCTCCACTTTTAGAAAACCAAACCGAAGATGAATGTCAACAACTATGGTTGTCGGTTTTCCGAAACCCTCCATCCAATGAGATAAGTAAGAATAGATATATAAAAAAAGTTGACTATATTATATCTTTAAATGAAAAAGTAATTTGCCGTTATCAATTGGCACGCCGGCAGGAAGGATCATTTTTCTTTGACTATGATGTAAGTAATGGCGTAGTAAAAGTTATTATGCAGTGAGATAAGCTTAGGTCTTCTTAATAGGTGCGAATAAAAACTATCTCAAAATAACTTATATTTATATGAGCCAAGAGAATTAACGTTAGAGAGTTAAGATTTTTTGTAAGGTTTGGAGAAATATATGATTAAGCAACAATCGGGTTTTACGCTGATAGAATTGATTGCGGTGCTTGTGATCTTGGGTATTTTAGCCGCGACAGCAGTTCCCAAGTTTGTTGACTTGTCTGATGAAGCGCAAGTTGCTGCAACGAATAATATTGCCGGTAGTATTGAAAGCGCTAGTGCTTTGAATCATGCTATTGATATCGCAAATGAGGCAGGGCTGAGTACTGATTCTTTTGAAGCAATTGATAATTGCGACGATTCGGGAAGTTTATTAGCAGGTGGTTTACCTCCAAATTATACGGTTACCGCTGCTGCAGTATCTGACAAAGCGACGGTAACATGTACTTTAAATGGGCCTGACTCAACAACAGCCCAGTTTTCTATCATCGGGGCAGCGACCTAAGCTGCAACTATGAGCGTTGACTAAGCTTACACAAGTAAAAGGTTTCTCTCTTGTAGAGCTTATTGCTATTTTATTGTTAATTGCTATTCTTGGCGGCGCAGCAACATCTTCATTACTACCAAGTACCACTTTTCAACTCCAAGCAAGCCGTGATCAGATCATCACGGCTTTTTTTATTGCTCAACAGCGTGCCATGGTTCAAACAAACCCTGTTCGCTTGGTGATAAGAGCTCCTAATCAAGTCGATGTGAGGGAAATAAGCGGTAGTGTTGATGCCAGTATTAACACCAGTGCTGTAAGATACCCGATTAATCTTTTGGATAATCAAAACCTGACACCCATCGCGATTACTTTTGACCGTTTAGGACGACCAACTAACGGCGGAGCAACACTTACTTTAAATCAAAATAGTGAATCGCTGCAGATTACCATATCGGCAACAGGCTTCGTTTTCTAATGCCTTTGTTGTTAATTTAAATGTTTTTTGAAATTACTATTGCCTATGCATGTAAGATATTACAAAGGTGTCACTCTTATAGAAACAATAGTTTTTCTTACGGTTGTCAGTATTGCCATTGTCGCGCTTGTTAAAGTGTATAGCTACGCAATTATCAATAGTGTTGATCCATTGATAAAAGTACAAGCTTTAGAACATGCGCAGGCGCAACTTGATGAGATTCTTGCACGAAAATTTGACGAGAACACGCCTACCGGCGGTGTACCTGCATGTGATAGCGGTGACGGCCCTGCGTGTCTTGGTATAAGTCCTGATGGTGATTTTGACGATGTGGGCGACTACAATGGTTTTATTGATACGAGTAACCAAGGGCATACGATATCGGTGTCTGTTATTGCTGCTGGCAGTGAGTTGGGTGGTGGAATGGCAAACAGTGCAGCCCGAAGAATCACTGTAGTAGTCACCAGCAATAATGGCGATAGTGTTACCTTAAGCGCATATAAAACTAATTTTTGATTATGTCAAATGTTGACTTACATAAAAAATTAAACAAAAAACCAAATAACATGTATGGGCGTTATCACGGTTTTACTTTAATAGAATTGATCGCTGTGCTAGTCATTCTTGGTATCGTTTCGGCGTTGGGGAGTAGTTTTTTTTTAAGCGTGGTGGACAGTTATGATGAAGTTCAACAGCGCAGTAAAATCATTAATCGAGGCCGTTTGGTGATTGAGCAAATGACTCGCCAGCTGAGAATAGCCTCGCCAAATAGTACCCGTGTAAGCGCTTCTGGAAATTGCGTTGAATTCCTGCCTATTGTTGCAGGTGTGCGTTATGTTGAAGATGTTCCGGATATTGATAATGGTGTGTCAATGGGAAGTACTATTCGTACTGCTCCTTATACTCTTGGTTTAGGGAGTGCGCGTCATGCTATTGTCGGAGCGCTAGTCGATAGTGAAATATATACTAGTGGAAGTCTTAACAGTCGAGTGAACGTTAATAATTTAGGCGCTGGGCCTCCTTTTAGCACAATTAATTTAACCTCCAATCACCGTTTTATTCGCAATTCTAGCCAGCGACGTGTCTACTTAACCGATAACCCTCAACGGTTTTGTCTTATCGGGACAACACTATTTCGCTATAGTAACTATGGTCTTTCGACAACAGGGTTAAGTGATATTAATCCAGGTGGGGCGGTTGATGTTATGGCTGAAAATGTTGCCACCACTAGCAGAGCATTTAGTATTTCTTTGGGGTCTGAAGATTTTAATACAGTGGTAGATATCGACTTGAATTTCTTGCAAGGCAACAATCAAGTGGCTCTTCAACAGCAGGTGTTGATACGAAATGTCCCTTGAATCTGCTAAGCAAAATAAAGGATTTCTTATCCCACTAGCGGCCATTATAATTGTTGGTGTTGCGATATTGGCAGCTGCAATTAGTCGATTCACATCACAATCATCTCAGGCGAGTGTTTTAGAAGGTATTTCAATACAGGCATTTTACGCAGCTGAGAGCGGTGCTAACGTAGCGATGAATCAGTTGATGTTTAATGTGGATGATAGAAGCATTGCTGATGCAAACTGTGATGCGCTTAGCGGGCGGGTGGTAAATTTTTCTACGGCAGGCTTACAAGTTTGCCAGGCTATTATTAGCTGTTCACGTTCGAATATTGTCGGCAGCCCTCAGAGTTTTTATACCATATCCAGCGGCGGCACTTGTGGCAGCGGCGATATTTTTGCACGGCGTATTATCGAAGTATCCTCGTTTATGTAGTGGTTACTTATTAATCTCTATTAATTCTGTATTATCGAGCTTAATCGATACAACTACAAATTAACCCAGCTGCTTAATGCTGCCATTTTAAATTTATGGCCCTTGTAGCGAAGGATAACACCATCTTTTAAAATCTCTTCAATATAAAGCTGGCCGCTTACCAGTTGCCCTTTACTGCGCTTCTTATTGTTTAAAGTTACACTTGAGCGACTTGCGTTATAGTTGTGGACGCTATACATAATGGTAGGAATATCTTGTTGTATAGACTGAGGTAGGTCTCTTATCTTGCCAATTTTATCAAAATCATTTATCGAGGTTTTTACTGTATTGGCCTGTGTTGTATTGCCCGCCGCTGCACTATCTGTTGGGGTATTCTGCTGTGCTTTGTTCTGTTGATAAATAGAACTAATTTGCGTCTTGTTTTTGGCTGCAGATTTAACCGGCTTTTTTTCCGGCTCTTGGTTGGCTTTTTCATATTGAGCTTCAATAAGACGTTGTTTTATTTCTTCATACTTTTTTGTTTCTTTTTGTTTCTCTTGAGTGCCACTCGTTGGTGTTTTTTTCTCAGGGGCGAAGGCAATACTTTGCTGTTTTTCCTTATTTAATGTATTTGCTGGTGTTGCTGAAGGCCGCTTAGATTGAGATACAGTGGGAACACTTTGTTTCAGCCTTGGCTTAGCTTGATTCTCTGATACTTGGCTTTTTAAAAATAGAAGTACAACTGCCACCACTAATATTATGGTAATAATACAGAGGATGAGGATAATTTTGTTGCTGTGTTTGGAAGAAGTATTGTCTACCGCAGTATCATGATTACTGTTAAGTGATGGCGGACTATTCTTACTTCTTTCATTGTCAGCCTTATTCAGCGCATCTAATATGAGTGACATTGGCTTGCGTTCCGTCTACGTTAATTCTAGTGTTCTATTTATAAAAAATCTTTTTCAAGTATAGTGCTTAGGCCTAAGGCTTCATTGAGTTTCATTAGTGTTCTCTCGCCTAAGATGCCATCTGCTGTCAACTGATGTTCTCGTTGAAAAATTGTTACCCGCTCTTTTAGCGCTTTATTGTATCTGCGCTTGGTTAGTGGTGTCGGCTGGGCATCGAGCAAGGCGAACTGTGCTGCTATCTCGGCAACAGTGGCATTGCTACTACCAAGACCTAAAGGTTCGCTGTAGTCTTTGGGTTTTTTCCAAAGATAAAATACATTACCGGTCCACAACGGCCCCAGTTCTTCTAGAGTAATAATTTGCCGCTTATTTTTGCCATCGATGACCAGTGCTTTTTCACCTTGGACGCCAATTAGAACAGCATAAGAGCGAAATTTTTTACTGTTAATCAATGATAGTACCACGGGCCGGTTGAGGGCGATAATTTCTTCCCAGGTCTCAAGCTTAGTTTTGCTACACGCAAATCCTTGAGTATTAAGTTGCCAGCAGGGATGGGTATCGGTATTTATATCAAAATTCAGATGCTTAAATAATACAACTTGCGCGGCAATATTGTTTTCTATGTCATAACGGGAAGTATTATTCGTTCGTCCTTCTGGTTCCGGGTCACTAACGTTTGCAGGTGCTAATGCTGGCTCGCGTATTATTGGTCTTATTGGCTGGGCCGATTCTGCGGTAACCATAGTTATAGTGTCGTTGGGTTTTGAGCCGAAAAGTATATGCGTGATCACAAAAATAACGGCTAAACCAATAATTCCACAGGCCGATAGGGCACTGTAAATTAAATAGGGATGGCTTTTTTTATTAATAAGTGTGCTTTCCCGGTTGCCTTCAACTTCTTTTTTGGCCAATTTAAAAATAGCGTTATCAACGCATGATTTATTCTGGCCGTAGGCGCCGATCAAGGCCCTTTCACACAGTACATTAATCATCCTTGGTACGCCGCCTGTAAAGCGATGAATACGTTTTACCATTTTTGGCCCAAAGGGATTGGGAGCCATATCCTGCATCCCGGCAACCCTCAGACGATGGCTGATATAGCTCTGGGTTTCACTCACTGTCAATGGCGTTAAATGGAAGCGCGCGGTGATGCGCTGAGATAACTGTCGTAACTGCGGTTGTGACAATAACTCGTTCAGCTCTGGTTGGCCTACCAATACTATTTGTAAAAGCTTTTGAGTTGCCGTTTCAAGGTTGGTTAATAAGCGAATCTGCTCCATTACTTCAACGGAGAGAAGCTGGGCTTCGTCGATGAGCAATACGGTGTTTTTGCCACGTGTGTGATTGCTCAACAGATGCTGATGCAATAGGTCGGTGATGCTTTTGATGGTGATGTTCTTGCTGTTATATTCAATTGCATACTCATCGCAAATGGTACAAAGCAGCTCAAGAATATTCGCCATTGGATTGAGTATAATGGCTATCTCTGTCTGCTTTGGCAGTTGTTCTAGCAGGCAGCGGATAATGGTGGTTTTGCCAGTACCAACTTCACCGGTAAGCATAACAAAACCACCTTCTTTGACGCCGTACAACAAATGCGCTAGCGCCTCTTTATGCTGCTGGCTCATGTAGAGATAGCGTGGGTTGACGGCAATTGAGAATGCTTGCTCTTTTAGTCCGAAATGATTTTGATACATGGTCTATCTGGTGCCTATTAACCTGCTTAATGAACCTGCCTATTAACCCGTGAACGGTGAATATATGTAGCACATATTCACACTTATTTGGCCTGCATGATACTCCTAATAAACGTTTTGGACTAGAAACTGTATCATAGGCTGGCTTTTAGAATGACGCTATGGCTTTTAAATAGCTTTCTTTTTATCCAGTTCTCGCTTGCTTATGGGCAATTAAGATTTGTTTGGCAAAAAATAGGTGGCTACTACAAGATTACTTTCGCAATATATTACAATGACGTTTTTCGTCATCAATGAGTTTTATACCGCAATGTTTTATCGAAGAGAAATACGATTATGGAAATGACAGTGACCACACCTAGCTTGTTATTTCCTGCAATATCCCTGTTATTACTGGCCTACACTAACCGTTTTATGGTGTTATCAAATGTTATTCGTCAATTGAGTAATATGGATGGTGCCGAGTCTAAGGATATCGTCAAACGCCAAGTGACTAGCTTGCGCAAGCGACTATACATTATTCGTCTTATGCAAGTGTTTGGTGTTTTAGCCTTTGTTATATGCACATTATCCACTTTTGCGCTTTTTCTTACCTGGCTTGAAGGCGGCAAAGTTCTATTTGGTTCAAGCCTAATTCTACTGACAATATCCTTATTATTTTCACTTTATGAAGTACATATCTCTACTGCCGCGATCAACATTGAAATAGAAAAACTAGATTTACATTAATGGCGAAGGGCCCTTGTGTCATCAACACAAGGGCCACAACTTAAGGCCACATTAATATCATTCGAATGGTGTTTCAGAGAGGGAAAGATCCAATGCTAAATTGTTGGCAATTTCATCTAGGATGTCATGTAACTGAGGAATATCCACGCCTTCTGGCAGTTCTAACTGTCCGGTAGCATCAAACAGAGGATCGCCACTGTAGGGCATACTGGTTAGCGCTGTTTCCAAATAGGCCATATTAATTTTGTGCTGTGCCAGTGCCCGAGAAAGCTCTCTGACAATACCGGAGCGATCGGGCCCTAATGCATGAATATAAGCATTCGTGGTATCGCTCTTAGGTGCTGAATCGGCATCGATGTGCTCGGTTTTTATCCAGATGCCATGTTCAATAAGCTGACTCAAAGCCGATTGTAATTGTTCTTGTTGTTCAGGGCTTACGGACACTCGAATAACACCTGCAAACTTACCTGCAAGTTGCGAAAGGCTGCTCTCTAGCCAATTACCGCCGTTATCGGAGACTGTTTCAGCGATTGCCTCGACAACGCCCGGTTTATCGTTACTGATGACACTAATGAGTATATGTTTAAGCATGTGTTTCGTCACTTTTGAAAATAAACTCGCGCAAGTATAATGCCCGCGCACAAACTTGCACATCTTTGATGAAAGGATTGACGTCATATAAAACCAAAGCAAGCTAGCGAAGCCTTGCCTATTGGCTGCGCTCCTGCTGATTAAGCAGCGCACTTTTTCAACAGGAATAGGTATATAGAGAGAGACAGCATATATGGTAATCCCCCCTGAACAGCTAACACGAGAAGTCCTTATTGGTATTGTTGAGTCGTATATCACTCGCGAAGGCACGGATTACGGTGAGCATGAGCTGGACTTAGACAGTAAGGTCAAGCGCTTATTGCCCCAGGTGCTCAAAGGGGAGGTGTTGATTGTGTATGACGAGGAGAGTCAGTCAGTTAATCTTGTACCTAAAGATGATGCTTCTATTGTCTAATATAGGTCAGCCTTAGATATCAAAATTTTTTTTTGTTAACACCAGTGGTGAATAATTCGTGGAAGTTATCTTGTTGTGTCGATGCGGTTTTGAGAAGGAAGTCGCCTCTGAAATCAACGCTCATGCAGCGAAACTAAGTATCGGTGGCTATATCAAAACTGAGGCTAACAGTGGTTTGGTGCGTTTCGTTACTTACCAGCGAAATGATGCTGAGAATCTCATTCAGCGAACCTCCTTTGATGAACTTGTTTTTGTTCGACATTGGCTTGTACTTGACCATGAGTTTACTGCTCTGGATACCCAAGATCGAGTCACTCCCATTTTAGATGTTGCTGGCAAGTTGCCCAAATGCAGCAGTTTGCAATGTATCAATGTGGACACTAATGAGGGTAAATCACTGGCCAAGCTAACCCGAGGTATTGGTCGCCACCTTGAAACTCGTTTGGAAAAGGTGGACTTTTGGCAGACTAAATCTGCCTGGGTGCTGCAGCTATTGTGTCTGGCGGGAGATCATGTGCTTATTGGTCGCACTTCTGAAGGAAATATGTCGCCATGGTTAGGAGGAATCCCCCGGCTCAAAGTGCCTCGCAGTGCCCCTAGCCGCGCTACGTTGAAGTTGGAAGAAGCATGGCTGCATTTTGTCCCCAAAGAGCAGCGGGAAGAGCGCCTAAGGCCTAGTATGAAGGCAGTGGATCTTGGTGCTGCGCCCGGTGGTTGGACCTGGCAGTTGGTGAATAAAAGCATGTTTGTGGATGCAGTTGATAATGGGCCTATGGATGAGTCTCTAATGGATTCTGGGCAGGTGACTCATCACCTTGAAGACGGTTTTCGCTATTCGCCGCCCAAGCCCGTTGACTGGCTAGTATGTGATATTGCCGATAAACCGTCGAGAGTGGCCAGTTTAATCGCCCATTGGGCCGAGAATCGTTGGTTTAGAGAGGCCGTCTTCAATTTAAAATTACCAATGAAGCAGCGCTATGTGGCGGTTGAAGAGGCGAGGCATCGTATTGCCTCTCAGCTGGTGGATCATGGCACTTATGAGCTGAAATTTAAGCAGTTGTATCACGATCGTGAAGAGGTTACCGGGCATATTAAATTGTTCTAGAGCCTATGCCTCCATATGCCTTATCCAGGCCTCAGTATATTGGCCTGGTTTAGTTTTCGAGCACGAGGATTTTTTCAGGCTCACTTAATACGGGATACACTTTATTCATCAACTCCATACGCTCGCGGCTTTGATACCAGCGATTCCAATCTTTTTGTGTACGCCATTTACACATGATAAAGCGATGATGGATATCATTAGTGTTGGTTAATGTTTCAGCAGAAATAAAACCATGAACAATGTAGGTTTCTTGCAGTGCTTTGCGGGAAAACTCTTCATAGGTAGATAACATTCCCTCAGCGATGTGACGTTCAATCATTACATGTATCATAAATTAGAATATCCGCTTGTTTTAAAGTAGGTATTAAAACATATAATAGAATATACATAATATTACCCGGGCTTGTTAACACGAATTAAATCGCATCTGTCGCCCCTAATACACATCAGCAGATGTGACTCAATGAGTGTTAACAGGCCCTAAGTTAAAGCGAAGGAAAAAATACTTGTGCCAAGTGAAGTCCAAAAAGTTGTCGATGCTAAAGGGTTGATTTGTCCTGAGCCCGTTATGATGCTGCATAGTGCGGTGCGAGATGCGGATGATGGCGATGTTATTAAAGTGCTTGCAACAGACCCCTCAACAGAGCGAGACATTACACGCTTTTGCGATTTTTTGGGGCATACTTTAGTAGAGTTTAGCAAAGGTGATGAGCTGTTAACTTTCTTGATTAAAAAGAAAGCAGAATCCTAAAGTCAGTAGACCACTCTTAGCTTCTTTAAGCTGTTTAGCACACTAACGTGTTCCACTTAATAAGGTTTTAGCCAGTATGAATAAGCGCTGGGCTAGCTTGTTAAGTTCCCCAGTCCAGCGCTAAACAGTATCAGTTTGACTCTTCCACTAGCATAGATATAGCTGCTAGGGCATCAGGATCTTCTGACTTAATTTTATTGGCAATGTGATGCTGAAAATAATACCTAAATTTATCGTTGGAATGTCCTGAATACAGGCAGTCATCACCGGGTAAAACAGGGGTATTAACTACCTTGTCCTCATCCACTAGCATACAGTCGACAACACCGTCATGGTGTAGACGCCAGCTGACAACCTCTTGTAAGGTCAGACATTTAAACCCTTCGTCTGCCAGTACTGCGTGGGTACCAATAGTATCGGGTATTTCCTGGATGATATCTGAGGCATTTTCACATTGATAGTCGTAGTATTCTGCGGCTGTTTCCAGTTCTACAACTTTGTGAATGGGAGCCTCAAAGAACAACTCATCGATACCGGGATCATAGTAGCCCTCAAATGTTCCGTTAAGAGGGTCTTTGATATCGGGGCAGGCGATAATATCGTTTAACCACGGTACCAAACCTGCAACTTGCCCATCTGCGCGCAGGGCCCAGCACAAAATTTTAAGACTAAAGTATTTTTCCCCGCTTACTTCGTTGGAATAGAGCATTTCCAAGCCATCGAGCTCAGGGGCGAGACGAATGATTCTAGTGTCAAATTGAGAGGAATATGATTTGCCGGTGAAAAGATCGATCACATTTTCCATATCGTGACCTTTACTTGAGATCTTCATAATACTACCTCCATATTTGAGGTGAGCTCAGCTAACTACCTAAGTATCTATCTATGGTATCTGTTTATACTACGTCTTATGCTACATCCCATGCCATATATATTTATGCTTATGTACATGTCTAGCGTTATATTTCTATCGTCATATTCATGTACACTATACCGCTGGTCAGTATCAGCTGAAGTTGACCATATATGGCATTACTATACACCCTATAGCGTATTGCATTAGAACACAAGACCCTATTATTAAGTTTTTATATACTCCTTACTTTTAGGTTGAATTGCAGATCAGGGCAAATTTGAACCCATATTTATAGCTTAGTACATTAAATGTCAAAAGAATTCATTTTTTCTTCTTCCGTTCGTCTGAAAATACTAATCGACGTTTTCAATACGCAATTTTTTGAGAGCCATCACACATTGTTGATGGCGGGCGGCGAGGAGCCTCTTTATGAGCCTGCTAGCGGAGATTTGCCTAGTCGTATTACATTTACTCGGGACTACTTTTCAAGCGCCCTCCACGAAATATCGCATTGGTGTATAGCGGGTGCAAAGCGGCGCCTGCAGCTGGACTACGGATATTGGTATGCACCAGATGGTCGCAGTTATGAGCAGCAGGCCTTATTTGAGCGCGTGGAGGTGAAACCTCAAGCATTGGAACGCATTTTCGCTTGTGCTTCAAGACAAAAATTTGTTGTCAGTGCTGATAATCTGGGTGCAGATCTATCGGCAAGTAAAAGCTTTAGTCTCGCCATTCATGAGCAGACTCTTAAATATTGCCAAATGGGCTTACCTGAAAGAGCACATAATTTTGTACGCGCTTTAGCTAAAGCCTTTCAGGTGAACGATCCTTTGTCTAAGCAGCATTACTTGCTACAGGATTTAATTTGAACAATCGTGCCGATCAAGATGCTCGTGTTTTTATCATTGATGCATCTATTTTTATTTTTAAATACTATTTTTCCATGCCCAGTCATTGGCATGCTGACAATGGTCGTCCGACAGAAACTGTATATGGCTATACACGATGGTTGTGGGAGTTTCTTTCTCAAGTGGAGCCTGCGCGAGTTATCGCCTGTTTTGATGAAAGTTTAACAACCTGTTTTCGCAATGACATTTATCCTGAGTATAAGAAAAGCAGAGCGTTACCTGATGATGATTTAGCGTTCCAGTTATTGGCTTGTAAGCGCATAACACAATTGTTCGGTATTCGTTGCTACGCATCAGAAAAATATGAAGCCGATGATCTTATAGGCAGCTGTGCTCAGTTGTGTCAAAGTCAGAAGGTCCCGGTAACTATATTATCCAACGATAAAGACTTAGCTCAGCTTCTTCGCCTACCTAGCAGTCATCTTTGGAATTATCCTGCAGATGACCCCTTAAATGAAAAAGATATCTACCAAAAAATGGCGGTTTGGCCGCAACAAATCCCTGACTATCTGGCCTTGCTTGGAGATGTCAGTGACGATATCCCCGGTGTCCCTGGGGTTGGTAAAAAAACAGCAGCGCAATTATTAAATCACTTTCTTTCTTGGTCTGCTATGAAAGAAAATTTGCATGACATACATTCCCTGCCAATACGTGGGGCACAATCGTTAGAAAAAAAAATCATTGAGTACGCCAGTCAAATCGATATGGCTTTAAAGTTAACCACCATTGCGTGTGATGCTATCGCCATAACGATAGAGGATACATGTCGGCAGGCAGGTGATTGGATCGCACTTGTCGGACTTTTGCGTGGTTTGGGTTTGCCAGAGAGTTTCTGTCAACGTATGGAGAATAAAAAAGAATTATGAAAATAGTTGCGGATGAAAATATTCCCTATGTGGAAGAATTATTTGCTCCTTTAGGTGAGGTTCAATTGCTTCCAGGGCGAACATTGACAAATGCGGATGTCAATAATGCTAATGCGTTATTGGTACGCTCGGTGACGCCTGTTAATAAAATGCTTCTAGACGATAGTCCAGTTCAATTTGTTGGCACCTGTACCATTGGTGTTGATCACTTGGACACACAATATCTACAAGAAAGAGCTATAGCTTATGCTAGCGCGCCAGGCTGCAATGCTAACGCGGTTGTACAATATATTATCAGTGTCTTTGCTTCGCTGGATATCCTTCAAAGCCGTAAAAACGTCGTTATTGTCGGTGGCGGAAATGTCGGTAAGCGGGTGTATCAGATGTTGGATAACATTGGATTTAACTGCTCCGTTGTCGACCCATTTCTTGATTCTTCTTGTGGTATGCCTCTAGTGGATTTTTCGGCTATTTACGACGCTGATATTATTTGTTTGCATACTCCTTTAACTGGTTCAGGGGCACACCCCACTATTGATATGCTAGCTTATGATCAATTGCAAGGGCTAAAACCTGGCGCTCTTTTGATTAATGCAGGTCGCGGTGGTGTTATTAACAATGAAGCGTTAAACGTTATATTGCATGAACGCGAAGATCTGCAAGTAGTATTAGATGTTTGGGCCGATGAACCTAATGTTGATACAGATCTTTTACAGCGTGTATTAATTGGTACACCTCATATTGCGGGTTATAGTTTTGAAGGCCGTGTGCAGGGTTCACTGATGATCTTTGATGCTTTTTGTAAACATTTTAATATTGACTCACAACGTAAAGACAAGGTTCGAAGAGAGGTTATAGCACAAGCATTTGGCGATACTGGTGAAATAGAATATAAAGGCCTCATAGATGCGATTTTAACTGCATACAACGTAAAGCAAGATTTCGCCAGACTGAAACAACATCAGGCACAATTGCCCGCCGTATTTGATAAACTACGTAAGAATTATCCAAAGCGAAGAGAATTTTCACATTTCTTTTGTAAACCTTTCGATCACAAAAAAGTACCACCAGAAGAAAAAGCAATGGTGAAGGCCTTGGGGTTTGGTATTGATGACGAAATATAGTATTCAGCAGCCGCGTGTTGAAAAAGTCCCCCTACGTTTGGGTTTTGTTATTAATCCCTATGCCGGTGCAGGCGGTCCTGCAGGTTTAAAAGGGAGTGACAGTTCGACCACTAGAAAAGCCGTTGTCGATGGTGAAATTAAATCGCGAGCGCCTGAGCGAGCGCTACAATTTATATCTGCATTAACATCCATCGCCAAAGATAATACCTTGCAGTTTGTGACCCTCAAAGGGGCGATGGGTGAAAATGCTTTTCTTGCTGCGGGTATGCAAGTAAATGAAGTTTTTCATCTGTTAGATATTGATTTTCCAGAAGTAACGCGAGCCGAAGATACACAAATAGCGGTTGATGCTTTGCTAGCAGCTAATATTGATATGTTGGTATTTGTCGGCGGTGATGGCACAGCGCGTGACGTATGTTCGGTTATCGGACACAAACTGCCAGTCTTGGGTGTTCCCTCTGGAGTGAAAATGCATTCAGGCGTTTTTGCTATAACTCCACAAGGCGCGGCGATGGTTATCGACGATCTCGCTGCAACTAAACTGGTTTCCCTTACTGAGCAAGAAGTACGTGATATTGATGAAGACGCTTTTCAAAAAGGCGTGGTTAAAAGTCGTTACTTTGGCAGTATGATCGTGCCAGATGAAATTCGCTATGTACAAAGTGTTAAACAGGGTGGAGTGGAAGTCGATGAACTAGTGTTGATGGATATTGCCGCAGAGATCCGAGAGCGACTGGAAGAGCCGGAGAATCAAGATGCGCTAGTGATTTTTGCCACAGGTTCTACTACTCAATTTATACAACAAGAATTAGGGTGTGAGGGAACCTTACTTGGCGTTGATATTTATTTTCGTGGGGAACTTATCGCTTTAGATGTGAGCGCTGAACAGCTTGAGCATCGTATTTCAGAGCATCAAGGAAAAGTTATTATTGTACTGACAGCGATTGGTGGACAAGGGCATATTATAGGCCGTGGTAATCAGCAGTTAAGCCCTATAGTTTTGCGCCGCTGTGGCCGCGATAACCTTTGGCTTGTGGCCACTAAGTCTAAATTAGAAGCACTCAATCAAAGGCCCTTATTAATCGACAGTAATGATGCTGCTCTAGATCAGCAATGGCAGGGACTTATCCCTGTTATCACCGGCTATCATGATCAAGTACTCTATTGTATCGGGGGTGTGAATGCTTGTTCAGAGTGATCACGACCTGCAACAACGTCTAGTGCCGATTACTCAGGCTATTGAAAATAAAGCGGCGTTGATGAAGAACCTGCAGCAGAATTGTTTTCGTATTTTTCATGGACGAGGTAAATGCTTTCATGGATTGGACTGGTTAAATGTCGATTACTTTTCATCGCTAATATTAATCACCATATATCGGGTTCCAGATGATATGGATATGGATATGTTATCAAAAGATATTATAGATACTCTGATAAAGATGTCTGTGATCGGTCATATTGATTGCGGTGTTGATAATGTGGTTATTCAGCGTCGCGACTTATATAAGGCACCTTTTGAGGCTATTTATGGCGAGGTGCCCGATCTTGCTTATGCTTGGCGTCAAAATCTTAAGTTTACTTTATCTTTTTCACAGCAAAATTTAGGTTATTTTCTGGATATTGAACCTGCGAGACTATGGTTAGAAAAAAAAGCGAAAGGGAAAAAAATACTGAATTTATTTGCTTATACCTGCGCCTTCTCGGTGGTTGCCATAGCCGCCGGCGCTAGTTCTGTTGTCAATATTGATTTAAGTAGAAAATCTTTGGCTAGGGGACGAGATAATCATAAGGTGAATAATCTTAGTACTGACAATGTTCACTACTTTGCGCACGATATTTTTAAATCTTGGGGCAAGCTAAAAAAATATGGCCCTTATGATATGGTCATTATTGATCCCCCCAGCTTTCAAAAAGGGAGTTTTATTGCTAAAAAGGATTATGTCAAAGTGCTTGGTAAAATGTCGGCGCTGGTAGCCGATGGCGGTTGCTTTTTAGCTTGTCTCAATGCACCAGAAATTATGCTGGATGAATTTAAAACCTGGTTAGAGGTATGTAGTGATGATTTCTCTCATTGCCAAACATTGGCTCATCACCCAGACTTCCCTGAGCAGGAAAGTGGCAGGGAACTAAAGATGCTGGCGTATCAAAAAAACTAAATTAGATACTACTTAATGGTAATAGGTTTGCAGCATCTTAAGCGGCATCGGTTTGGCTATGGCATTGCCTTGGGCATAGTCAATCTCCATTTTTGTGAGCAATGATAAAATGCGATCTGAATGAGCGTATTCGGCGATAATAGATATTTGCATTTCTTTGCCGATGTAATTAATTGAATTTACCATGGCTCGATCAAATTTATCATCGATAATATCTCGTACAAATGAGCCATCAATTTTTAAATAATCGACTTCCAAGTGTTTGAGGTACGCAAAAGAAGAAAAACCTGTGCCAAAGTCATCGAGTGCAAGATGGCAGCCCAGGGTCTTTAACTCCTGGATAAATTCCTGGGCTTCATTGATATTATGAATAGCACTGCTTTCGGTAATTTCAAAACAAATCTTTTCCAGAGGGAAATTATAACTGGCAACCACTTGTAAAATAGCGCTACGTATTCTTGGATTAGCAATAGACTGAGAGGTGAGATTAATAGAGCAGCAGCTGAGTTTTTGAGTGTGCTCAGGATGCTTATCTAAATAATCTAAGGCAGTGGTGAGCACCCATAAATCTACTTGTTCTGAAAGGCCAAATCGCTCGACCGCGGGTATAAAGTGTTGGGGTAAAATATGTTCGCCAGATTCGTCCTTATAGCGTATTAAAAACTCATAATGAATATGTTCAGGATCGCCATTGAGCTTTCGTATTGGTTGAAAATATAAAACAAACGAACCGTATTGCACCGCTTTTTGTAAGCGGCTGACCCACATCATATCGCGGCGGCTATTTTGCAATGATTCAAGCATTTCTGAGTAGATGACTACACGGTTTTTACCTTTGTTCTTCGCTTCGAAGCATGCAGAATCAGCCGCACCGACAATATCTATAACACAATTAAGCGCTTTAGAACTTAGTGCTACGCCGATACTAATACTTTGCCGATACTTTTGATTATTCCAGGTAAACGTAAAGTCTTCGGCGGCACTGCGCATACGCTCGGCAATGCTTTTGGCTTCATCTATTGTGCCTTCGGCCTTTACTATAGCGAACTCATCGCCTCCCATTCGTGCAAAAAAATCACAGTCTCTACCTATTTTTTTTACGATGTTAGCCATATCTTGTATTAACATATCACCGGCTGTTCGGCCGCAGGTATCGTTAACAACTTTTAACTGATCAACATCGATATAAATAAGCACAATACTGTGCTTAGGGTTTTTGTATTTATCCTCCAGATAATTTTCCAGTGCTTCCCTATTGTGATATTTAGTTAACGGATCGAAGTGTGAGTGAAAATTGGTAAGTTGCATTAATTTTTTAGACTCACTGATATCGTGCAACCAGAGTAGCATGTATTTATTGTTATCTTGTGCCTGCAGAAGTCTGGGACATATGCGCACCCACATGATTTCACTATTTTCGATGATGATACGTAGTTCGATACTTGTATTTACATCACAATCGTTAATTTTATTAAGGGCGAGATTCTCGAGCTTTGCTATATCACTTTCGTAAACAAATTTTTTTAGAGGTTTTCTTTCGATCAGTCTTGTGTTTTGCTGAAGAAGACGCGAGAGCGCATTATTGACTTTTATAATACGTTGCTTTTTATTGAGAATAATGAGTGGCATGGGAGCCTGGGCAAAGAACAGATCCAGTTCTGCATTTGCTTTTAATGAGCTCTGTGGAAGGTAGTTAGCCTCATCGCGATGAACGATGAGCGAAATCATATGTGTTATGGCACTTATAATACAGACCAAGCCAATGCCAATGCCCAACCAAAATACAGTGCCGATGTATGATGTATTTAATTGCTGAAATGTTGTAGCCAGTTGCTCGTTTGGCGCAAAAAGAAACAACCATCTCGCACTTATGCAAACAACGATGGACGCACAGCCAACCAGGGCGATTGTTAGAGCTGTACGTATATTTTTATCGTAGCCTAAATGTTTGTTTTTTATAAGAGTAAAAAATAGGTAGGCTCCCGCTGCAACAACGAGTAGCTCACAGAATATGACGAGGTGCAGGATATAGGTATTCATAATCTGCGCGTCGTGATGTGTTTTTTGAAGTAACAGTACGCCAAAATTCCATTTTCCTTTGGGTGAATCGTAGCTTTACGCTTGTCATTACTTCAGCTCTCGCGACAAGATCATATAGTGTAATATTAATTCTTTTATCGCTTCTGAGCTACCATGTCGTAAAGTATGTCGCAAACGATCGATTCGTCGCACTACTGATGATAGCTTATCTACGGCCGGGGGCTTCTGGTCATCGAGTGAGATGGGATGTTGCTCAATAGATGACATTAATATGAAGCCGCGGTGAGATAGACACGCGTCCTCCACCGCTTCTTGCTTGATGGCACCTGAATAAGCAATATAATCCTGCTCTTTAAGCCACACTAAAGCGCTAAACCCTGCTTCAAAACGTGGACTATGCAGGCCAAACTCGTCTGGTTCGTCAGGCCCTGCAATGTCTTCCACATAAACTACCGTTTTTGTAGGAAAGCGCTTGTAAAGCATTAATAAAATTTTTGCTGTATCTTTACAAAAATCGTCAATGTGTAAATCACTTACAGACTCAATCATTGTGGTGGTAAGTCAACCTATTTTCGATAGTGTGATAAAAAATGACCGAGCTTCTCAATGGCGGTTTTGATCTCACCCGCACGGGGTAAAAACACCACTCTAAAGTGATCCGGCTGTGGCCAGTTAAATGCTGTTCCTTGTACGAGAAGAATTTTTTCTTTCAATAAAAAGTCGAGAATGAGTTGCTGATCATCTTCAATTTGATACATCTGTCTATCGATTTTAGGAAACAGATAAATGGCACCTTTGGGAGTAACACAGCTCACCCCAGGTATATCATTGATACTTGCACAAGCAGCATCGCGCTGTTCTAGTAGACGGCCACCGGGCAAAATCAGTTCGCGAATACTTTGATAGCCGCCGAGCGCTGTCTGTACCGCATACATTGCAGGGACATTAGCACACAGTCGCATGGAAGCGAGCATCTCTATCCCTTCGATATAGCCCTTCGCGTTCTCTTTGGCGCCACTTATCACTAGCCACCCGGAACGAAACCCTGCTAAGCGGTAAGATTTAGATAAGCCGTTAAAGCTAATGCATAAAGCGTCGTGAGCGAGACGTCCCATGGGAATAAATTCCGCGTCTTCATAGGTAATTTTTGAGTATATTTCATCGGCAAAAATTACCAGTTTATGCTCTTCGGCCACCTTGATAATTTGCTCAAGGATATCTTGACTATACACCGCTCCTGTAGGGTTGTTAGGGTTGATGACTACAATAGCACGGGTTTTATCGCTTATTTTGGATTTGATATCGTCAATATCCGGATACCATTGGGCTTGTTCGTCACAGAGGTAGTGGCGGGGCTTGCCGCCAGATAGGTTCACCGCTGCTGTCCACAATGGATAGTCGGGAGAGGGAATAAGGACTTCGTCACCATCGTTGAGTAAAGCCTGGCAAGCCATCACAATCAACTCGCTGACACCGTTACCCAAAATAATATCGGAGATATCCACATTAGGAATAGACAAGCGCTGGCACTCTTGCATGACTGCCTTGCGTGCGGCAAAGAGGCCGTGGGATGCCGTATAACCTTGGGCATTGCGCAAATTATGGATGACATCGGTAATGAGTTCATCTGGCGCATCAAAGCCGAAGGGGGCTGGGTTACCGATATTGAGTTTTAGTATCCGCTGGCCTTCTTCTTCCAGTCGATTTGCATGTTCCAGCACAGGGCCGCGAATGTCGTAACATACGTCTGCTAATTTGTTTGATTTTTTTATCCGTTGCATGTGTTCAAATATAATCGATGGCGAACAATCTACGCGATTATTTCGTGTCTGATTGTCTGTTGCTTAATAGTTAGGCTTTAGCCGCAAATCGGCGCAATTTATAAGAAGATTAACGGTGATAAATTATATTGTCTAGATACTGACAGTGTTTTATAACGTATTAAGGGGTTACCCCAGACAAAGAAGTAAAAGGTAGGTAGAACATGAATGATGATTCTCTGCGCAATAATGAATTTTGGCGCGATAAATTAAGTCCTCAAGAGTACAAGGTATGCCGTGAAAAAGGCACGGATCGAGCTTTTACTGGTGAGTACTGGGATACTAAAGTGGCTGGCACCTACCGATGTAGGTGTTGTGCAACACCTTTATTTAAATCCGACGCCAAATATGATTCAGGTTCTGGTTGGCCGAGTTTCTATCAGGCACTCGACCCATTATTGATCAAAGAAAATGTGGATCGGAGCCTTGGTATGGAGAGAATTGAAGTGGTGTGTGCCAAATGCGACTGCCACCTTGGTCATTTGTTTCCCGATGGCCCTGCACCTACGGGTATGCGTTACTGTGTTAACTCGTCGTCGATCACACTGGATACAGAAAAGAGTGAGAGTGAATGAAGTCGTTTGCCGATTATTATGCATTAGCGAGCCTTCATAAAGGAGGCGAGCGAATACTCAAAGCACTCTTGCCTAAGGCGTTGAGCGATGAGGCGCTCATTGCAAAAAGCGATGATGAGTTCTTGTCTAACATGAGCCGGCGTGTGTTCAGAGCAGGTTTGAAACACTCGATGGTGGATAAAAAGTGGCCTCAATTTGAGACTCTCTTTCACGGCTTTGACCCGTATTTCTGTGCGATGTTGAGTGAGGATGATATCGATACGTTGATGCAAGATAGCCGTATTATTCGCCATCGCGGCAAACTTAAGTCGATTCAGCACAATGCTCAGTTTGTCCGTGAAAAAGCTCAGGAATATGGTAGCTTCGGCCATTACCTATCTGCTTGGGGGGTGAGTGACACTGTCGATCTATGGTGGCAGTTGAAAAAGCAGGGCAAGCAGCTTGGTGGTAATTCAGGCCCGGCTTTTTTACGTATGGTGGGCAAAGACACGTTTTTATTAACGCGGGATGTTGTGGCAGTATTAATAAACGAAAACGTTATTGACCGCAGCCCCACATCTAAGAAAGATATGTATGCAGCGCAGGAGGCGTTCATTTATTGGCACCAGCAGAGCGGACGCTCGCTATGTGAAATCAGCCGTGTGATTTCTTGTACGGCTACATCGTAGCTTACTAAGCTGTCGCCATTGTTAATTTTAGTCATCGGCAACAGCTCGAAACACTGAACAACCCAGGGTAGGGATACAAACCTTTACGCTAATACACATAAATATTTAGGAATCCAGGACCATGATTTTTTCGAAAACACTTTTTTTTGGAGTGTGCATATGTTTTGTTTTAATGTTAGTTGGCATTGTCGGGCAGCGATTTCAGATATTGCCTTTTAAAATAGCGTTTGGCGGCTTTGCACTCGCTCTTTTAGTGGCCGCATTGATCAGTCTCGTTAGCCTAGTGATGACTTTACTTTCCTTTGGCGTTATTTCTGCAGAATATCGAAGTTTCATGGTGGGGGCATTTTTACTGGGCGTGCTTCCTTTAATTGTGATCGCAGGCAGGGTAGGGGCGGATTTAAAGGTGCCACGTATCCACGATATCTCAACCAACCTGGATAATAATATTGATTTTCTAAATGCTCATAACTTACGTGACAAAACCCATAATAGCTTGAGCTTGCCGTCGCCAAAGGTGTTGGCAATGCATCGCTCTTTCTATTCGGACCTCAAACCTCTCATCGTCAATGACAACCCCCAGCAAGCCTACAGCAAAAGCCGCGAAATCATTACCTCCTTAGGATGGACGATTACCCATGAAGATAAGGATAAGTTGCAATTGGAAGCCATTGAAACAACTGCGATGTTTGGTTTTATCGATGATATTGCTGTGCGTGTGAGTGCCAGTGAAGGGGGAAGTGTGATTGATTTGCGTTCGGTGTCTAGGGTTGGCGAAAGTGACTTAGGTGCTAATGCTAAAAGAATTAAGCGCTTCATAGACGCATACCAATAAAAGGCAAGTCGAATGTCTATGGTAGTTTGGGGATGCCATGTTGTTTCAGCAGAACCTAATCATAGACATTTTTCTTTTTCCACATATCATCATCATCGGAAAACTTCGCCCATTCGTCTTCCGTTTCCTGCTGGCTAGCCCCTTGTTGCTGGGTGGCTCCTTCTGCATCCATTTCTTCTTGAAATTTGACTTTAAGCTCCTCGACAGTCTCTTTAAGCTTCGTGATTCTCTTATTAAAACGATCTGTTTTACCCGCTTTTGCGATAACCGATAGCGCCGTTTCGAAATAGTGGATCGCCAGCTTTGTCTTACCCGATTTCTTGGCGCGATTACCATTTAAGCAGTAGGAGTCTACTGTTACCTGGGTGACCATCTGTTTTATCTGGTTGCGAAAGTATTGCCCCTGATTTTTGGGTATTGTTTGTTTTTCCTCCAATTTGAAGACAAACTTATGTAGCTCTTCAAGGCAGACTTTAACTTCTTTGATTTGTTGAGGGTTTTCCAGGCTTGGTGGGTCATTAGACTTAGCTTGGCGCTGATTTTCCGTCATCTGGGATTTAATTATCTGCAGATCCTGGATGTGCTGGTCTTCCTCTGGTTCAAGCATTGAAAGTTGCTCGTAGACATCTACCAAACTCTTTTGAACCAGGTTGACCAATTCTTTGCTTAGGAATCCATTAGGAAAACCGTTGAGCATATATTTAAACGTGCGTGAACGGGATTTCAGCGCTGCGAGCATCCTTGTTCGGTGTTCCTGTTTGTTTTTTACAGTTTGTTGCACAAAGGCGTAGCTGACGAGAACGCCTAGTAGGCAAACGATAGCAATGATGACGGTAACGGTAGACATAAGTTATCTAAGGTCAGAATTAGGACAGTATATAATCAAGGCTAGTCACTGTATGCTGCTTGTGCAAATACATGTGCCTCGAGTGTTGAAAAATGAGGCGAATTGTCTCTTATTTACCGATTTTGAAAAAACCTAAAGAATATATTGACAGAAACTCAAGGGCTATCTAGAATGCGCCCCTCTTTGAGAGACACATGTTCTTGTCCCCTTCGTCTAGAGGCCTAGGACACCGCCCTTTCACGGCGGTAACAGGGGTTCGAATCCCCTAGGGGACGCCACTTCTCATTGGTGTGATAAGACCGGTGAGTTTATGTGAGTGGCGTTTGACAGGATCATTTTAGTGTAAATTAGCTAAATGCAGTGTCATCTGGAGAGTATAAAAAATGTGCGGGAATAGCTCAGTTGGTAGAGCACAACCTTGCCAAGGTTGGGGTCGCGAGTTCGAGTCTCGTTTCCCGCTCCATTTTTTCATCAGGTTATAGTTTCTTATTATTCTATAGAATTCCTAGTATTTGCCTGTTCTTGTCCCCTTCGTCTAGAGGCCTAGGACACCGCCCTTTCACGGCGGTAACAGGGGTTCGAATCCCCTAGGGGACGCCACTTCCACTAGAGTGACAAGGCTGGTGGGCTTATCCAGGTGGCGTTTGACAAGACTTACTTAGGTAAATATTACGTAATAGAATGTAAATGGGATATATAGAATAGTAGTAACTACGCGGGAATAGCTCAGTTGGTAGAGCACAACCTTGCCAAGGTTGGGGTCGCGAGTTCGAGTCTCGTTTCCCGCTCCATTTTTCATCACGTCATAGTGTCTTTTTATTCCTTCCTATCCTCTAGAATTATCGACATTTATCTGTTTTTACTCCCTTCATCAGCATTGGCAAAAGTTGGCTCACCATAATTACCATACATTGATCCGCTCCATCAGTATTAAACGCCAAGGTATTCTTTTTGACACCAAAATCAATAGGATAGTCTTTAAAAGATGTCTACTATTGCAGATAGCTTTTGACCCTTTTTTTAGAGCATCGCTACAGGCCGCATTTTACGTGGGGCTAAAATAAGGAAATAAAAAAAGGTGTTTTGGTCGAAAAGCGCAAAAGTTCTTTAATAATCAGATGCTTATAGCTATTTTTATATTGTTCACTGCCGTATAGGCAGCTTAGAAATTTGACATATCTCAATGCAGCCAAAAGATCTTGTTCACTGCCGTATAGGCAGCTTAGAAAACTCTAATGATATCATACCAGAACGTAACAAAGTTCACTGCCGTATAGGCAGCTTAGAAACGAAAGATAGTATTTCTTTACTTGGACATAAAGTTCACTGCCGTATAGGCAGCTTAGAAAAAACGCATCTATCTCTCCCTGGGGGGCTTCTAGTTCACTGCCGTATAGGCAGCTTAGAAATACACTATCACTATAATTTCTAAAATCATTTAGTTCACTGCCGTATAGGCAGCTTAGAAATCGTTGAGTATGAGTAAGTCTTCTCCGTCAGCGTTCACTGCCGTATAGGCAGCTTAGAAAAAGTTAGATAACAACCCTTACTTTCATCGTAAGTTCACTGCCGTATAGGCAGCTTAGAAAACTAGGAGGCATTGCGTTTAACCAGGGATATCGTTCACTGCCGTATAGGCAGCTTAGAAACGAGCTAGGAGGTTGATAACACGTAGCGCCTGGTTCACTGCCGTATAGGCAGCTTAGAAAACCGCGAGTTCCATTACGCGCCGTAAACTCTGGTTCACTGCCGTATAGGCAGCTTAGAAATATTCGTATGGGCAAAGTGCATTTAGCTCGTGGTTCACTGCCGTATAGGCAGCTTAGAAACCAAGTGCAAAAGAAATGAACATTACAGACCAAGTTCACTGCCGTATAGGCAGCTTAGAAACTATAAGAGTAAAGCTTCTATCAGGTTTAGATGTTCACTGCCGTATAGGCAGCTTAGAAATATTCTTACTCCTTCTTCTTCAGGTAATTCAAGTTCACTGCCGTATAGGCAGCTTAGAAATTTACGTTGTGTAGATCATTCAGATGATCGTGGTTCACTGCCGTATAGGCAGCTTAGAAATTTCTAAAGCGTTCCAATTTTCATGATTTACCGTTCACTGCCGTATAGGCAGCTTAGAAATTTCGCTGGCAACACCATCCAGCACTCACCATGTTCACTGCCGTATAGGCAGCTTAGAAATGACAAAGATGCGTCCTTCAAATCAGAATTTCGTTCACTGCCGTATAGGCAGCTTAGAAATGACAAAGATGCGTCCTTCAAATCAGAATTTCGTTCACTGCCGTATAGGCAGCTTAGAAATGACAAAGATGCGTCCTTCAAATCAGAATTTCGTTCACTGCCGTATAGGCAGCTTAGAAACAGCCAACAGAAAGTCGCATTATCAACGGTTTGTTCACTGCCGTATAGGCAGCTTAGAAAAAGTACGAGAGCCGTTATAAGTAGACTTAGCAGTTCACTGCCGTATAGGCAGCTTAGAAAAGTTGAAATTGACGACGCAATGCTATACGCATGTTCACTGCCGTATAGGCAGCGAAGCAATTATGAGCTTTTACTTAGTTGTACTCAATTGCATACAATTTACACCAGTCGTTGCTGCTGCCTGTCCAGATTTGACTATCGTGCCCGGAAACTTTGACTCGGGCTTTGGCATGATAAGCGGCGAGTATTGCACTAAGATTGGCTTCAAAGCCTGGGTCTGATTTTGCTATCCAATATCCGTAACATTTCTGAGCCGGGTCTTGAACGCTAAATACGACATCTCCACCCCCATGACTATTAAAAGAAATAAATCGGTTAATCGTTGTATTACTACTTTATTCAAGCTCAGCTTGCGCTGCCGCTGATAGCATAAGTAATGTCAAGATAAATAGTTTTCTCATGTTCTTCTTTAGATAGATAACTTTTAAAGATTAAATTCTACAATGCTTTGAGTTTTTAATACCTTCTGAAAAGTAATTGAAGGTTTAGCGGCGTGTATTTTACTTTATGTTGCTTTTCGTGTCAGTTATCTTAGTTGTATGATTTTTAAAATTTAAATGATGTATTCATTTATTTCTCGAGCAAATTTAGAGACGGATCATGTGAAAGCGGTCTATTCTTGAATAGAGAGGTGATGTATGGATGACTCAAAACAAAAAGCCATGCTTAATGCGTTGTTAGAACAAAAAATTCCAAGTACTACCTGGAGTATTGATCCTCTGGGTGATGTGTGGATGATAAATATTGTCACAGGCAAGGCGGAGATCATTATGCACTATTGCGAGATGGATGATGTGAGGCAAGAGTTGTTTGCCCAACAGATTATTGATGGTGTATTAGAGAATAAAAAAATATGTCGAATGACCAGCGGAAAAATTTAGCACTTAGTTCTCTTTCCTATATGGCTATTTTGCTCATGACGCAATAAGTGTTAAAACCTCTATCTTAAATAAAAAACTGTAAATCTCTCGGTTCTTCTTTTACTGCTAAACAAGCACTAAATTTACTTTGTCATCAAAAGCTGCGAACACCTTTGGTAAATCAGGTCTATTATTACCTAGAGGTATGTGTGATGACAGAAGAAGACAATCTCATGACAAACCAAGCCGTTAGCGATCAAACTACTGATGCTCAAGCTATTGCTAAAACCACTCCTGCGGTGGATGTCAATGGCAATGTATGGCGGATCAACCACCTTACAGGTGAGGCTGTGGCGGTGGCACATATGTGCGAAATGTCGGATGAAGAACGCCTCAAACTCACTAATGAAATTGTTCAAAATATAGAAGAAGCGAAAGAAATGTGTAGAATCTTAGATGCATAGGACGAGTTTATTTATTTCATATACTTTTAGCTTTCTACTCATTAATTTCCTAATTCCAGTGTGTGTCTATTTATTTTTGTATGCCAGTTATCTCAAACAACTAACTGCCTTATAGGGTCAGAAATTTATTGCTTCTGACCCTCGCTAGAGAAAATAGTTTATTGTTCTTCTAAGGGTTTTGTTTAAGGCACCGCAAGGCCAATATCAACGCGATACCCCAATTGCTGAAGTTGCATGACGGCAGCGTCTGAGGTGTTCGTGCGGGCTGCGTCTGCGGCCCTAGTTATCGTTATATTTGCTGAGCTGTTATTGGTTCCTGTTAGGTTACCAGCCAATGCGATCAGTAAATTATCCAGGTCTGTTGAGCTAAACCCACTACTTCCATCGCCCTCGGTGATGATAAGCTCCGACAAACTGAAAGGGCGCCAGACAGGGGGATTAGAAAAGAGGTTTATGCTGTTATTGCCGCCGATAGCAAGACTTGCGATAAAGTCGTTTGTCAGTAGGGCAAGATCGCCGCTGATCGTGTTATTGCCGAAAACCTGAAAGTTACTCACATTGCTAGGAAGATTCTGAATATCTCCTGAAATAGTGTTATCGCCGAATATAAAAACGTTAAACAGCCTCGAGGGAATATTTTGGATATCACCGAAAACCGTGTTATTCCCGCCTAAATCAATAGATAGTATATTGGCAGGGAGACGGGTAAAGTCGCCGCCAATGGTGTTGTTGCCATCAACGGATAAAGACAGTAATCCCGTATTGGCAGGGATAAGGCTAAGGTCACCGCTAATCGTATTAAGCCCGCTAATCATGATTGCGCCGATAGCTGTATGCAAATCCTCAATATTGCCGCTAATGGTATTACTGCCTTCGATAAACAGTGAGGCAAGGCTCTGTGGTATCGCGCCTAATTGCCCGCCTATGGTGTTATCGCCATCGACAATTCTCAACGTTCTAAGAGAGCCTGGAATAGCGCCAATATTCCCACTTATGCTGTTGGGATAGGACAAATCAAACTGGGTAATTTGTGCTGGAAGGTTATCTATCAAGCCACTAATTTGGCCATCGCTGCCACTGATAGTGACTTCCTCTAAGCTACGTGGAAAATTCCTTACCTCTCCATTGATGTAGAGGCCCGCCCGTGGATTACTTGAGGAATTCGAAAAGTTACTGCGTAGCCGAAGTGTTTCTAATTGTGGATTATTCTGGCCAAGTAGCATTAACTCTGCATCAACAGCACTAAACTGACCCGTTTCGATATCGATATATTCAAGATCACTCGCATTTTCAAATATAGCCAGGTCGAATAGGTAGGCGAGATCGCCATCTACTTCTATTCCTCGCAGTGAGCCTTGGCCTTGTGAAAAACGCAGGGTAATTTCTCCGGAGTCAGATGCACTGTAGGTGTGAGAAGCAAAACCACCGCCAAATGGTACGTCTAAACCAATATTGAAAATTTCCTGATTAGTGATATTAATGGTTGAACCGTCCCCCCAGTCTATTTGTGCTGTGCCGGAGACTAATGCAAGGCCAATATTGATAGTAACATCGCTACCAGCAGAGCCTGCTGCAAAGTAGGGTATGCGCATGGGGTCGCCGAACACTGGCTCATTCACGGATAAGCTAACGAATACTTCACTGCTGCCACTTACATTCCTTGCTTCGATCGCGAACATGGGGAAAGTACTTGCCCCTGCGGGGCCTGTTGTTGGCAATTGCAGTACGGTAGGAATACCGTCGATTTCACAGGTCGATAAATCCTGGGAGATACGCACCATCAGGCCATCTGGTAAGTTGCTACCAGGGCGACAGTCGCTGAGTTGTCCTCCACCATTGTTGGTAATACTTAAAAGGGGAATCGACTCGTTAATGGTGTAGTTCTGAATAGGTGGTGTGACTAAGTTTGGCGCTGATGGATTAACACCAATGGCGACGTCTATGCTGCTACTGCCGCTTGTGTTACTCGCTGTTATTTGCACTGTAGTATTTTGTTGTATTGTGGTGGGAGTGCCGCTGATAATGCAGGATGTTAAATCACTCGTAGGTGCGATATTTAAGCCGTTGGGTAAGGCACTTGCTTCGCATGAGGTAATATCTGCACCACCGGTATTAGTCAATTGTATCGGTGAAATAGTTTGGCCAGCAGTTAACACCTGGGCAGCCAAATCTTGCAATTGTGGTGCAATAGCGCCCTCTGGTCCCTGGTTATCACGAATTAACATGGTGCCCGTATTTGAACGGAAGTTACCTTCACTATCTGCCAGCGTGATTTGCAAACTAAAGGTTTCATTTTCTTCGCCGCCAACACTATCGATGATGGGCACATCTACAAAGGCTTCTGTCTCGCCGGCAGGAACGACCAAACTTCCCGATACGGCCTGGTAATCTATACCGGCTAAAGCACTGCCATCCAATGTTCTGTAGTCGATGATTAGGTCATTGGCCTGAGCGCTATTAATGCGGATTTGAAAACGGGCATTGGCTTGATCTTCATTGACGGTGTCGCCAATAACGCGTGCAAAAGCTGCAGAGGGTGTCACCACTATTGAAGTTGTGGAGGCGTTTATTAAGCCACTACTATCGCGTATCACTAGCTGAAAGGTTAATACCGTCTGCTGTAAAAAGTCAGGAATAAGAATCTGGGTGGCCAAGTTATTGGGACTGGCAATGGTAATAGCAGGGTCGCTGTCACCGATCTGACGCCAAAGAATTTGACTAATTGTTTTACTGTTTTTAGCTTCTGCTTGCCCTCTAAGGTTAACTAAAACATTGGCATCGGCATTTTGTGGATTGCCGGCGAATACTGAAGGTAAATTTGCAAGTTGATCCGGATCAGCGGGTCTCTCGCCGGGCGGAGCACTAATAATCCCACCTCCTGAGTTGATATCACTTGGGATAGGTGAGGCGATATCACTATCGTTAAAGCGAGAAACACCATTATCTTCACAGGCACTTAAACCTAGTGTGAAAATCAAAAGGATCAGAATTAGAGAGTGGTTAGATGATTTTATCGGAGTCATAGTTTTTATGATTTTTCTAGTAATCATGTTCTTAGAGCTAAAATATTATTGAGTGAAAAACAGGCTGGTGTGCTATAGCTTTCCAATAAGCCAATACCTAAAAACCTATGGAGATTGCGCGTGTGATTTTTTACATGATGGCTCCCTGTTGTTAACATCCATATTATTAACTTTATTTTGCATTCCTATTGCCTTCTTTACTTTTTCTGTCGTTAGCTAATGTTACTATTTAGCTTTTCTCTAGTCTTAGTTTTTTGTGTCTTTCTTTAATCGTGAACTAGCAATTTTTTAGCCGTTAATAGATTTTATTTTTGACGCACACAGGTACTACTCTGGCTCATAAAAGTATTCCAAATGTTGCAGTAGGTAGTTGCCGTCAATCATGTTGGGGTGAAGTGTAAATACTGCCATACGATTATCTATAATGGTATCGGGTTTTACGATGTGGTTGACGCAATGATAGTGCGATCTTTCTACATAATCATCGAATAATAATGTGGTTGTTTTTTTTATAGCCATACATGAAGCGATAAAACAAGCCACACGAAAGCGACCATCGATCAAAACAATATCGGGGGTGAGTGTGTGCTCTTGGCAGAATTGCCAGGGTAACTTGGCATAGGTTGGCCAGGTTTTCCATTGTGCTTCATTATCAGGGTAACCCCAATTTTCTGTTTTACCGATATTAGCCCATAGCGGCACAATATCTCCTGGCAGACCCGCTTCTTTGTAGGAAGCCATAAGCTCCATCAACCACTGTATATCAGATTCCACGCTGAGTATTTTCTTGCCTACTTGTGCTGCGAAAAGCGTTGAGCCACCAGAGCCATATTCCACAATTAATTGCGCGCTCTGGTATGTCTCTTTGACGAAGTCTGCTACTTTTGGCGGAAAAGTTAATTCAAATTTCTTAAACAATGGTATATCCAAATTGCACAAGGTTTTTCATAGACGCTGTCACTTAACATTCATAATCGATCCAAAATTTTGAGTGAAAGCCTTTAGCGTAACTGTAAATAATCAAAGCCATCATAGTAAATGTTTTCTTGAATAAATATTGTGTAAATTTGTGTGCTTCCAAGCATGCTGGTCATTATTCCACTGATAAAGATAAAAGAGCGAGGAAGTGAGCGGTTGAAATGTGTTCAATTTAAACGATGCTGTGTGGATAGTACAATGTTACCGAGAGCGAAGACTTGTGATATATAGGTGTATATGCCTTTGCTCTCGGTTGTTACATTATTGAGTATTAAAATAGATATAGCTTACTTGGGTTTTAGATCTTCTCTAAAATCTCATCACCTAACTTAATAAGTTGCTCTAGCCCTTTTTCGATTTCTATTGCCGTGGCAGCCGAATAACTTAAGGACTTTATCAGCGCTAAATCATTAGATTCTTCTATATAGCCAAGGTAAGTGCCCTGCATTAGCGGCGCATTGGTATTTAGACTCAGACACGCTGCTAACTTAGATGGGTTATCTCTTAGAGTGGGATCGACCGCTAATTCTATGGCTAATGCTAATGTTTCAACTTCATCGTAGCGTTCAAACCATATAGTTTTACCGCTAGTGGTGGTAATTTCCGCAGCACCGCTGTGCAGGGGAATATCTATTCCGATTTTTTCTTCTAGTTGTTTTACTTCATAGTCTAGGTTTAACATGATTTTTCCAGTAAATATCATATTCGTTAGTATGGATTAAAACTAAACGATGCTATTTGAAGTTAAATTATTCTATTTTTTACGTTTTGAGTCTGTCATTGAACCTAAAAAGTTACCCAGCGCTGCCGCACTAGCACCCAATGCTTGATGGGCGTTCTTGTCGGAAGGATTACTCAAATATTTATCAATTCTGTGTGCAGCGTAGCGAGAGGAACTTCTGCCACTAAGTTTTCGCTTCAGTGCGCTACCGGCGCCGGTGAGCATCTCAGAGAGCATCTGATCGTCCTTCTTTTTGGATCTACTGCTTTTGCCGGTTCTATGGCCTGCCATTGCTAAAGTATTGTAAGCATTTGAATGATTAGTGACTTGCGGCATACTATTTTTCCTATTGTTATTTATATTTTGAAGTTACACGAAGTTATGAGTCTATAAACTAAATAATGTATATTTAGTTCTGAGGTGCATCCGTAAGTGTGCAGGGAAAATAGAAAGTTCGAAATGTTTAAATCGATATCTTCATGCCAGGGCATTGTGGCAGTTTTTGTGGGGCCAGTGGTTTCACTGGCAAATATATTTCACGCGAGAAAAAAGGGTACAAGATTAATGTAAAGAACCTTCGATATCAGTTTTAGACTGCTTCACCAATTGCTCATAATTCACCGCTTGATCCGTATGAGACCTGGCTTCGTGAAATGCCTCATCGAGCTGCTGGAAGTGGCTAATTTCATGGTCTTCCAAAAAGTGCAAACAATCACCGCCAAAATACCAAAATAGATCCCTTGGCACAGCGGGCATGAGTTGTTGGTAGTTTGAAACAATATGATTAAGCAACCATTGACCAGAGTCTGAAACATCCTGCTGGTTTGGATGGTTGCTTAAAATGTCGTCAAGTTTTTCTAGAAAAAGGGCTTGAAGTTCATCTAAGACGTCACCATTGAAAGGGGGCGTTCGTTTAATGTGTTCAGCGAGTGTTTCAATGAGTGTTTGATGGTATTGTTGGTAACTTTTTTCGGACAGATTTTTATCGGACATACGTCAGCACTACTTCCTGGCGGGTTTAAGTGAGATTACAATATGACCTTGGCACTAGAAATACAAGGGTTAGGCAAAGTTTATGGGAACAACTTTGAAGCCCTGAAGGGAATCGATCTAAAGGTAGAGAAAGGCGATTTTTACGCATTATTAGGCCCAAACGGTGCCGGTAAATCCACCACTATTGGTATTATCTCTTCACTTGTTAAAAAAACGGCGGGGAAGGTAAGTATTTTTGGTCATGATATTGATCAAAATTTCTCCACTGCCAAGCAGTATCTCGGTGTTGTGCCGCAAGAATTTAACTTCAACATGTTTGAGAAGGTTGAGGATATTGTGCTCAATCAGGCAGGCTATTTCGGTATGCCTAGAAGCCTAGCACTTGAACGTGCCGAGAAATATTTAAAGCAATTGGGTTTATGGGAAAAACGCAATGATGCGGCACGCAATTTATCTGGAGGCATGAAACGTCGTTTAATGATTGCTCGTGCTTTTGTTCACGAGCCTCAGCTATTGATTTTAGATGAGCCTACGGCAGGCGTAGATATTGAATTGCGCCGCTCCATGTGGGAGTTTTTGGAGAGCGCCAATGCAGCGGGTACCACCATTATTCTCACCACACATTATTTAGAAGAGGCAGAAAGCCTGTGTCGCAATATCGCCATTATTAATCACGGTGAGATTGTTGAAGATACCAGTATTAAAAATATTTTGAAGCAACTAAATAAAGAAGTATTTATTTTGGATACGCAAGTTGAAATTAAAACCTGTCCTGAAGTGGCAGGCTACAACCTGAGCAAAGTGGATAATTCCACCTTGGAAGTAGAAGTGGATAAGGGCCAGTCCCTCAACGCGTTATTTGAAGGTTTGTCATCGGCATCTATCGATGTGGTAAGTATGCGTAATAAAGTGAATCGACTGGAAGAATTGTTCGTATCACTAGTGAATGAATCTAACGATAAGGCGGTGGCGAAATGAGTGCACAGCAGCAGTTTATTGCATTTCTCACCATTATTCGCCGTGAAATTAGACGCTTCCTGCGTATATGGGTGCAAACGCTCATTCCACCTGTTATCACCATGGTGCTGTATTTTCTCATTTTTGGTTCCTTGATCGGCTCTAGGATTGGCCAGATGGGGGGCTATGATTATATGTCCTTTGTGGTGCCTGGCCTCATTATGATGTCGGTGATTAGTAATTCTTACGCAAATGTGGTGTCCTCTTTTTATAGTGCTAAGTTTACTAAAAGTGTGGAAGAGCTGCTGGTTAGTCCGACGCCCAATTATGTGATTTTATGTGGCTATGTTTTGGGCGGCTCTCTGCGCGGATTACTTGTTGGTGGGATTGTGACCATTATTTCGTTTTTCTTTACCAAGTTACATGTTCACAATGTTGCGGTTATTGTGGCTGTTATCTTTTTGACGTCACTGTTGTTTTCAATGGCGGGAATGATTAATGCTATTTATGCTAATTCATTTGATGATATTTCAATTATTCCCACCTTTGTATTAACCCCCTTGACCTATCTTGGCGGTGTTTTCTACTCCATCGATTTACTTCCAGAATTCTGGCAGGGCGTTTCGCAATTGAACCCTGTATTGTATATGGTGAATGCCTTTCGCTATGGTTTTTTGGGCGTTTCTGATGTGAGTATTGCAGTATCGTTTATCGGTATACTGATTTTTATTGCAGTGCTCTTTGCTTATTGTATGTACTTGCTTGACCGCGGCAAAAAACTTCGGACGTAAAGCTATGACGGATAAAACATCTCATCAGGATAGTAAACTTGGCCGAGACCTTGATTACCCGCAAACCTATGATGCAGGTTTGCTCGACCCTATTCCCAGGCGTTTGGCGCGTGATGCGTTGTGGGGCGATGAGGTGCCGGAATTCAAGGGTTTCGATCTCTGGACCGCATTTGAGTTGTCGTGGTTAAATTCTAATGGTGTACCTCAAGTGGCGATTGCCGAATTTAGTTTTCCTGCGCACTCGGCAAATATTATTGAGTCAAAGTCGTTTAAATATTACCTCAACTCCTTTAATCAGATGACATACGCGACAAGAAATATTGTCGCTGAGGTACTAAAGAAGGATTTATCCGTCTGTGTACAAGACAGTGTTGATGTACGTATTTATGGCGTAGAGGATTTTCCTCAAGTTGCTGCTATAAGTGGCTATTGTGTTGACCAACTAGATGTTGCTGTGGATTGCTACGAGCCAAACCCAGATTTACTTGAGTGTTCGTCAAAGCATGTGGAGCGTAAGCAGTTATACAGTCACCTATTAAAGAGTAATTGTCCTGTAACCGGACAACCTGACTGGGCGACAGTCTGGATTGAATACTCAGGTAAAGAGATTTTACCTGAGTCATTTTTACGCTATGTTGTTTCCTATCGAGGCCATCAAGATTTTCACGAAAGTTGTGTTGAAGCCTTTTTCAAAGACATTATGCTCAAGTGCCAGCCATCTTTTTTAAGTGTTTTTGCGCGCTATACCCGAAGAGGGGGCTTAGATATCAATCCATATCGCTCAAGTGCTGAGGTAGGACTGCCTTTCGGGCGTTTGCCTCGGCAGTAATTGGGAATAAGCATTAGATAATTTTATCTCTTACGTGCTCGGCCACACGTTCAAGAGATGCAATAATATTTGCTTTATCGTAGTTGCGTATTTTATCCAAATCTAAATGCATGGAGAATCCTTCGGCATTTTCTTCAAAGTAGCTTTGGTTTTTTCCTAGGTTTTTACGCTGGTCTACCACTTGATATACTTTGGTCGGGTAGTTGAAACCTTTGACGTTGATTTCACCTTTGTCGCGACAGAGAACAACATCTTTAACGAGTGACCATGTTTCGTGTGATATCAAGATTTCACCTGCTTCAGAGGCCGACTCCAGTCGGCTAGCTAAATTTACATGAGTACCTAAGGCTGTGTAGTAAGCGTAATTATTGGTGCCAAAAGTTCCTACAGTGCAGTAGCCAGAACTTATTCCCATTCGAATGCGCAGAGGCTTTTTAATACCTTGGTTATACCACTTTGTTTGTAACTCCTTCATCTTTTTGCGCATTTGTATTGCCATGCAGACACATCTCACGCAATCTGATTTTACCCCCTTCGTTTGTGAGTCACCAAAGAGAACCATTAAGCCATCGCCCATAAATTTATCGATGTTGCCACCGAAATGGGAAATAATTTTAGTCATCTCTGTTAAGTAATTATTGAGAATATCGGTCACCGCTTCCGATTCAAGTTCTTCTGATAAAGAAGTAAAACCTTCGATATCAGAGAAAAATACAGTGACAGGCTTACGCTCAGCCTTCAATATTCTTTCCTGTCCTTGATTAACCGCTCGCCACACTGTTGGTGTGAGATAACGTGACAATTTAAAGGTACGTAGCTTATGCAGAACTTGCTCACTAACAAGCTTTTTGCCATGAGCTTCCAGACGTTTAATATGCAGATTAAGGTGAATAGCATAAATGCAAAAATAGGTAAAAACACCGATCAGGCTAACAATTCCGATGGCCAGATTATTGGAAAAATCCCACTGTGGTTGCCACAGCAAAAATGTTACAACCACGCCCAGCACGAATACTAAATTATCACGTGTCCATTTTTGTATACCACCATTAATCAGGCTATTAAACTGAATCATGATGATAAACAGCATGGTTGGTAAAATACTAAACTGTATAAAGCTTAAAATAAAACCAATAACAGCGGCATCGATCGTTGTAATATTATTAAATAAGTCTTGGTACTTATCGCTTTTATTACGTTTGATTAAAAAAATGTAGGTCGCCAGAGTGTAAACAAAGGCTCCTATCATTAGTATGATGTCTAGTATCGATAATGCTGCCCAAGAATCATAATTATTTGCCACTACTGTTGTTGAAGCTGCAAAACAAATAATGGTGCGCACGTCATTTTGTCGTGACTGTAAAGGTGAAGAGCTTAGGCTAGATTCGGCTGTTTTTTTTGTTTGACTCATGGGGTACTGTTTTTTAGTTATTGCGTCCAGCCAGTTTTCCTTTCTTTTTGCATTAAGTTATCAGATGGTCATTGGTTTTAATTGTACCTATTAATTCCTTACTTAAATAGCGCCTTAACTACTAAATAGTCACTATTTTACTGTCCGATATAGTCAATTTGATTGTCGTGTAGGACTTTTAGGATAATAGAAACTGATAATGGAAATTCAAACACCTGTATTAACCACGAAATGGGAGTGTTAAACTTGCAAGGCATTGCGCTTGTTTGAGATACCCATATGATGCGCTACTGGCTCATTTTTAGATCGAGGAATTTCTCTTCTAAGTTGGCATAGCGCGTTTCCAACTCTTGCAGTTCTTGCTTGATTTTTGATGTGTCTTCATTACTGCTGATGGTTGTATTGACGTTTTGTTGTTCAAGTTGTAAGACAAGTTGCTCGTTCTCAGCGGAGATCGATTCTATTTTTCTTCTAAATATATCATTTTGTTTCTCTAGCGTCGCAATTTCGTTTTGTACGGCTGGAAGTTGTTCTAGCCGGCGATGTAAGGCGTCTACTTCAATTTGCGCGTTATTTAGCTCATCCTCCATCAGTTGAATACATGTATCCGCTTCCTGCATAAAACGTTTTTGCTTTTCCAGTTCGTCTTGCAAGCTTGTGATAATTTGTGTGCGTTCTTCCTGGGAGTCAGCAGCAACAAGTTTTGCCTGCAGTTCCTCTATCGTTTGATGTTGACCGGCGGTTACCTCCCGTAATTGGCGCAGTTCATTGACTGTTTGTTCGTCTCTGACCTCAATTCTTTCCACTATCGTGGTGGTGCCACTTGCAGGCCCATCTATGTCTCGATGAATAATCGTTTCAAAATCATTGTAAACATTGCGATAGTTTTTTAAGGCCTCTTCAATTTCTGCTCCGCCATCTATGCTGGCAATCATATTGCTGATGTTATTATAGTAGCTGTCGGCCTGATCTTTACTGGCGTTCCATTGGGCTTCTAAATCGAAATACATGGTTTGAAAGCGAGAAAGGTTGTCAATACGCTTCTTGGCGTTTTCCAGTTCTTGGTTCAGTACCTCAATCTGTTCTGTGTTCTCTTCTAATTGTGGGGCCTTGTCTTCTTGTGTGGCGTAGTCTTCATAAAAAGAGAAAATTTGTTGATATCGTTTGCCAATCGATAACCAGTCGGGTGATTCTTCTCCCTGTTCGGTATTGTGTATGGCTTCTTTTTCAGCAAGTAATACCGCATGACGCAAGGCGGCAGCTCGCTTAGGAAGCTCTGTATCTGGTGATATATCCAAGGTGATATCGCGTTCTGAGTTGAGCTGTGCATGGTACTTTCTGGTTTTCAGAAGCTCTTCGTTGACGTGGAAGATATAGGTGCGCTCATCTTTCTCTTGGGCATCATTCTTCGACAGCAGGTGCATATTCTTTATTTTATTGACAAGCTCCATCATTCTGCTCTGTAACTTTTTCACCAGTTCCCTTAGCGAACGGATTTTATACAGGAGAAGAAAGCAAACGACGAGCAATATAGCTGCAATCTCAATACTGATGATGACAGCAATATTTTCTTTGAGCATAGCCTAAGTGAACCTTTCTATGACCTTTGTTTTTCTAATTTCTTTAGCTTCTTTGAATTAGCAGTTAATGTCCAAAATTCTTATCTTATTTCGATATAAAAAAATGTATTTTCGGCCTTCTTTGCTATAAATACTAAGGTTTTGTCCATTTCATTGTTACTCGTAAGGAGGCACTAGGTTAATTATGGTTCACAAGTGCAGTAAGCGCGAACAACGGCTAAAAAAAATACATATCGCACTAAAACCGTCTGATTGAAGAAAAAGTAGTGTGAGCATCTGGGCCTGAAGAGTATGATGTGTAGTCTTGCTGGTTTATAAAAAATAATAATATATGTCAAAGGGTAGCTATAAGCTAAGCCGCTATAACTTATATCGCCATGGCTTGTAGGGTCTTGACTCTCATATTTCATCTACTTCAACAATTCAAAGAGCATACCGTTATGTCACAAAATTACACCTTGTACGGTACAGAGTTTTCACTTTACACGGGTAAAGCTCGGGCCTACCTGCGCTATAAAAATATAGAGTTCAATGAGGTTTTCTCCTCTTTAAAGGTGTATAAAAATATCATTATCCCCAATACTGGGGTGCGCTTTATACCTGTAGTTAAGATGCCTGACGGAGCTTACTTTCAAGATACATCAGCCATTATCGATACGATTGAAGCACGCGAGACAGAGCGCCCGGTGATTCCTATTGGCCCTAAGCAAAAACTGGTCTCCTACTTATTCGAGCTTTTTGCCGATGAGTGGCTGGTGATTCCCGCGATGCACTATCGCTGGAATCATGATAATTCAATGCAAATATACCGCGAGTTTGGGCAAGTGGCTTTTCCTCGCATGCCTCACTTTGTGCAGAATTTTGTCGGCCGCAAGCTTAGTAAAAAGTTCAGTGGTTACTTACCTATGCTTGGTGTTAACGATCAAACACGTGATGCTATTGAACAGTGGTTCGAACAAGAAGTATTAGTGCAGCTAGACGCACATTTTGCCAAACACCGTTATTTGTTAGGTGATGCAGCCACACTCGGTGATTTCGCACTTATGGGGCCACTTTCAGGTCATTTACTTCATGATCCTGCTCCCAAAAAAATGATTTTAGGAAAAGCTGCGAATGTTGTACGCTGGGATCAAGAGCTTAAAGCGCCTCCCAAGCCTGTCGGAGCGTTACCTACCAACGATGAAATACCGGAAACCTTATTACCACTCTTAACGGGTATGTTTCGAGATCAATGGCCTGTGCTAATCAACACCGTTGCAGCTATTGCCGAGTTTTATAACCATCAAAGCTCCCATCAGTCCGCCGGTGATAATAACCATAAGCCAATTCCTAGGGCGTTGGGTGAATGTGATTTTACAATTGCGGGTGTGGCAGGTAAGCGCAAGATGCTAAGCTTCCATCAATGGAAAGTGCAGCGAGTGTTGGATTGTTATCACTCGTTACACGGTGAAGAAAAACAAAGTGTAGATACACTCCTGCACAAAGTGGGAGGCTTTGACTTTATGCAGCAGCAGATCAAACATCGGGTAAAAAGAAATAATAATAAATTAGTGTTTGAATAATTAAGAAAGGTGGTTTTATCTTTTGTTGATAAATCACTTAAGGTTTAATTTCCACATAACGAAGCGTTTCTACACTTGAAAATGTGTCGCAAAGGCTATTGCCGTTGAGACGCACTTTTGCTCCACCGGCTTTTGCGGCTAATAGCATGGAAAACAGGGATTTATCTATATCTGTTTGTAGTTCCAAAACATAACGCCAGGCGTGATTGGTTTGGCACTGAGGGTCTGTATCCTTGGCTTCGTTGGTATATATAAACACTGTATTGCCAATGTTTTTGTTGATGGCGAGTTTTGTGATCACTCCATCATCCACTTTCCCTGCTTGGGTCTGTAGTGAATATATAAAGAGTAACGCTGTTATTAAATATTTCATATGTTTCTCTTATGGCTCTTTGGCTTGCTCGCAAATCATACACTATATAAAAGAGACCATTTTATAATTAGCCAATAATTTTAAAAGTAAGCATAGGACAAGACTATTCTTTTTTAATTCTATTATCAGGCTATTTACTGTAGATAGGCTTCTTGTAGGGATATGAAGCGATGGCTATTGCTAATACTGCTTTAAGTGAGTCATTGTCATCTACGGGGATAAATGGATAGCGACTGCAATGGCGGACTTCGCCATTATAATATTCTTCCGCTGTGCCCTTAGGTGGGCGATTACTGATGCTGTAATCAGTATATTCTCTTACTAGGCTTCTGCCCTGGTAGTTTGAGTCCGGGTAGGCTTGGGTTATTCGCCCGAATTTGTGGCCCGATCTAAAATAGACGGTAGGCTTATTTTGGCTGTCGCCAGTATAGCCAATAATATTTTCCTGTATATAAAAGTCTGCAGCGTAAGCCATTGTTATTTCCCCATTACTTGAGTTGATAACATAAACCTATATTTACTATTAGTAAAATGGCGTGGTACGTGAGTGTGGTGTTAGTAGGCGCTAGTATTTTTTTAAACAAAAAAATTGGCATATTGCTAATCGCTTTGCTGGAGTTTTCATCATAAAGATATCAACAATATCTAGAATAGGACTGTGGATAAACTTGGGGTATCTGGCTACAGGCCACGGCTAGCATGGCTTGGCGCTTGGTGTCTAAATTTTGTTATATTCTATTTCGTGCCTGCAATACGATTATTTTTATCCACACAAAAAATTTCACAGGCTGAATTTTGAGTCTATACTCTTGGATTAATCTCTGGTATAGGGCATTTTTCTTGATAGAAAATCATCGTTGTGGAAAAGAAGTGGTGTATGCAGTGCTTTTCTCTAAAGCGAATTTCCCTTAAACTTCGCAGCAGTTATTTACTCATCCTGTAGCAATAAATGGAATGACATGACATACCGTGGATTGGCTCTATGAGAATTCTTTTCTCGATGTAAATTCCCTGTTTAAAAGCTAGCACTTAGCGATAGTGCATAAGGGTTTATGTGTGCAAATGAATAGTGAGATGCTAAAGCGGCGCTTGTTTCTTTTGCTGACTTAGAGCCTGCTCAAAGAAATACGGTATGATAACGGCCACATTAAATGGTGATTTTTTAGCATATTAGGAATGCTGTTACATGAAATCAATTTTATCATCTTTGCCTCGTTCACCTGCACAAGTCGCTGAGCGAGTGCGTAGTTTAAAATCTTCTCCTGCTGTTCAGGCGACATTTTGGGTGATTTTGGGTAGTGGCGGTTATCAAGTCATTCGCCTATTTGGTAATTTGATTCTGACGCGTCTGCTGTTTCCCGAGATCTTCGGTATTATGGCCATCGTAACTGCTGTCCTTGTTGGCCTAGGCCAGCTATCTGATGTCGGTCTTAGGGAGGGTGTGGTTAATAGTGATCGCATCAATGACCCTCAATTTATGCGCACGGCTTGGACTTTGCAGATTTGCCGCACCGCTGTAATTGCAATACTGGCGGCGATCATCGCGTTCCCTCTAGCAAATTTTTATGACGAAGCTGTATTAGCCCCGGTGCTTATGGTGATCGCCTGCGGCACTTTTATTACTGGTTTTAAATCTATAGCCGTGCTGGCCTATGACAAGCGTCTTGATCTCAAAGCGCAAATGTTAGTGGACTTGGGTGTGCAGGTAGCAGGGCTTGTGGTAGTAATTGTCTGCGCGTGGTGGTGGAAAAGTATTTGGGCCTTGGTTGTCGGCCATGTATTTGCTTCTGTATTAGACGTAATACTGAGCTATGTGCTTTTCAAGGGACATCATAGTAAGTTTGCCTGGGATAAAAAAGCAGTTAAAACCCTTACCAGTTTTGGCAAGTGGATTCTTATATCATCGACTATTTCCTATATCACGGTGCAAGGCGACCGTCTGATACTAGGAAGTTTTCTAACGATGGGTGAGTTGGGGATTTATTCGGTCGCGGCCACTTGGGCGGCGATTGTGGCGCTGCTGTCTGTTAACTTTTCTACTCGTATTTTGCATCCTTATTTTAAGCAGGTTATCGATGACACTAACAGTGATCACTCTAAAATTAAAAGAGTACGCAATATGCTCAACGCTGCCTATATGGTGGTGTGTGTGGTGGTCGCGTTAATTGGCGATAAAATAATTCAAGGCTTTTATGATGATCGCTATCTCGACGGTGGTTGGATGCTGCAAATTCTCGCTTTAGGGCAGGTGGGCAGGGCGCTTACAGGAACTCTAATGCCTTTTATGCTTGCCTGTGGGGATTCTTTTAGCCAAATGAAGTTTAGCGCAGTAAGTGCCGTGATTTTGATTGCCTCGATTTTATTGGGTGGCTGGATGGCGGGTGCTCCAGGCGTGATTGTTGCTCTGGCTTTCGCCAGTATCGCCTCTCACCCTGTGATGGTTGCCTACGCTAGTAAACATGGCTATCACTGTACCATAGCTGACTTTAGCTTAATTACCTTCGCTGCAATTATTTGTTTTGTGGGATGGTGGCTAACTGATGCGCCTATTTTGGGTGTTCTCGCCGAACTCATTTAAGCTTATTTATTTTTTTGTTTTCTTGCCTTCTGTAATCCTCTTGCTGAGCATAGTGAGCTGAGGATAGGGGGCTAGTATGCCTGCAGATCGAAGCTGCAAGCTGCATGATATTGCTTATTGTGGCGTATGTGTCGACTAATATTACAATAACTTCCCTAGCGCTATGTCTGGAATATAAGGCTATGATTGATCCTTTTAAGTCTCGATACATCATATTCCAAACCGGCATACATATGATGGCTATCACGCTTATTACCTAGGCAGTGAGATTTTCTTAACCCCTTTGTATCTATTTGTAGATAACTCTTCTCCCTTACCTAAAATCCACTCTCGTGACGGAATTGTTATCACTGCACTTTAGCTAAATACTTGTCATTAAGTGATAAAAATAGCGGGTTAAATAGCCATTTCCCTATACTTATCAAGCGCTTAGCTCATTTTTCATTGGTTCATGGCAAATCTCTGCCTCATTTCTCTATCTTGGCTTGGGTTGTGCGTGTCGATTAATTTATCAATCTATCTAATATTTTGATTTTGTGTTTCTCTATTTATTTTTACTTAAAAGAGCATGATTTTTTAGAGCTTAATTGTGGAAAAAAACAAAGTTATTTTGTGTCTTTTTTGTATTTTATTTAGCTGAAGCAAATTAAAAAGTAGACGCATTTGGCATTTTTTTTATAAAGGTAAACGTTAAGTTTAAAAAATACCGTTCAGAAAACGCTATTTTTAATTTATTTACAAGATGTTTACCTTTTTTTAAATGTTGGCTTAGCTTTTGCTATATGTATATTGTGTAATGGATACCTCTGGTTTTTGAAGTGTTGGAGCTTAGGATGAAAATCAAAGCTACATGGATGTTGAGAAAGTAGATAGTAGTGTTGAAGTGTTAGTGTGTGTTGGAGCAAAAGGAATAACCCTGTACTACAAGGACGTTTGAATATTTAGTGTGTTGTTGTGTGATAGAGAAGTGTTGGAAAAAGGATGGTGTGATAAGAAAAAAACAAAGGAATTGAAATAGGGTTATAGGAATTTTTTCATTAAACGGAATTGATGTATTACAAGAGTTTTTTGTAACAGTAGTGTGGTTAGGAATAGGAAGAGAAGGATTTTTTATAAAGTTAAATGGAATTTTAAGCACAAAAATTAGGAATTTGTGTTGGAGATTGTGTAAGAGTTGTGTGTTATGTGTGTGTTAGATGCTACGGATAAGGCGAATAAAATACGGATATTGTGTATTAAAGTTGATATGTAGTGGTGTGTTTTAGGATGTGTTAGGGAAAAGGGACATAAACGGAATTATTGTCAGGGATGACTATATACTACTGGCGCGAAGAAGTAGTACCGCGTTTTGAAGGATTGTTAATATACGGAAATACAGAAGCAGTTTTGGGGATTGATTAACAACAGAAAGTGAATATGGAGTGTTCTTATAGGATATTATAAGTAGTTTATTTTTAAGGATGCTCATAAAAAACCGTTTTCAATTTTATTGAAAGCGGTTTTTTTATTTGCACGTTTACTTATTCATCCAACGTATGTTTGTATTGGGTGAACAGTTAAGCAATAACGCATAACTAAATTACATTGAAGAAACGTGTACCGATTTTTCTACCGGGCACCCCATTGAGCGGCATACATCTTCATTGCATAACCGGCAAACGCGTCTTGCGGCAATAGGCTCTTTCGCCAGTTTGCTCATAGCAGGCTCTAGTAGTTGGGCGATAGCTTGCTTTTCTTCCTCACTATATTGTGACAGTATTTGCGCCGTTACTTTTTGGCGTGCCTGTAATATCTTTTCCACGCGCAATTTTCCTTTCTGGCTTACACAGAGCACCACAGAGCGCGCGTCCGCAGTACTCTTATGGCGCACAACTAAATTCTCTTTTGTTAGCGTATCTACAAGCCTTACGGCACCGGAATGAGATAGTCCTAGTACCTTGCTTAAGGTATCAATCGTATCATTGGGGTGATAATGAATTGCCACCAGTGCAGATTCGTGATTTAGACTTCGCCCTCCCAAAGTCGCGACCTGTTCTTCGATGCGGTTGGCAATGTTGGTCGCGAAGGCGCCAATAAGATTCCCGAGGTAATGTTCATTGTTCATACCTTCTACTATATATGACTCGCTCATAAAAATATATAGACAAGGTTTTCTATCTGAATTATTGTATGACTCAATCATATATTAATTTGGCTTTGCTAACAGCAATGAGTGGAAATTTATAAAATGACACAAAATAATCACATGAAGGGTAATTCAGAAACGCTGCCATACGACAAACAATACAAAACCGTATTAGGTAAGAAGATGGCTTACGTGGATGTTGGCTCCGGCGATCCAATTGTTTTTTTACATGGCAATCCAACGTCGATTTACCTATGGCGCAATATCATGCCTTATATAGAGGGCCGAGGCCGCTTAATAGCGATCGACATGATTGGCATGGGGGATTCTGAAAAGTTGGCAAGTACCGACAAAAGTACCGACAATAGTAATTATTCCTTAGAGGAGAACTGTCGCTACACTTTTGCGCTTTTGGAGGCTGTTGGTGTCACACACAATGTGATCTTAATACTTCATGACTGGGGATCTGGGGTTGGCTTTCACTGGGCTAACCAACATCGAGAGTCGGTTAAAGGAATCGCGTTTATGGAGGCCATTGTGACACCTTTTCCCAGTTGGGATGATTTCCCCAAAGATCTGCATGATCCCATTGGACGTTTGCGTTCTAAAGAGGGGGATAAAATGGTTTTAGAGGATAACTTTTTTATCGAAACATTACTGCCTGCTGCTGTGACTAGACCATTGAGTGATATTGAACGTAATGAGTATCGTCGGCCATTTATCCAGGCAGGAGAAGCGCGAAGGGCGATGTTATCCGGGCCCCGACAACTGCCCATTGCAGGTGAACCTGCAGCAACAGTTGCTTTAATTGCAAACTACGCGCAGTACTTATCCCAATCCTCAGATCTACCTAAACTATTTATCAACGCTGAGCCTGGCGCATTCTTAGCGGGATATGCGAGAGATTTTGTGCGTACTTGGCCGAACTTAAAAGAAGTGACGGTAAAGGGGCTTCATTTTATTCAAGAGGATTCTCCCGAGGATATTGGGAAAGCTATACTGGAATGGTTGCCCGGTTAAAAACTCCTCGCTCATATCAATAGATGCAACACCTTAATCTATATCAATTTCGCTGAAACACGTCATGTGGTTTCAGCAAAAACCTATGCGTTGAATCAATCTTATTTCCACCATCCTTTTCAATATACTTTATCTAAGGCCATCTCTATACGTGATTAAAAAATAAGTCACTAGCTCTGTATTAGTAATCTCTATTGTTGCTCAGCTGCAATAGTTATTTGCAAAAATACCCTATTATTATTCTCAGACAAGATGATTACAATATTTTCAGGTCATGAGTAATGCATTTGAGCTTTACATTCATGGCGGAGATATTTTGACAAATCTCATCCGTTTAAATGTTAAGTGGAGAAAGATATTTTGAAGATTACACAATTTAAATTACTAAATGCATGTATTTTTATCGCAATTGTATTATCTACATTTGCTTCAGCTAATGAAAAAAGCACTAATAATTTAAAATCTAGCCAGTTTGCTCAAACAACAAATCGTGGAGAAATAAATATGTCTAGCAATGCCGAACAAGAGGCTGTTAAAACCGCCGTAAACAATTATTTAACAGGTATTAGCCGTCCAGAGATTGCCAGAGAGCGTATTCAAGCGGCATTTTATTCAAGTACTAACTTACATTCACTTGATGAAGATGGCAATGTAAAGTTTCAACCCCGTGACAGCCTCATTGAGATGGTTTTAGCGGGTAATGTTCCTCCACACAAGGGTGAAATTATGCAGATTGAAGTGACCAACGATATGGCTTTTGCAAAAGTACACCTCGATCTTCCCGATCGAGACTTCTACGATTACCTAACTTTGTTGAAACTAAATGTCGGCTGGAGAATTGTTAGCAAAACATATACAACAGTAATGAAATAATTATCCCTGAATTATCTTCACTTCTTATACTTTCGGTCTTCAGGTTCTGTTTAGAAAGCATAAACGCCTTAACGGAGACAACTATTATCTAGACAGAATTTAAAATCTAGGGAAGTAAAATGAAAATCTTAGTCAATGTTTTTCACCCCAATATAGAAGCATCTAGTGTTAATGCTACATGGGTTGAAGTTCTTAGAAAGTATCGTGATGTAACTTTGAATCTACAATATACCAATTATCCAAACTGGCAATTTGATGTGGTTAGAGAGCAACGGCTGCTAAGCGAACACGAGCTTATTGTTTTTCAATTCCCTTTCTTATGGTATTCCATGCCGCCGCTAATGAAGAAGTGGGTCGACGATATATTGACCTATGAATGGGCTTACGGTATTGGTGGTGAAGCGCTAAAAGGCAAGTCGGTAGTATTAGCTATATCTACAGGTTGCTCTGGGCAATCCTATCAGGCGGGGGGAGAAAATAATTATTCTATGAGTGAGTTTCTAAAGCCCATTCAACAAACAGTTGAACTAACACAGATGAATTATCTACCGCCATTTGTATTTTATAGCGCTCTGGAAGCATCGCAACGGGATATAGACCAATCCGCAGAAGATTATTTAGCCCATATAGTAAAGTTATAATGTTTTACGCCTTACACTTGAAATAAAAATACAGAGATAAAATAAATGAATTTTTCTTATCAAAACACTACTCAAATTCAATTTGGTCAAGGACAAATTGAAAGTATAAAAAACTTAATCTCCAAGGATAGCAGTGTACTAGTGCTTTACGGCTTTGGTTCCATTAAAAAGAACGGTGTTTACGACCAGGTTGAAGCCGCTTTGAGTAATTACCAATGGCTTGAATTTGGTGGTATTGAAGCAAACCCAACCAAAGAAACCTTGGATAAAGCCGTGGCTATCGCCAAAAGTAAAAATATAGATTACATCCTCGCGGTAGGAGGTGGATCTGTCATCGATGGTGCTAAATATGTTGCCGCTGCAAGTTGTTATGAGGGTGATGGCTGGGACATACTTGAAGGCAAATACACTATCACAAAGGCCTTGCCTTTAGGCACCATTCTCACTTTGCCTGCGACTGGCTCAGAATCTAATGCCAACTCTGTTATTACTAAAGCGGAAACTCAAGATAAACTGGCATTTGCCAGCGCTTATGTGCAGCCGGTATTTGCGGTAATGGATCCTGATGTAATGAAAACATTACCAGAAAAACAACTTGTTAATGGCATTGTCGATGCCTGGGTGCATGTTTGTGAACAATATCTGACCTTTCCAACTGGCGCACTGGTACAAGAAGGATACGCTGAAGCATTATTAAAAAGCCTAAAGAACATCGCAGACAACTTTAATCAGCAAGATGATATGTGGCGAGCTAACTTAATGTGGGCTGCTAATCAAGCTCTCAATGGTCTTATTGGTTTGGGTGTTACACAGGATTGGTCTACGCATATGATTGGACATGAACTCACCGCTTTATATGGCGTCGATCATGCACGTTCACTGGCGATTGTCCAACCGTCATTATTGCGTAATCAACTAACTGCTAAGAAAGGAAAACTTGAGCAAATGGGGCGCAATGTATTTGGCCTATCTCAGCGTGATGATCTTGCTGAGTTAACTGTTCAAGAAATCGAATCTTTTTATCAGCAACTGAATGTTCGCACTCAATTGACTGAACATGTAGAAACCAAGCAAGAAGCGATTGAGAAAATTATTAAGCGGCTACAGCTGCACGGTATGACAAAGTTAGGTGAACATCAAGCTATTACCCTTGAAGAAAGCCGTGCAATTTTGAATGGTGCAGTGGCCTAACTTTTACTTGCTCTAAATTAATTATTGAGAATTTTTATGATTGCTAATTTTAATTTAATGTCAAAGATAGTAAAGACAAGCTTTTTTTTATTTAGCTTTACTATTGCTTCGATAGTCTCAGCAGAATCTTCACCGTCAAAAAAAGCTATGTCTTTCTCTTTGGCGAATGCCAAGCTTGAATGGCTTAACTGCCCTGACTTTCTGCCTTGTAAATTTGCCGTTTTACATGGTCAATTAGGTGGCGACAATATGGATATTTTTCTGAAATTTCCAAGTAAGGCTAAAATTCCTTTTCATACCCATACTTCAGCTGAGCATATGGTTATGATCTCTGGTGAATTCCATACTATTTATCAAGGTCAAGAAAAAGCTATTTTGAAATCAGGGGACTTTGCTTATGGCCCTGAACAATTACCTCACGACGGTTTTTGTGCAAGCAATATTGAATGTGTCATGTTTGTCGCATACGAAAAACCTCTTGATGCTGTTCCCTATGATATATCAAAAAAACAATAGGACAGAGGTACTGCTATGAAAATAGTTGACAATACTTCTCCGCTTATTTCAGCATTAGAATTACAACCTTTGCTAAACAAAAAAAATGTCAAAGTCTTTGATATTCGAGGCAATTGGGGTGCGCCGCCAGTAAGTAATTATGATGATTACCTAAAAGGGCATATCCCGGCTGCAATCTATCTTGATTGGACTAAGTATTTTTTGCAGCAAGATCTCCCTATTGGCTTAGCCCCAATCGCTTCAAAAAAAGATGCCCAGAAGGCATTTAAGGAATTGGGAATATCTGAAACCGATTTGGTAGTTTTATACGATGACTATCATCATATGTTAGCAGGTCGAATTTGGTGGGCGATGCGTTACTGGGGCTTTTCAAATGTCAAAGTACTTAATGGCGGTTGGCAATACTGGATTGCGGAAGATTTTCCTACAACGACAACGATTGGCTATGTTGAAGAAGGCCGCTTCTTAGTATCTGAACGCAGTGATTTAAGTGTCGGCCTTGAACGTATTAAAAATAGGGCAGACAATGTATCTTTGATTGATGCGCGAGGTCCTGTTAATTATGGGGGTGATCCCTCAAAATCAGATACAGGTCATATACCCGGCGCCATCAATATTCCTTACTTTTCTGTATTGGATGATGTTTCGGGTTTGTTTAAAAATGAGGTATCTATAAGGGCTATATTTAATAAAAAAATATCGAATATTGATCGAGCTAAATTAATATCCTCCTGTGGCTCAGGTTATGCTGGCACAGTAATTCTTATCGCTCTTAAAGTTTTAGGTATTGATGCGGCTCTATTTGATGGCTCTTTTTCAGTATGGAAAGAAAGTGGAAATCTTGCTATTGAACAAGGCCCAATACAAAAAATTTTTTAATAAGAGATAACGCGCATGAATTCATTTCAACATTCGCCTGATGCTGAGGCGATTATGCAAATTAACAAAGGTGTGGAAACGGCAATACGTGATGCCGATGAAACCAGTGTTGAGCGTTTAGCTTCGATTTATACCAGTGAAGGTCAAATGCTCCAACCTCACGGCGAAACACTTGCTGATAAAGATGCCATTAACAGCTATTGGCGGGGGGTATTGGATGCAGGTATTACCGATGCAAATTTAGAAACCATAGAGCTGGACTTCATCGATGATACCGCGATTGAAGTGGGTTCATACCTTATGAAAAAAGGGGGAGCAGTCGCCGATATTGGTAAGTATCTTGTTGTTTGGAAAAAGGTAAACGGCCAATGGAAATACCATCGTGATATTTGGAATAGCAATCTTGCTACATGAAAACCACAGTGATTATGAAGAGTGTATTTTAATTTTTAGGTCTATATTGACAGCTTTTCTTGTTTAGTATATTCGATGAACCGGTATTTTTCTTGGGTTAAATATCGATTCATCTATGAGAGCAATCTCGTCAGCTACTTAATTATTTTTTTGGTTTTCTGCATCAATTTTTTTTTGTTCTTCGATTGCCATATTTTTTAAATCTTTCAACATGTTATTTTGTCTTGATGCATAATCATAAGAGAAAAACATTCGATTAAATAAAGCGTTATTATTAATGGTTGAACTATTTTCATCTTTTTTCTGGTTCATAATAATAGCGTTATAGTGAACTTCAATGTTTCCTTTTTTTCCTTCTTTTAACCTAAAAAGCTGATAATGATCTTGAGTCGAATATTCGTCTGGATAGTTCTCCTCGATCATTACATGATGCCCAGGACGAATATCCAAGACGCTACCGGTTACTCTGAGATCGGGAATATTTTGTAAAGGAAAACTTCTGTGTGTGAGGCTAAGATTTAAACCTTCTCCCTCCCACTTGATATCCTTATGAGCCCATTCGTTCATTAATTTTTCTATATGGCAGCAAGCGCGGTATGCTGCTTCTCTAGTGATATTAGGCGGTAAAGATATGCTTTTATGTGTTCTAATTGCGCCTTTTTTGCCACTTAATGAAAGCCCAGTATATTGTTCGGATCGTGAAATTTTATCATTGTCCTTCATTCCTAATGGCTCTAGAAGGCTATTTAGTCTGGTGTTATCTTGTGAAAGTACTGGTGAATGAGAAATTGCTTTATGATACTTACTTTTACAAGTAGTCGAATCTGAAAATATTTGTGAAGCTCGATCCGTTGTCACTGCCCCGAATCTTGGTAAATATATGTCTGCCATTATTTATAATCTTTAAATTAAGTTTATTAAGTTAGGTGTGTGCTGTGTTAGTGCGATCTTAAAAAATAAGTTCGGAGGAAGGGAGAAAGATTATAAGATCGCGACATTTTATTGCTTTAAGCAATAAAATGTCGGGGCTCTTGCTGTTGAGCTCGATCGTAAATGGAGTAATTATTATTGGCACTTATCAATAAGTGCCGTAGCTTAATATTACATTTATGACGTCGATATTGAAGCCTGTCGACTATTGAGCATTTTGTCTAGGCACATTTTATTGTTCTAGGGAGAGCAATTGCGCATTGCCACCTGTTGCCACAGTATTTATTGTTAGTGTTTTTTCAGTCGCAAAACGAAATAAATAATGGGGGCCACCGGCTTTGGGGCCTGTACCCGATAACCCTTGCCCACCGAAGGGGTTAACGCCTACCACAGCACCAACCATGTTGCGATTCACATAGGTATTGCCTACTTTTGCTCGGCTAAAAATGTAGTCTGCTTTGCTCTCAATGCGTGAATGTAAGCCCAGTGTTAAGCCGTAGCCCATGGCGTTAATATCATCGATAACAGTGTCAAGCTTGTTTGCGCTGTAGCGTAGAATATGGAGGATTGGCCCGAAAACTTCTCCGTTAAGTTGTTTAAGGCTATCCAATTCAAAAATATGTGGGCCAACAAAAGTACCTGATGATGGAAGCCTATTATTTTCTGTTTTATAGATAACTTTAGCTTCCTGCTGCATTCTTTGAATATGTGTTAACAACATTTGTTGGGCATTTTTGTCAATTACAGGACCCACATCGGTATTTAGCTGCCATGGTTGACCGATGGTAATTTCATCGCAGGCACCTTTTAACATGTCGATTAAGTTATCGGCGATATCCTCTTGAATTAATAAGACACGCAACGCTGAGCAACGCTGACCGGCACTCATAAAGGAAGAGGCAATAACATCATCTACAACTTGCTCAAGTAATGCCGTGGAATCCACTATCATCACGTTTTGACCACCTGTTTCGGCAATAAAGGGGATGATGGGGCCTTCTTTTTTGGCTAATTGCAACTGAATATGTTTTGCTGTAGCCGTTGAGCCAGTAAAGGCGATGCCGGCAATACGGGAGTCATCGACAAGCTGTGCGCCGAGCTCTCGGCCGCCAGTAAGAAGATGCAGCACCTCCTTGGGAATTCCAGCTTTGTGCATTAATTCAATAGTCTTAGAGGCAACCAAAGGTGTTTGTTCAGCCGGCTTAGCAATCACACTATTACCGGAAGCCAGAGCGGCAACAATTTGTCCGGTAAAAATAGCCAGTGGAAAATTCCACGGACTGACACACAAAAATATTCCGCGACCGTGTAAGCTTAAAGCATTGGTTTCTCCTGTCGGCCCCGGCATCATGTGGGGGGTGGCAAAGTGCTGTCTGGCCAGCTGCGCATAGTAGCGACAAAAATCTACCGCTTCTCGAATCTCGCTAATGGCATCAGCGATTGTACGTCCCGCTTCATAACATATTAGTGCCATAAACTCGGGTTGTTGTTGCTCTATACCATCGGCGATTTTTTCAAGAATTAACGCCCTTTGTTCCGCCGGGCATTTATCCCATTGTGCTTGAGCGGCGTGTGCGCTTGCTAAGGCTTGCTCTATATCTTCACTGCCTACCTCACTTGAATAACCCACAAGAGAGCCATCGGCAGGGGAGTGAATCGCTTGCTGGCTTTCTATTTTTTCGCCATTAACAATAGCTCCACCTATATAGTGATGTTGACCAAAATCTATTAAGCGCTTTTGTAGAGGAATTATTTCAGCACCGTTATCAATATCGATGCCCTTAGCATTAATGCGTGGTTGTTGGCTGTGTTGAAAAATTTTCTCGGGTGTCTGAATACTCGGATGACGATAGGGCTGATATGCGCTTACCGTGGAAAAAACATCGGTAATTAACGCATCTGCTGGTGTCGACTCATCCATAAAGCGATTAACAAAAGAACTATTCGCACCATTTTCTAATAGTCTTCTTACCAAATAAGGGAGTAAGTCTTTGTGGGCACCTACTGGGGCATAGACGCGAATAGACGGTGTATCCTCCACCGACTCTACCAGTTGATCGTAGAGCAAATGCCCCATGCCATGAAGGCGCTGAAATTCATAGTGTTTGTTTTTGCCTATTTCATAAATCAGTGCAATGGTGTAGGCATTATGGGTTGCAAACTGAGGATATATATAACCTTGCGCATTGAGTAATAGTTCTGCACATATTTGATACGATAAATCGGTATTAGCTTTGCGAGTGAACACTGGATAATCTTCCAATCCGTGCTCTTGTGCGTGTTTAATTTCGCTATCCCAATAAGCCCCTTTTACTAAACGAACAGTAAACTTTTGTTTATTTTTTTGTGCCAGGGCAATTAACCACTTAGCGACATACGGAGCACGTTTTTGATAGGCTTGTAAGACAAAGCCCAAACCATTCCACTGCAATTGTTTTGCTTGTTCTGCCAAGGCTTCGAATAAATCTAGCGATATATCTAAGCGGTTAGCTTCTTCGGCATCAATATTTAAGCCAATATTATACTCGGCCGCTAGTGCCACTAACTCGTTAATACGAGGTAGTAATTCATCCATAACCCTTTGTTTATGAGAAAATGCGTAGCGGGGATGAAGCGCGGATAATTTAATGGAAATGCCATCAGCCTGGTTCACATCATCATCTTTAGCACACTTGCTTGCTTTGCCTATGGCGTGGATGGCCTCGCTATAGGCTTGGAAATACTTATTTGCATCTTTTGCGGTTCTGGCGCCTTCGCCCAACATATCGAAAGAAAAACGCGTGCCTTTACGGTTTTCTTTATAGCCTCTTTTACGGGCCTCACTAATAGTGCGGCCGAGCACATATTGACCGCCTAAAATACGCATCGCTTGCAGCATTGCCGTGCGGATAACCGGTTCCCCCAGGCGGCTAATCATGCTGTTGTACCAAGGTGCATCTTTACTTAGTTTTTCCGGTTCAATAATTTTCCCCGTCAGCATTAGACCCCAGGTAGAAGCATTGACAAACAGGGAGTCGGACTGGCCCAAGTGAATCTGCCAGTCGCCTACCGCGACTTTCTCGGCGATGAGTTTATCGGCTGTATCGGCATCTGGAATACGCAACAGCGATTCGGCTAAGCACATAAGCGCGATGCCTTCTTTGTTAGATAAGCCAAACTCTTGTAAAAACGCGTCCAGGGTTCCACGCGAGTCTTTACTCTCTCTTGAACGTATTACTAATTCTCTCGATTGTTTCAGTATTCTTTCTCGCGCTGCACGATCGAGTTTACTGAGCGCTAATAGATTAGCGACACACTCATTCTCATCTTGATGAATATGTTGCTCAATATGCGTGCGGATATCTGAGAGCGGGGCCATAACCTTTCCTTTCGAAAAACTGTAAAGCAGAATGTCTATGATATAGAACTCTTATCATTTCTGTTAATCTGGGAAACTTGTTTTCCAGATTAACTACTATAGGGCAAGGATGCCCTAACATCGGCATAGCCGATGCAAGCCATTGAAAATCGAGAAACTTCGCACAGTTAAGGTTTTCAATGGTATTCATCAAATAGTTCAGGACGAACTATTTGATTGCTAGGCTAATAGCCGAGAGTTCGCCGCCATTACAACGATTAAAACACGAGGTTCCTCACAGGTAATATGATATCCAAATGCTGCTTTAGTCGACACAAAATATATGTCTTTTCTTCGGTCGGTATGACGTAAATTGTTCTGTAAATTTGCTAGGTCACAATCTGAATTTTTATCTTATGGTAGGATAGACATTCGAGATTAAATGATTGTTTGGGGGAAATATGGGTCGAGTGTTGGTTCTAGCACTATGTGTTATCGCTACGGGGTGTAAGTGGGTGAAGCCATCGGATAATGGTAAGGACGTTGCGCTGGTGAAGCCTATTCATGTGCAGAATTGTAAGAAGCTGGCGGTAACCACTTCTGTAGGCAAGAAGAAGGTTGGCTTTGTCAAGCGCAAAGACGATGTGGTAAGCGATGAGTTGGTGACTTTAGCTAAAAATGAAGCTGCAAAGATCAATGGTGATACAATTGTGGCAATCGGTGAAATGGTCGACGGTAGTCAAAAGTTCGATATCTATTCCTGCCAATAATTTACTTCAGCAATATCGCTTAAGAAATACGCCTACTGAGCGATTACTCTTTTTATTGCAAGCAAAAAGCTACCTTTATGAAGGGTGGCTTTTTGCTTGGCACTTAATACTTTAAAAGGGGTTTTTATAGCCTTCGAGACTTAAGATCAGCTAAAGTCTGGCTGATGCTCGTAGGATATATGCATAGTAAGGCTTGGGTTTATAAGAGTGTCACATTCTCCCGATAAAGTCGTCACCGGAGATTAGTGCATGAGTCAGTATTAGCTAAGTTTTCATTAGCAAGAGCATATTCTTATTTTTCATCATCATAATGCACCTCTCGCACGAGCACTAGCCTCAGCTTTCAGTTTCATAACTTTATTTATACGATTTAGCTGTCGCGTTGCTTCTCTTATAGCCTCTCTATTATTCGGCTTACTTACAGCGTTTGCTAAATTGGTACGACGTTTTGCTGCTTCTTTTCGTAGGTCTTTTATGGTGAGAGACTGTATGGCTTGGGCTTGAGTCAAACGAGGTGTCGCCGAAGTTGATCTTGCATAACCTGTACTTCTATTTACGGTACTTGATGTAGGATGTGTATTTACACCGTGTATTGTCGATCTGTAGTCCGAAGGGCCTGGGAACATATATTCTCCTAAATTTGATTAAATCGATAATTTCCTAGCTTTGTAGTAACTACCACCTGATTGGTTCGGTCATTTATCTACTGACGCTTGGCTATCTTAAAATATTGGCGCTCAGAGCAATGAAGTTGCATTGAACTCCATAATTCAGCTCGTTAGCTGCTGGATTTTGCTGTGTATTGGGATGTGTTTTTGTCTGTATTTTGATCTCTCACGTCTTATACCTTGAATTACCTTCAAGTGTCCCCATTTTTGCTCCAAGTATTTCAATGAACATCAGATTGATCGCTTTTTGATGGGATTTGCACCATAACATTCTTACTATCTAAAGGAGTCTTGCTTCATGAGCGTAGAGGCAGCTAAAGAAACTCGTGGTTTTGAAACTGAAGCCAAACAGCTTCTTCATTTAATGATTCACTCTCTTTACTCGAATAAAGAGATTTTCTTACGAGAATTGGTATCTAACGCGTCTGACGCTGCTGATAAACTTCGTTTCGAAGCGCTTAATAACGGAGCCCTCTACGAGGATGACCCAGAATTAAAAATTCGAATTGAGTTTGATAAAGAAGCCAAAACTGTTTCTATTAGTGACAACGGTATTGGTATGTCTCGTGATGAAGTTGTACAAAACCTAGGGACGATTGCTAAGTCGGGTACAGCACAATTTTTATCTAACTTATCTGGCGATCAGAAGAAAGACTCCCAATTAATCGGTCAGTTTGGTGTGGGTTTCTATTCGGCGTTTATTGTTGCTCAAAAAGTAGAAGTATTCACTCGTCGTGCTGGTGCTGAGGCTTCAGAAGGTGTTCACTGGGAGAGCCAAGGTGAAGCAGAGTACAGCATAGAGTCTTTGGAAAAGGCGGATCGCGGTACAAAAATTGTTCTTCACTTGAAAGAAGACCAAGAAGAGTTCGCGGATGGCTGGCGTCTGCGCTCGGTGATTAAGAAGTATTCTGATCATATTTCGCTTCCTATCGTGATGCTTAAAGATCAGCCTGCTGAACCTGAAAAAGCAGAGGGAGAAGAGGGCGCTGAAACGGAAGCAAAAGCACCAGAAGATGAAGTTGTAAATACAGCAACTGCGTTGTGGACGCGTTCTCGCTCTGATGTTAGCGAAGAAGAATATAAAGAGTTCTATAAACATATTTCTCACGATTACCAAGAACCCATGAAGTGGTCTCATAATCGTGTGGAAGGTAAACTTGATTACACAAGTTTGTTATACATTCCCGCTCGCGCACCGTTTGATTTATATAATCGTGACGCAGCACGTGGTCTAAAACTTTATGTACAGCGCACTTTTATTATGGATGATGCGGAGCAGTTTTTGCCGCTTTACCTGCGTTTTATAAAGGGTGTGGTCGATTCCAACGATCTATCTTTGAATGTTTCTCGTGAGATATTGCAAAAAGACCCTAATATCGACAGCATGCGCTCTGCTTTAACTAAGCGCGTTTTGGATACTCTTGAAAAGATTGCCAAAAATGATGCTGACAAGTATGCAGAATTTTGGAAAGAATTTGGTGAAGTACTAAAAGAAGGTCCTGCTGAAGACTTTGCTAATAAGGAAAAAATTGCTGGCTTATTCCGTTTCGCCTCTACCCATACAGGTGAAGACAAGCAAGACCAGTCATTGGCTGACTACGTTGCTCGCATGAAAGAGGAACAGAAAAAAATCTATTATGTGGTCGCCGAGAACTTTAATACGGCTAAAAATAGCCCTCACCTTGAAGTCTTCCAGAAGAAAGGGGTAGAAGTATTATTGTTGTCTGATCGTGTGGATGAATGGCTGATGGGCCACCTTACCGAATTCGATGGAAAACCCTTCCAGGATGTGGGTAAGGGCGCTTTGGATCTAGGTGATCTGGACACAGAAGAAGAGAAAAAAGAGCAAGAAAAAATCGAAGAGCAATACAAAGATTTTGTGGCTCGTATTAAGGAAGTCCTTAAAGAAGACGTAGAGGACGTGCGAGTCACTCATCGCTTAACCGACTCCCCAGCGTGTTTGGTGGTAGGTGAGAACGATATGGGAGCTCAGATGCGTCGCATGCTGGAGCAAGCTGGCCAGGCAATGCCTGCATCTAAACCAACAATTGAAATCAATCCTGAGCATCCTCTGCTTCAGAAGATTGATCAAGAACCAGATGAAGATCGTTTCGCCGAGCTCACGAAAGTGATCTACGATCAAGCGAGTTTGGCCGAGGGCGGTACATTAAAAGATCCTGCTGCTTATGTACGTCGCTTAAATAAACTTCTTTTGGAAATGAGCGCCTAGAATTTTAGGCTGTTTTACCCTGAAAAAATGCACTCTGCATTTTTTCAGGTGTGTTTTTTCAACAATCTCCCCTCAATAACGTACACGTTTAAATAACCGTTAGCACCGGCAATAATATTACTTCACAAAGCTTTATTGCTGCCTCGTGTTCTTGTGCTTAGCGTCAATCCTAATCAGAGTTTGTACATGTAATTATCCGGTAATGCGTACACTCTTTATTGAGCTTTTACTGTAAGAATATATTTAAGCTACTCTTCTCTCCAAGGCTAATTTTGCCTATCATTAGTTCACTGTTTCTATCCGAACAATAAAAACATTCAACAAAAAGGCACTTTATGACCGATTCTCACACGGTAACGGTACTGGGGGGAGGCAGTTTCGGCACTGCAATTGCCAGTATTATTTCAGCTAATGGCCATAACACTTTTCTATGGATGCGTGATATTGAACGTGCCAAACGTTGTCAACAGATACGAGAAAACCCGGAATATTTACCCGGCTTTATTTTTCACGAAAATTTAACAATAAGCAGTGATATGGGGGCATGCGTTGAGCAAAGCGATGTGGTTGTTATTTCTGTGCCCAGTAAATCTTTTCGTGAAGTCACCCGTTCAGCACGAGATTTTATCCGCCCTGGCAGTATTGTTTTAAGTACTACCAAGGGAGTGGAAGCGGATACTTTTTTTCTCATGAGCCAGATTTTGGAACAGGAGTTAAAAGATGTGCGTATTGGTGTAATCAGCGGCCCCAATTTCGCTAAAGAAATCATTGCTAAACATTATACTGGCTGTGTGGTTGCCAGTGATGATACCGAGGTTTGTAGTAGTGTGCAGCGGGTTTTCTCCTCTGAAACTTTTCGTATTTACCGCAATTCTGATCGTTTTGGCGTGGAGCTGGGCGGCACGTTGAAAAACATCTACGCCATTGTCACAGGTATGGCGACAGCCTTGGGCGTTGGTCAAAATACAATTGCCATGTTATTAACGCGAAGCCTGGCTGAGATGGGGCGTTTTGCTCGGGAGTTAGGTGCAGACTCAATGACTTTTCTCGGTTTAGCCGGGGTCGGCGATCTGATATTGACCTGTACGTCTAACTTAAGCCGTAATTATCGTGTAGGCTATGCCATAGGTGAGGGCCGTAGACTAGAAGAAGTCCTAGAAGAGATCGGACAAGTGGTTGAAGGCGTAAACACCTTAAAAATAGTAAAACAAAAAGCAGATGAAATGAACATATACATGCCTTTAGTACAGGGCTTGTATGCTATTTTATTCGATGGCCAGGATATTATGTCTGTTGTCCGAGGTCTCATGACAGGAGAAATGGCAAGCGATGTCGATCTTCAAGGGGGCGTATAGTGGATAATCAACTTAAATCGAATTTGACTTCAAGTAAGCACTGGCTAAGATTTTTATACATGGTGTTCTTCATCGTTTGCCTGAGCGCGGCAAGATTTGTCATGTGGATACTTGTTTGTTTGCAGTTCTTCGTTGCTTTGGTTAACGGTGTGGACAACCCAAATCTACGTCGCTTCGGTGAAACGCTATGCGAGTATATTTACCAAGCATTAAGGTTTTTAACCTATAACTCTGACGAAAAACCATTTCCATTTGCTGATTGGCCGCAACCAAAGGAGGATCAACCCCTTGAAGGTGAGGTTGAAGTTGCGAGACCTGAGCCTGCTGAGGACAGGGCAAACAACGAAGATGACGTGAAATAAGCCATAACACAACGAATTTATTTGTTACTTAAGTGAATTTTATCCTTTATGAAAGTGAACAAGTTAAGTTCTGTAGGTAGGGCTTTATTCCGATACTAAATATAACAGGCTCCAATTGAGGTTTCTTTTATGCAATTATTCATTCTGCGTCATGGAGAGGCTGTATCTGAAGCGCCTAAAGACAGTTTAAGGGAGTTATCAGCCCTTGGACGACAAGAAGTGGCAGCGGCAGTTAATGCAGATAAAGCGTATTTAGATTCAGTTGACTATCTCATTGTAAGCCCTTATCTAAGAGCACAACAGACGGCAAAAATAGTCGCTAAGAGGCTTGAGGGTATTACTTGCCACAATAGTGATTTGCTAGTGCCAAGCGGCGACCCTGATCAAGTTATTAAGATGCTATACACCCTGTTCCATGAACGTAATGTTAATACTATTATGTTGGTTGGGCACCAGCCTTTATTGGGTACATTACTGGATCAATTGTGTGCGCTAGAAACAGGAAAACATCGACTTGCAACGGCCTCGTTAGCTGCTGTTAACGTCGAAGTGATGGCTAAAGGGTGTTGTCAGTTACAGTGGCTGCATCATACTACTTGATCATGAATCTTAGTGTAAAGTGTAAGCTCGGCAGATAAATAGCTAAATTAAGAGCCTGTAAATAATACTAGAAACTGTTTTAGAGCTTGTGACTAGTTACTTGTCACTCAAAAATAAATAAATCGGCAGTTTTAAAAAAATAATGAAGAGATGTTAATGCGAGAATGTAGTTTTGAGTTGGATGGTGTCACCCTTAAAGGCAAGCGTTGGGGTGAAGAGGGTAAATTACCCGTTATTGCTTTACATGGCTGGTTGGATAATTGTGCCAGCTTTGATTTTCTGGCGCCGCTGTTAAATGATGTGGATTTGGTGACTATCGATCTGGCGGGTCAAGGCCAGAGTGATCATCGATCTCATTCTGGAGCTTATAATATCTGGCTGGATATTATGGAAATCATTATGCTTGCGGATCAGCTAAAATGGGAGAAATTCGCACTGCTCGGGCATTCTCGTGGTGGCATGATTGCAACGTTAACCGCCGGCACATTCCCCGATCGCGTCTCCCATCTGGCCCTGATTGAAAGCTTTGCGCCACAATTTGTCGAAGCAAAAGAAGCGCCTATACAAATGGCGGCAGCGATTAATGCTTTAATTGGAATACGCGATAAAAACCGCAGCGAGTTTAATAGTTTTGATGATGCGGTCAAAGCCCGTGAACAAGGTTTTTTAAAACTGGTTCATCAAGATGCCTTAGTACTGGCTAAACGAGGTGTTATTGAACGCGAGGGCAAGTATATGTGGAATAACGATATTAAACTCAATGCTCCTTCGGAAATTAAATTTACCCTAGAACAGGCGAGAGCTTTTACAGATCGTATTACTATCCCTATAGAATTAATTATCGCTAAAGATGGATTGATGGAGGATTTCCCTCAAGCAAAGTCTTTTATTGATGAGACGCAAAATATAAAAATTCATTACTTATCGGGAGATCACCATCTACATATGTCACATCAATGTCAGCAAGTGGCCGATATCTATAATGACTATTTTTCGCGCTAGTATTCTCTCTGTTGTTATTTTATCAGCCTCCGCTTTCGCGCAAGATTCAGAGTCTCTATTTGCTAATATATCCGCTTTTGAAAATAGGCAAGAAATATCTAGCCTGTACCCTTTAACTCTGAGCGCTCTAAAAAAAATTAATGGCCAGTGGCAGGCAGAGTACCAACAATCGGTACTAGGTGATGTGCGCAGACTCACCTATGAGCTAAAACGGCCTTACACTTTGAGGTCTGCTTGGGATCGGGTTCAACAGTATTTTTCTAAGCGTGGAGATCAGTTGATTTTTGAATGCACAGGCTTAAGCTGCGGTAGCAGTAATGCTTGGGCGAATGAACATTTTGCAGTTAAACAACTTTATGGTTTAGATCTATCTCAGCATTATCAAGTGTGGAAAAGCAATCGCGAAAAAGATAATGTTATTGAAATTATATATTTGGTTGAACGGGGCAATCGACGTGTTTACTTACAGCGAGATACTCTGAAGCCGCAGGACTTCCCCACATCCCTCGTTCCCAGTGCTGCTGTTCTGGCGAAATATTTTTATCGTGACCGAGAAATAATGCTAGCAGGTATCAGTTTTAACAATGATCAGATTAATATTGACTCAAATGGTTTGCGACCATTTGTACGCGCTTTTAATCAACAGCCTTTTCGGCCTTTAGAAATTGTTGTTTACGACGATGTGAAAGATGTCTCTGATAACAAACGTGCGCTTGATTATGCACAATCGGTTGCTGCTGCATTGATAAAACTTGGTATCCAAAAGGGACGTATACGGCTTAAAGGTATTGCAGGAGAGCCATCACAAAACCAACATCATTCAGTTCAACAACACGAACAAGCTGGAAAAAAGGTGATGGTCAAACTCCCGTCAGGTAAATAGCTGTCTAATAAATCCCTACCTAATGAGTGATAAAAACTCAGATCTGGTGGTCGCGTTCTCGCGGAAAACTCCCAACATCGCCGATGTTCTCATGGATGAGTTTTGTTTTTCTACACCCCGCATCATCATACACAAGTGTTTGGCTTCTATAATCACCGCGACCCCGGTTGCATTAGTCACTTCAAAAATTGTTTGTGCAATTTGTGAACTCAATTGTTCTTGAATTTGTAAGCGTCGTGAATACATATCAACGATGCGGGCAATTTTCGAAAGACCTAATACTTTGCCACTTGGGATGTAACCCACGTGAGCTTTACCAATAAACGGCAGCATGTGGTGCTCGCACATCGAAAAAAGCTCAATATCTTTGACGATTACCATATCGTTTGAATCTGAAGGAAAGAGAGCGCCGTTAACTACCTCTTCGACAGTTTGGTGATAACCTTTGGTGAGAAACTCAAAGGCTTTGGCCGCTCTGTCAGGGGTGTCTACTAAACCGGGTCGGTCTAAGTCTTCACCAACGGTCTCGATAATTTTTGCAAAAAGTTCTTTCATTGTCTTTCCTATCAATGTTCCAATATGCACGACATTTACATGCTATTTATTGGCATAATGATCATGAGCTTAAGAGAGAAAATAAATGGCACTTTCATCCTAAGCTAAGTTGTTAACATACCCCTATACATCTGTGGGTACATCTGCGTATTCTTATTATGCTGTGAAGCAAAAAGGCGCTAGAATAGCCGCCTTTTTTAACTTTTGCCAAAACTTTATGAACAACCTTGTCGATTTTCACGATTCAGATGCTCGTTTCCTAAACACCGTACTCGATTGGGTGAGGTGGGGTTCCAGTCAATTTTCTGAAGCGGGCTTATATTTTGGCCATGGTACTCAAACTTCGTGGGACGAAGCCCTTTACTTAGTATGTTGGTGTATTGATCAGCCTTGGGATGCCTTTGATAAAATACAACATGCTGCGTTGACTGCCACTGAAAAAGAAAAGATTTACCGTCTTTATATGCGTCGCATTGGTGAGCGTGTGCCAGCACCTTATTTAACCGGTGTTGCCTGGTTTGCAGGCCTCCCTTATAAAGTTACGCCTGACGTTTTAGTGCCACGATCGCCCATTGCTGAACTTATTCTCAATAGCTTCGAGCCTTGGCTCGACAATCCCCCTCATACAATATTGGACCTTTGTACGGGCAGTGCTTGTATTGGGATTACTTGTGCCCACCAATTTGGACAAGCCTCAGTTGATGTCAGTGATATATCCGAGCCTGCTCTTAATGTGGCGCATAAAAATGTTGAATTTCATCAAGTGCAAGATCGTGTAAATATTGTGCACTCTGATGGTTTCGAAAATTTGCAAGGCAGATCATATGACTTAATCGTTTCCAATCCTCCTTATGTGGATGATGATGATTTCGCCTCAATGCCAAAAGAATATCATGCGGAGCCAAAGCTCGGGCTGACATCGGGAGCTGATGGACTGGATTTTACTCGGCGTCTGCTTAAAGAAGCCGCTTTGTTTCTCAATGATGGAGGCCTGTTAGTTGTGGAAGTGGGCAATAGTTATGTCGCCTTAGAAGCGGCTTATCCAAATGTACCTTTCACATGGCCAGATCTAGAGCATGGAGGCCACGGTGTGTTTATTTTGACCAAGCAACAATTGCAACAATATTTTTAAAAAATATTTTTAATTGCGGGGCTTAATTTATGTCCCAGCTCAGTATTCTAAGATTAACTTAAGAAGATTAGATATTATGGCGGGAAATACTTTCGGTAAACTATTTACTATCACGACCTTTGGGGAAAGTCATGGCTTGGCATTAGGCTGTGTCATTGATGGTTGCCCACCGGGAATTGAATTGTCGGAAAAAGATCTGCAACGAGATTTAGATCGCCGTAAACCCGGTCAATCACGTTACACCACCCAGCGACGAGAAGCCGATGAAGTTAAAATTTTGTCTGGTGTGTTTGAGGGCAAGACCACAGGCACAAGTATTGGCTTGGTGATTGAAAATACGGACCAACGCTCCAAAGACTACTCTAAGATTAAAGACCAATTTCGCCCTGCACATGCCGATTACACCTATATGCACAAATATGGTATTCGTGATTATCGCGGTGGTGGTCGCTCTTCTGCGCGGGAAACCTCCATGCGTGTAGCGGCAGGAGCGGTGGCGAAGAAGGTTTTAAAAGAGACTTGGGGCATTGAAATACAAGGCTACCTATCGCAACTAGGGCCTATTGGTGTTGATACCGTAGATTTAAGTGAAGTTGAAAACAATCCATTTTTCTGCCCTGATCCAAGTAAGATTCCAGAAATGGAAAGTTATATGCAAGCTCTGACCAAAGAAGGCAATTCTGTCGGTGCTAAAATATCAGTGATTGCCAAGAATATGTTTCCCGGTTTGGGGGAGCCAGTGTTCGATCGTCTTGACGCTGATCTTGCCCATGCGCTTATGGGTATTAATGCGGTTAAGGGAGTAGAAATCGGTGACGGCTTTGACTGTGTCGCACAGAAGGGCACGGAACATCGCGATGAAATGACGCCAGAGGGCTTTCTTTCCAATCATGCCGGCGGTGTACTGGGGGGTATTTCTTCTGGCCAGGATTTGATTGCCCACATTGCTCTAAAGCCTACTTCTAGCATGAGATTGCCGGGTCGCAGTATCGATGTTGACGGCAATGCGGTAGAAGTGGTCACCACAGGACGCCATGACCCATGTGTTGGGATACGAGCCACGCCTATTGCAGAAGCCATGATGGCACTTGTGATTTTAGACCATGCTCTGCGGCACCGTGGACAAAATGCCGATGTTAAATGCTCGACACCAATTCTTTAATAGGTTTTTCTGAGCAGTTATGACCTAAGGGATGTAAATTTTTTATGCCGTATTGGCGTTTATCGGGGGTGTACTTTTCTTACTTTGCAGTGGTGGGTGCATTTTCTCCTTATTGGAGTCTCTATCTACAGGCGCTAAATTTTTCAGCCCAGCAAATAGGTGTGCTATCAGCTGTACCATTGCTTACTAAGTTGCTAGCACCGAATTTATGGAGCTGGTTTGCTGACGCTACAGGCCAGCGCCTAACTGTTATTCGCTATGGCTCCTTTGGCGCTTGCCTATTTTTTGTTGGGTTACTATTTCTCTACGACTATTCTAGCCTTATTGTATTGCTTGCGCTGTACAGTATCTTTTGGAATGCAGTGTTACCTCAGTTTGAAGCCATCACTCTAACTTATTTGCAAGATAAAGCGCATGAATATAGTAAAATTCGCGTTTGGGGATCGATTGGTTTTATTGTCACAGTGTTGCTGCTGGGAGTATTTTTTGAATATTTTAGTATTCAATGGCTACCGCATTTTATCCTGCTTTTTTTGATTGGAATTTTTATTTTTGCTTGCCTTCTTCCTCCTGAAGACAGGCAGCTTGAGCCTTCACGTATGGCGGATTTCCTCAAAATAATGATGGGGAAATATGTGCTTATTTTTTATTTTGTATTGTTTTTACTACAGTTTAGCCACGGTGTTTACTACGTATTTTACAGTATTTATCTGGAGTCTTATGGCTACAGTAAAACGCTTATTGGTGTACTTTGGACGATTGGTGTCGTCAGTGAAATTTACATTTTTATTAAAATGCCGGAAATATTCTCACGTTTTTCTCGTTTTCAGCTGTTGTCATGGAGCTTGTTTCTTACTGCCTTACGCTGGTGTCTGATGGCCCTATTCGCTTCTTCAGCGCCTATTATCGTGTTTGCTCAATTGCTGCATGCTTTTTCTTTTGGCGTTATGCACGCAGTCGCCATCGATTTCATTAAGACTACCTTTGGTGAAAGCTCCCATGGCCAAGCGCAAGCCTTCTATGCCGCCGTCACTTTTGGTGGTGGTGCATCCCTTGGAGCCTTCGTCAGTGGTTTGCTATGGCAATCCTCTCCTCAACTTACTTTTCTTGTGGCAGCTGGTGCGGCGTTTTTTTCTTGGTTATTAGCCATTGTATTTTTAAAAATGAGGCTGTAAATTAGTAACTACGGTAGTTTTAACGATTTATCTACCCTATATAATAACTTAATAATAATTAGCTCTAATAATTGAATAGATATAACTGTTTCTTCTTAATAATGCGTCGGTTCTGGTTAAGTTTCGTAAAGTGCGTGAACAAGTTACAACCAATTGGCAACTAAACTTACTCGACACCAGATACTTGGAAGCTTAGGCGCAAGGAAATAAACTTTCAGGAAGCTATTTAGAGAAAGCTACAAAAATAGTTATAAGGCAGCATAGATGGCAAAAGCTATAATCAAACTGAAGCCAGAGAGCTATACAAGCCAGGCAGACCAGGATAGCTACAAAAGCTGTAAATTGCCGCTGTAAATTACTATAGAAGCTGTAAATTAATAGGAAAGCTATAAAAGTGGAACAGAGGAAAGGTGGTTTATGATCAAATATCTTGTTTCTTCTCTTACCGTGGTAGTTGCTCTTACTCTGACTACCTATGCACCCAGTGCCAAATCCCAAAGCTCAGAGCAGTGTCCAGCGATTAATTGTGATTGTAATTCTTTACCCAATGTTCAATGGGCCTTAGTCTGCAATGCCCATGAAGATTTTATTAAAAATGCTTGTGTTGAGAATGGCAATACGCCAAAAGACTACTGTCTTGTTCACGGCTTAGATGGTAGACCTTTGCCTTTGACCATTAAATTTAGTGAGTTTGAGGTGGATGACTCCATTAATGTTAAGGAGTTAGATGAGAGAATTGATCGACTGGTCTTAAATATACAAGCAGGAATCAACGAAGCACGAGAAGACGTAGCCGAAAAAAAATATAAAAGAACACTGCAAATCTTGAAATTACAAGATTCTAATATCGACAATATCTTTCAGTTACAGCAACAAATAGATGCGTACTATATTGCTATTAATAAAGCCAAAAAAATGAGGCGCTCATGGAAGAAGTATTCTGAAAGCGCGGAACTTTACGCTGCCGGGTTTCGCGATCTAGGCATGGATTTGAGTGCTAATATCGAGCAGAGTCAAACAGATAAAGAAAGAGCAATTTTCTCTTTGTTGAGCCGTAAAGCTCTGCGTATTGCAGGCAAAGGTTTTGAACACAGTGGTCATGCCTATGCAAAATTCAATCAACATAGCAAGGCGGCGGAAGCCTGGAAAATAAGCTCAGATGTAGCCACTAGTTTGATTGAAATTAATAAGCTTAATACAAACGAATACAAAAATATTGAGTTCATTGAGTTCCAAGCGGCATCGCGTTTACATCGTTCAAGCTTGCATTGGTTGATAGATGGTAATATTGAGAAGTCCATTGCCGATCTGAGAGAGTCGCAGCTATTTGTTAACCGAGACGGTCAGCAGAACTTAGAGTCACTGGTAAGCAATATTGAAGAAGACTTGCAAGAAGATGGTATTCTCACTGGTCGATAACAGACTAACATGGGTAAATTAGAATTTTACTTTTGTCATGGGATAGTATTGCGGTATCAATTTAATCACCTAGCAGCAAAAAGTACTGTTAGAGTTAAAGGCTTTTAAAGAGTATTAAAAAGATATCGCAAAGCCTAGAAAAGGCCCCTGAATTTTAAGTCGTGATTCTAAGCCGCCTAAATCAGAAGACATAATTTTTAATTTTTTATACCCTAAATCAATTCTGTAATTCAGCATCCCTGCATCTATATAGTAAGAAAATTTCACTTCTTGATCACTAAAATGATCATTGCCAGAATTTAAATAGTGGCTTTTGAATGCTGCATGTAAAGGTGTTGTTAATAGCTGAAATTGTAACTGGCTAAATAGCATTAAGGGACTTTCATCGATAGTGGCAATAGGTAAACTTGTTGCTTCTGTGTTGTTTTCTCCAGTTGTGCCATCACCATCAGTTGCGCCGCCATCTCCTGCATCACCACCTGTGCCAGTGTCGCCACCGTCGGTGCCGCCATCTGTTCCTCCATCCGTACTGCCACTTGTGCTATTGGCCGCTTGATCCACAATAGATATTTGGCCATCAAAGTTTCGCTGTGTGAGCCCAATGTCCAAATTAATCCATGAATTTAACAATGAATAATAAAAACTGTAATCCTGAAAACTGAGATCGATCACCGAGTTGACACTAGTGCCTGTCGCAAGGGTAGTGTTAACGAAGTTAATATCTTGTCCGAGTATGCTCTGTGCAGAAGTTTCAATATTAGCCTGGGTATAGATAAAGCGAGGGATAATAGGTAGGTTATGATGCAGCTCAAAAAAATAACTTTTTTGCTGTTGATCTGTAATGCCTAGCTGAAAAGGCGATAGTCGCGTTGCACTTATGCTTGCGCTATCACTGGTAATGTCTTCTGATTGCAGTCTCCCCTGTATATTGGGGTTCCAAACAATTGCTCCCATTCGAATGCCAAGCAACTCTTCACATAGGACTTTATTGGATAAGGCTTGTAGCATTAAAAATATATAAAACAGTGTAATCCTTTTATTCATGTCTCTTTGCCTGTGGACTCAGGGCGCCTTTAGGGCACCTCTAATTATATGTATAGCAAAGAGTTGAGTAGGACGTTCTGTTCTATGGGTGTATTTATTAAACCGGCGGCAGGAGCGATTCCATTAGTGTGAACAGGCCCTAGGAAGTATCTGTTTGTGTCGATGCATCTTGCAGTGCTTGTATAAAAGCTCTGGCAGCATTGCCCAAAGAGCGCTTTTGGTGGGTGACAATACCCAGCTGCCTTTCCAGTTTAATCTTGGGAATGTGCAGCACTGTCATATGCTCATCCACTAAAGTTTGCGGTAGAACACTCCAACCAAGTCCTACTGATACCATCATCTTTATGGTTTCGAGGTAATTAGTTGCCATATTAAGGGATATCGGTAAGTTCTTTTGGCTAAAGCAGGTTTTTACCATTCGCCCGGTAAAAGTATTAAGGTCGGGTAAGATTGCTGCTTCTTTACTTAGCTGCTGTAATGACAAGACAGGCTCCTTTGCCAAGGGATGTTCATTGGCTACTACAAAGCACAGCGGATCGCGCCAGAGTACGAGAGCTCGTAGTGGCTTTTCAAGTTTTGGATCTAGGGTCACTACCGCTAATTCGCAGTCCCCTTTAAGTACCCTCAGATGAGCCTGTTCAGAATCTAAAAACTCAAATTGTAAATTTACATTTTTGTATTGTGATGCAAAAGTTCGAAGTACCGGTGGCAGGTGATGTAGGCCTATGTGGTGGCTGGTCGCGACCTTAAGTGAACCAATGATTTCTCCGGAGCGTTCACGTATTTGACGCTCAGTATCCTCGATAGTTTGGAGAATTTTAAGTGCACTGGGCAACAGTGCTTGTCCGGCTGGTGTTAGAGCCACTTCCTTACCAAGGCGGTCAAATAGCGTATGGTTTAAATGGCCTTCTAAAGAGGCAATACGTTTACTGACGGCTGGCTGAGTAATAAATAAATTCTCAGCCGCAGAAGAGAAAGAGCCGGTGCGAGCCACATGAACAAAGGCTTTAAGTGATTCTATATCCATGGTTGCTGTTATAGTCTATTCTTTTTGGTTATGCAATTTATGAAAATAATGAATTTGAGTTATTTTCTAGAGATTTATACTATGCGCACATATAAGTGCGACAAAAATCCATGGCCAAGAGGAATTCACGCTAATGCCTGCTCTTACCCTATACGACAAACTATGGCGTCAACACATTGTTTCCCAGAGACAAGATGGTTCTGCCTTGATCTATATCGATCGCCATATCGTCCATGAGGTCACATCTCCTCAGGCCTTTGAAGGTTTGCGCTTAGCCGGACGTAAACCCTGGAGAGTCGATTCCATTGTCGCTACGCCTGACCATAATGTTCCGACAACGAGGAATGAGCGCAGTTCTGGTGTAGATGGTATTGAAGATCCTATTTCTAAAATTCAAGTACAGACTCTTGATGATAACTGCGACGATCTAGGCATTGTCGAGTTTAAGATCAACGATCCTCGCCAGGGGATTGTTCATGTAGTAGGGCCTGAGACTGGGGCGTGTTTGCCCGGTATGACGATTGTTTGCGGTGACTCCCACACTTCCACCAATGGTGCTTTGGGAGCACTGGCGTTTGGTATTGGTACTAGTGAGGTCGAGCATGTTCTGGCGACTCAGTGTGTGGTCAGTAAAAAAATGAAAAATATGCTGGTGAGAGTGGATGGACAGCTAGGGCAAGGCGTTACACCCAAAGATGTTGTGTTAGCGATTATCGGCAAGCTTGGTACCGCTGGCGGCACTGGTTACGCCATTGAATTTGGTGGTGATGTGATTCGCAACATGTCGATGGAAGGGCGCTTAACCGTTTGCAATATGGCGATAGAAGCTGGCGCCCGTGCGGGTATGGTAGCGGTTGATGACATTACTCTTGACTATGTCAAAGGGCGTCCATTTGCACCCAAAGGTGAGCAATGGCATGCCGCTGAGCAACATTGGCGCCACCTGCGCAGTGATGATGATGCTGTGTTCGATAGTGTTGTAGTGCTAAAAGGTGAAGAGATTGAGCCTCAAGTCACCTGGGGCACATCACCGGAAATGGTGGCTGCCATAGGAGCAAAAGTCCCTAATCCAGAAAACGAAGCTGACGATGTAAAAAGTCGCGCTATGCAAACGGCTCTGGACTATATGGGACTTAAGGCTGATCAAGCGATAGGAGATATTGCTGTTGATCGTGTATTCATCGGCTCTTGCACTAATTCCCGCATCGAGGATATTCGAGCAGCAGCACAAGTGATTAAAGGTAGGCATAAGGCCGATTCAGTTAAACAGGCCATCGTAGTGCCAGGTTCAGGGGAAGTAAAACGACAGGCAGAAAGTGAAGGTTTAGATAAGATTTTTACCGCAGCGGGTATTGAATGGCGCGAGCCTGGCTGTTCTATGTGCTTGGCGATGAATGCAGATAAGCTTGGGGACGGTGAACATTGCGCTTCTACATCTAATCGCAATTTTGAAGGGCGTCAGGGCTACGGTGGACGAACCCATTTGGTGAGTCCAGCTATGGCAGCAGCGGCAGCGATAGCTGGCAAGTTCGTCGATGTTAGACATTTTTAATTGATAGGAGATTCTGTGATGAAAAGCTTTTCTCAGCATACCGGCATAGTGGCACCAATGGATCGCGCTAATGTGGATACGGATCTAATTATTCCCAAACAGTTTCTTAAGTCTATTAAACGAACAGGCTTTGGCCCTAACTTATTTGATGAACTGCGTTACCTCGATAAAGGTGAGCCTGGGCAAGATAATTCGCAACGGCCACAGAACCCTGACTTTGTGCTTAACCATGAACGTTATCAAAACGCCAGTGTACTTCTGGCAAGAGAAAACTTTGGTTGCGGATCGAGCAGAGAACACGCACCTTGGGCCCTTGATGAATATGGCTTCCGGGTGGTTATTGCTCCCAGTTTTGCTGATATATTTTTCAACAATTGCTTTAAGAATGGACTTTTACCCATCGTATTAGATGAAAATGTTGTCAGCGAGCTATTTTCCAATACCTATTCTAATGTGGGCTACCAATTAACAGTCGATCTTAAGCAGCAGCAAGTAAACACCCCAGGAGGGGCATCTTACTCTTTTGACATTGATGAATTTCGTAAGCATTGTTTGCTCAATGGCTTGGACGATATCAGTCTGACTCTACAAGAGGCTGATAAAATTCGAGCATACGAAGAGAACTTAAAGGTACAATCGCCTTGGTTGTTTAATATGGTAACTCAATAATCATCGTAGATGGGGAAGTATTAGTGAGTAAGAAAATTGTTATCCTGCCTGGTGACGGCATTGGGCCCGAGATCATGCAAGAAGCTGTCAAGGTACTCAACGCAGTTGATAATAAGTACAAATTGGGTCTGAAATACGAGGAAGATTGTATTGGTGGTGCCGCTATTGATAAATACGGTGTTCCTTTAGCCAGCTCAACCTTAGACAAATGCCGTGCGGCAGATGCTGTTTTAATGGGGTCTGTGGGCGGGCCTAAATGGGATGCGTTGGACTCCAATATTCGTCCTGAAAAAGGTCTTCTAAAAATTCGCTATGAAATGGGACTTTTTTCTAATCTGCGTCCGGCTATCTTGTATCCGCAGCTGGCAGATGCCTCATCCCTTCGTCCGGAAGTAGTGGCAGGGCTAGACATCCTTATTGTCCGTGAGCTAACGGGCGGTATCTATTTCGGTGAGCCTCGCGGCATTCGACTATTAGAAAATGGTGAGCGCCAGGGCTATAACACTTACGTCTATGCTGAAAGTGAAATTGAGCGAATTGGCAGAAGTGCGTTTGAAATGGCGCGTAAGCGATCCAAGAAAATATGCTCTGTCGACAAGTCCAATGTACTGGAAGTGACCGTGCTATGGCGTGAAGTTATGCAGGCACTGGCTAAGGAATATCCTGATGTGGAGCTGACCCACATGTATGTTGATAACGCGGCGATGCAATTGGTGCGACAACCTAAACAATTTGATGTGATTGTTACTGGCAATATGTTTGGCGATATTTTATCCGATACTGGTGCCATGCTAACAGGCTCGATTGGCATGCTGCCATCGGCGAGCCTTGATCAAAATGGTAAAGGTTTATATGAGCCTGTGCATGGCTCAGCGCCTGATATAGCAGGCCAAGGTATTGCTAATCCCTTGGCGACTATTCTGTCGGCGGCAATGATGTTCCGTTATTCATTAGATCAAAGTGCTGTCGCTGATGATATTGAAGCGGCTGTAGGTAAAGTTCTCGATCAAGGGTATCGCAGTGCGGATATTTACTCGCCGGGTACAACTAAGGTCGGCACCTCGCAAATGGGCGATGCCGTAGTCGAAGCCTTAGGTGGGTAAGTTAATTTTTTTTCACGTTTGGGGGGTATTTAAATGAGAGTAGGTTTTGTCGGCTGGCGCGGTATGGTTGGCTCTGTTTTGATGGGAAGAATGCAGCAAGAGAATGATTTTGCTGATATTGACCCTATCTTTTTCACAACATCTAATGTTGGTGGTGAAGGGCCAAATATTGGTGTTGAGATTCCCACACTAAAAGACGCCTACGATCTGGAACAGTTGAAGACCCTAGATGCCATCGTGACTTGCCAAGGCGGCAGTTACACTAACGAGGTGTTTGCTCAACTGCGCAATGACGGCTGGAAGGGCTACTGGATCGACGCTGCCTCTTCGCTGAGAATGAAAGATGACGCGATTATTGTACTCGACCCGGTTAACGACAAAGTTATTCGTGAAGGTTTGCAAGCCGGCGTTAAAAATTATATCGGTGGTAATTGTACTGTTAGTTTGATGCTAATGGGGCTTGGAGGCCTGTTTAATGCCGGTTTGGTTGAGTGGGTGAGCGCTATGACCTATCAAGCTGCTAGTGGCTCTGGGGCTCAGCATATGCGCGAGTTACTTGTGCAAATGGGTGAGCTTAATGCCTGTGTTGCTCCGGAACTTGCGAGCCCCTCATCTGCGATACTTGATATTGATAGTAAAGTTGCTGCTGCGATGAGAGAGGGCTTGAGTATCGATAAATTTGGCGCGCCGCTGGCAGGTAGTTTGCTACCCTATATCGATAGTCAACTGGATAACGGCCAAAGCCGTGAGGAATGGAAAGGGGGAGTTGAAACCAACAAAATTCTTGGCAATAGTGATGCCGTAATTCCTATCGATGGTATTTGTGTGCGCGTCGGTTCCATGCGTTGTCACAGCCAAGCACTCACCTTAAAACTTACACAAAATGTGCCTATTGATGAGCTTAGCGACATTATCCAAAATGCTAACCAATGGGTGAACGTTGTGCCTAACGACCGCGATATTACCTTACAAGAACTGACTCCAACTAAGGTCACCGGTACGTTAGATATTCCGGTGGGACGTCTGCGTAAAATGCATATGGGAGAGCAATATCTGAGCGCGTTTACCGTGGGCGACCAACTTTTATGGGGGGCAGCCGAACCGCTTAGAAGAATGTTGAAAATTCTGCTGGAAAACTAGAGGTGTTTATCCCATATGGAGATTAATTTCTTATAAATCTAGTTGGCTGCCGTCGCCTATACTTGATTATTTAAAACTCTGCCCTATATTTGCACCAGCGTGTGGGGCAGGGAGCCTGCCTTTTCATTCTGTACATTTTTACTACTGAAGTTTTTGTAAGAAAATCACGCCAAAATGAGAATTTGTTGCTAAGTTTTTCTTAATCGAATCTATCGTTTGATAAAACTATATTTATGATGCTTGCTATAAAAACATTGTAATAAGATTGTTTATTGATCAATGAAATGTGAGGATTTTCAAAAACAAGGCTTTAATGGGTCGTAATCACAGCTAATATCTCAGTCAATAAGTTGAAAAAAACCTATTTATAATGAATACTTACGACCAATACTGAAAGATTATTCGAGGTTTGGCTTTGTGGATGAAGTCGCTGATCCAAGACTTCTTCTTAGACAAAGCAGGCCTGATTATAATTTAAACAAGGATCTTCCTATGGGTCACCGTTCGATAATTTTGCTGGCCAGCGTATTGTTTACGTTTCTGGCGTCTAATGCTTTAGCACTTGGCGTAGGCAAAATAAAGTTAGAGTCATCACTAAATCAACCACTGCAAGCTCAGATTGAGTTGTTTGAGGTAAGAGATTTAACGCCCACTGAAATTCGCGTGAGTATCGCCTCACGAGAAGATTTCGACCGCATTGGTGTCGATAAAATCTTCTTCCTCAGCGATATTAAGTTTGATATTGATCTTGACGATCCTAGTGGCCCAACAATTAACGTATCATCGAGAAAAGTAGTGCGTGAGCCGTTTTTGAACTTTATTGTTCAAGTGCAATGGCCCAGTGGTAAGCTGCTGCGCGAATATACCTTGCTTATGGATCTTCCTGTCTATGCTAATCAGGATGCTCCTCCAGTTAGGCAGTCTACTACTAGAAATACCGGCACTAGTCAGACAGCACAAACACCTCGTTACCAGCCACCAGCGCCAACCAAACAAACGTCAACGGCGCCAGCATCAAATGATCGATCATCTTTTGAGGATGCACCTCCACGTCCTTCTCAAGCCCCTGTGACTCCTTCGTATACGGGAGACTCATACAGTGTCCAGGCCAATGACACTCTATGGGAGATCGCCACGCAAGTGCGTCCGAATCGCTCTGTCAGCATATATCAAACAATGATTGCGATTCAGCGTGCTAACCCTGAAGCGTTTATTAATGAAAATATCAATCTGTTAAAGAAGGGGCAGATTCTACGTATTCCCAATGCGGATGAAATGGCGTCTTTAAACCAAGGTGACGCGGTACGTGAAGTTTCTGTTCAAAATAATGTTTGGTCTGGTAGCGATGGCGAAGTTGATGATGCCCAGTTAAGTGGTGCTAACGTCTACGATAGCGGCTCTAGTGATTCTGGTAACGTAGAAGGACGAGTTAAACTTACATCTCCTGATGATTCGTTTGATAGTAACGAAGGCCGCTCGAGTGGGGGAGCAGCAGACAGCAGTGTTGACGCCCTTGAAAATGAACTGGCCATTACTTTGGAGCAGCTTGATAAGAGTGGTAAAGAAAATACTGAATTGCGATCGAAGGTTTCTTCACTAGAAGAGCAGATAGAAACCATGGAGCGCATGCTTGAAGTCAGCAATGAAAACCTTCGAGCGCTTGAGTTAGCGGCCAAGAAAAATGCTGAGGAAGTAGCAGCGCAAGAAGATGATATTGCCGCGGCAGGGGTTGAGACTGACAACACAGATGGTACTGGCGAAGAAGCTCCTGAGGATACCTCTGGTGGTAGCGAGTCCATCGACGACCTTTTAGATACATACAATTCTGGCAACGAAACAAGTGGAGATGTTGCTGGATCAGAGGGTGCGAGTGAAGGTGAGGGTGTTGAAGGTGCTGTTGAGGATAGTGCTGCTATCGATGGCGATGCACTTGACAGTGATAGCGCAGAAGCAGGTCTTGATGAGGAAAATACTGATCTAGCTGAAGAAGCAACGCCGACGCCGACGCCAACTACTGCGGCCAAGCGCGTGGTTATTCCGCCACCGCCAGTTGAGAAAAGTATTGTTGATATCCTTCTTGATAATATCTTGTACCTCGTTGGAGGTATTGTTGTCTTAGCTGTTGGCGTATTCTTTTTCCTTAAGAAGAAATCTTCAGATGAGGATGATTTTGATGAGTTTATGCAAGATCACGGTGGCGTTGAAGCAACTGATGATGCTTTAGAACAAGAAGATGAGTTCGATTTAGACGGTGATCTTCCAAATTTTGATGAAGGTGATAGCGACTCTCTAGCTGAGGCAGGAGAGCAAGAAGACCCAGAAAGCGCGGATGAGACTGAGCAACAAACAGAAGACGTTGTAGCAGAGGCAGATATTTACATCGCTTATGGTAAATATGACCAAGCTGAAGAAATGTTGCTCAAGGTATTGACCAAAGACCCTAGTGACCAAGAAGTCAGGCTTAAATTGCTAGAAGTTTATTCTGCCCAGGGCGATGCTCAAAGCTTCGATCCTCATTATGCCAAATTAATGGTATTTGCTAGCCCGGCTAATATCGAGCGAGCCGAGGAGCTACGTAACACTATTCCTGGTATTGCCGCTTTTGATGAAACAGGGTTTGATACTTCTGATGTGCAGCAATACGCCGGTGGTTTAGACGATAGTTTCAGCGCTGATGACGATAATATAAGTATCAGCGACGACAGCGTTGAAGATGATGGCTTAGAGTTCGATGGCCTTGGTATCGGAGACAGTGCTGACACATCTGATGCCTTAGTGGATTTAGATAGTGGATCTGACCCTATCAATTTTGACGCTGCGCCTGAGGGCGAAGAGCTGGATTTGGATTTCGACCTAGATCTCCCCGAAGGTGATGATAGCGAAACCTCTTTTGACCTCGAGCTGGACTTACCCGATGAGTCAGATGAAAACAAAGCCACTGAGGATGATTTAAGTGAGCCCAACTTTGAACTGGATTCTGGGTTGGATTTAGATAATGAACTCGATAGCGAGTTGTCGTTAGACTCTAATAATAGTGGTCTTGATTATGATGACGATGTCACTCAGATTAAAGACTACAGCAAACCTGATGATGGCGCTGCAGACGCAGATATAAGTATCGAAGAGTCCTTAGACTTAGATACTGATTTGGGTGATTTCTCTGGTGATGATAGCTCTGAGTTAGATATCGATGATCTTTCTATTGATTTAGGCGGTGACTCGGATGTGTCTTTAAGTGAGTCGCTCGAATCTGATTTAGCTTCCCTAGACGCGGATTTAGATTTGTCTTTGGATGGAGGGGATGAAGAACAGCAGTCTTCCACTTATTCAGTTGCTGATGGTTTGGATATGGAAGATACCTTAATCCGCAGCGAGCCGCCTCTTAGTATGCAAGAAGAGGATCTGGCAGCCAGCTCTGATGACGATGACTTAAGCGAATTTGAATTAGATACCGGGCTCGATCACAGTGATTTAGACGCTGAAGACGATTTATCCAGTGATACCGTAGTTAATAAGGCGCTTAACGACGATTATATTGAGCAACGATTATCGGCAGAGTCCGATGATGAGATCCTCAATAGTTCTCTGTCGTTAGAAAGTGAGGTAGATGACATCGCTAGTGGCGCCGCAGCTGGCGATAGCCAATCACTAGACAGCTTAGACCTTGAAGCAGACGACGCCGACCTAGATTTGTCTTCTCTGGATGAAGAATTGGATGCGTTGACTTCCGGAATGGATGAGGGGGCTAGTGGGACTGACGATCTTATGGCTGAGCCAGTAACAGACTTTGATGATTTCGAAGATGATCTGGCGAAAGATGAAGCCATGGCGGAGACGGTAAAATCTGACCATGCTGGCGACACCAATGTTGCGGACATGGGCGATGACAACATGTTTGATCAAGCTATTAGCGAAGTTCCTAGCACAGCGTCTTCTGATGTTGAGTTTGAGATCCCAGAAGTTAATCCTGATGACTTAGATGATGATGACTTGGATTTCTTGAGCGATAGTGATGAGGTAGCGACCAAACTGGATCTTGCCAGAGCGTATATTGATATGGGAGATCAAGAAGGTGCTCGCGATATTATTCGAGAAGTTGTAGGCGAAGGCACAGATCAGCAGAAAACAGAAGCAGAAAACTTGTTAGCCCGTATTGATAGCTAGTTTCTGCATCTTATTTTAGTCACTAAAACCTTGTTCATAGCGAACAAGGTTTTTTTTCGTTTAGAGTTATGTATAGCCGTAATTGTGAAATCAAGCCGGGAATAGAGTTTCCCGATAATATGCAACGTGTTGCCCTCGGGGTTGAATATAACGGTGCGCCTTTTAACGGTTTTCAAAAGCAAGCCTCGACCGCAAATACAATCCAAGCAGCTCTAGAAGCAGCGCTATCTAAAGTGGCGAATGAGCCTATTTCACTGGTATGTGCTGGACGTACAGATGCTGGGGTGCATGCTAGTGAGCAAGTCGTACATTTCGATACTTTGGCGCAAAGACCGGCAAAAGCCTGGGTGCAGGGAGTCAATACGCAGTTGCCTTTTGATATACGCGTGCACTGGTCAAAGCCTGTTAGCCCTGATTTCCATGCGCGCTTCAGCGCGACGGCGCGTACCTATCGTTATGTCATCTATGCGGCTGCAACGGCGCCTGCTTGTTTTTATCAATCAACCACCTGGACATCTTATCAACTGGATATAGAGCGTATGCAGGAAGCCGGTCAATATCTGTTGGGTGAACATGATTTTTCCTCTTTCCGCGCTGCCTATTGTCAAGCGAGAGTGCCAGTGAGGCATATTTATAATTTGCGTTTTTATCGCAGTGGTGCTTTTATTATCATGGAAGTTAAAGCCAATGCTTTTTTGCATCATATGGTTAGAAATATCGTGGGTACTATGATGGATATAGGCCGTGGTGCTAGAGAGCCTGCTTGGGTGGAGGAACTACTTCAGCTAAAAGATCGCAAACGGGCCTCACCTACCGCCAAGCCTTGGGGATTGTATCTCGTCAAGGTTGATTACGATGCCCAGTTTGCTTTGCCCCAAACTCCGGCAGGGCCAATTTTTGTTGGGCCTGCCCCCTAAAACTTAACCTCTTCGTTTTAGTGTCTAAAATGTGCTCGGTTTTTATGTTTTGTGAGTTAATCTGCTAAACACATCTTATCGCCCTTTGACCATTGCTCACAAACAAGTGAAATTCTGTTAATATCTTCAACGTTTGTGGCGCCCTCACTGGTGCGTTTATCCGGCTTTTTATCGAACGGTTATCCTTTTTTGATTATTGTGTTAATGACGCTTGCTATGATGAATGCTGTTTTCTCTATAGCCAGCTGCAGCTGTTTATAATTGGCCGAGATCGAATCAATTGCTTATATTTAGTCGTATTTAACGATTCGGTCACCGGTGTTAAAAGTGAAAATTGAACATGGGCAAGCCACTGAGCAACCATCGTCGCTACGAAAGGATCGGTACAAAATCGAAAAAATACTAGATTGCTAAATTAATCGCGTTGAGAGTGAAGTGAGAAATAATTGAGAGTTAAAATATGTGGTATTACTCGTGTTGAAGATGCCCTCGTTGCTGAGCGCAGCGGTGCTGACGCTATCGGTTTGGTGTTTTATCCCAAAAGTAGCCGTTATTTGTCTGACCTTTCACTTGCGCGAGAAATCGCTTTGTCCGTTGGCCCCTTTGTTACTGTAGTCGGGCTTTTTGTGGATGCTCGCTCTGATTTTATCGCTAACATTTTAGCCAATGTGCCTATTCATCAAATTCAATTTCATGGCAATGAAAGTGAGCAGGACTGTAAGCAATATCAGCGTCCCTATATGAAAGCCTTACGCATGAGTGAGAATCTCGATGTGCTTGCACGTATAAATGCCTACCCCAGTGCCTGCGGAATTTTATTGGATACCTATGTCAAAGATATGCCAGGTGGTACCGGTAAGAGTTTCGATTGGCAACGAGTGCCCCACGATACACAAAAAGCGATTGTACTGGCGGGTGGGTTAGATGCTGACAATGTTCAGCAAGCAATAGACTGTGCTAAACCCTACGGGGTGGATATTAGTGGTGGTGTTGAGCAGGCACCTGGAATTAAAGATGCAAATAAAGTGAGTGCATTTGTTGCGCGCGCAAAAACCGGAGTTTTGAAAGGTGAATGAAAAAATAGATTTTTCGGCGGTTCCTGATGATAAAGGCCATTTTGGTATTTATGGAGGACGCTTTGTTTCTGAAACGTTAATGCATGCCTTGGATGAATTGAAAGCCATTTATTCTCGAGTGAAGAATAACGCAGACTTCCAAGAAGAGTTTGATAAAGATCTTGCCCACTACGTTGGCAGACCCTCACCTTTATATTATGCCGAGCGTTGGTCGGAGCAATTAGGCGGCGCAAAGATATATCTTAAACGAGAAGATTTAAATCACACCGGCGCGCATAAAGTTAACAACACCATTGGCCAGGCACTATTGGCAAAGTATACCGGCAAGCCTCGTGTTATTGCGGAAACTGGTGCTGGCCAGCACGGTGTTGCCAGTGCGACGGTTGCTGCTCGTCTAGGGTTAGAATGTGTAGTTTACATGGGCGCTGAAGACGTCAAGCGTCAGGCCCTGAATGTTTATCGCATGAAACTTTTAGGTGCTACCGTGGTTCCTGTGGAGTCAGGTTCAAAAACTCTGAAAGATGCAATGAACGAAGCGATGCGTGACTGGGTAACTAATGTCGACAACACGTTTTATATTATCGGTACTGTTGCCGGCCCACATCCTTATCCTCAACTTGTACGTGATTTCCAAAGTGTTATTGGACGAGAGGCCCGTCGTCAGAGTTTAGAAATGACCGGCAAGTTACCTGATGCTCTAGTGGCCTGTGTCGGTGGCGGTTCTAATGCTATCGGTTTGTTCCATCCATTTCTTGATGATCAAGACGTGAAGATGTACGGAGTTGAGGCGGGTGGTCTAGGGGTTGAAAGTGGCAAGCACGCAGCGCCGTTAAATGATGGTCGCCCAGGTATTTTACACGGCAATCGCACCTACCTAATGGAGGATGAGAACGGCCAAATTATTGAAACCCACTCTGTATCGGCAGGTCTCGATTACCCGGGTGTCGGCCCTGAACACTCTTGGTTAAAAGATATTGGCCGAGTTGAGTATGTTGCCATTAACGATGATGAAGCTATGGCTGGCTTTAGAACACTTACCCGTGTAGAGGGTATCATGCCTGCCCTTGAATCAAGCCATGCGATTGCCTACGCCCATAAACTTGCGCCTACTATGAGCAAAGATCAAAGCATTATTGTTAATCTCTCTGGTCGCGGAGATAAAGATATTCTTACTGTTGCACAACTGGATGGAATAGAGGTTTAAGAGAAAACATCGTGAATAGAATAAGCCAGCGTTTATCTGAGTTAAAATCGCAAAATCGTAAAGCCTTGGTCACTTATATTGTCAACGGTGACCCTCGTCCAGAAGTAAGTTTGCCTGCCATGCATGCACTGGTAGAGGCAGGTGCAGATATTATTGAATTGGGGATTCCCTTTTCTGATCCTATGGCAGAAGGTCCAACCATTCAACGTGGCCATGAACGTGCGCTAGCGCATAATACCAGCCTGCGTGATACTTTCGCTTTGGTGAAAGAATTTCGTACCCGTAACCAGCATACTCCCATTGTGATTATGGGCTATGCTAATCCACTTGAGCGCATGGGCTATGAAGAGTGTGCAAAACTTGCCGCTGAAGTAGGTGTGGATGGCATGTTGACGGTGGATCTGCCCGCCGAAGAATCTGCTGAGCTAAACAAGTATTTAGTACAAAATTCGCTGGAAAATATTTTCTTGCTGGCGCCGACAACAACAGAAGAACGAATTAAAGATGTCGTGTCATTAGCCGGCGGATTTGTGTACTATGTATCGCTTAAAGGGGTTACAGGTGCTGGTCATATCGACGTCGATGCTGTCGAGAAACGCTTGCAGGAAATTAAAAAGTATACGGACTTACCCGTGCTCGCTGGTTTCGGCATTAAAGATGCCGATACCGCATCGGCAATTGCCAATGTGGCTGATGGTGTTATAGTCGGCAGCGTTTTGGTGGATGCCATGGGGAAAGATGCCGATCGTAATACGCAAGAGATTTGCCAGGATCTGAAGAATATCATCGAACCTATGAGAAGTGCTCTCGATGAGCAAAACTAAAAAAATTAACATATTAAGAAGTTAGTCAATGAGCTGGTTAGATAAAATTGTTCCCAAAGTCGTGCGTTCAGAAAATGCGCGCGGTGCTAGCAAGGTTCCCGAGGGTGTATGGAAAAAATGCCCAAAGTGTGGGGCGATGTTATACCGTCCCGAATTAGAAAAAAACTTGGATGTATGTCCCAAATGTGATCATCATATGCGTGTTAGCGCTCGTCGTAGGCTCGATATTTTCCTTGATAAAGAAGGACGAGAAGAGCTGGCAAGCGATGTTGTTCCAGTGGATCGGCTTAAGTTTAAAGACGTTAAAAAATATAAAGATAGACTTTCTTCTGCACAAAAAACAACCGGCGAAAAAGACGCTTTGGTTGCCATGAAAGGTACCTTAAAGGGGATGCCTGTAGTGGCCAGTGCATTTGAGTTTGCTTTTCATGGCGGGTCTATGGGCTATGTTGTAGGCGAGCGTTTTACCCGTGCTGCGCAATTGGCCTTAGAAGAACGCAGTCCTTATATTTGTTTTTCTGCCACTGGCGGTGCCAGAATGCAGGAGGCGCTTATATCTTTAATGCAGATGGCTAAGACCAGCGCTGTTATTGAGCGTTTGAAGCAAGAAGGTATTCCTTTTATTTCCGTCATGACAGACCCTGTCTACGGTGGCGTTTCAGCAAGTCTAGCTCTGTTGGGGGATATCAATGCTGCTGAGCCTGGCGCGAGAGCCGGTTTTGCAGGCCCTAACATTATCGAGCAGACAATTCGTCAAAAGCTTCCAAAGGGCTTCCAGCGAAGTGAGTTTTTGCTTGAGCATGGTGCTATCGATTTAATTATACCTCGCACTCAAATGCGTGATCGTCTGGCCTCGATCGTTGCTAAATTAACACATCAACAGCAACCCATTTTAGAAATTACCTAACGGCATTATCTTGTCGCAAGCTCGATTTTCTACGCTCACTGATTGGCTCACTTGGATGGAGACTCTCCATCCAAGTGAAATCGACCTTGGCTTGTCGCGTATTCGGCAGGTAGCTCAGAGGTTGGGTATCAGTAAAACCCGGGCCAAAGTCATTACTGTTGCAGGAACCAATGGCAAGGGCTCCTGTATTGCTACGTTAGAAAAAATCCTAACGGATAATCACAATCGTGTTGGCAGCTATACTTCGCCTCATATTACTCGCTATAACGAACGTATCCGACTTGATCGATGTGAAATCGATGACCAAACCTTATGCGATACTTTTACGTTGATTGATCAAGCAAGAGCTGAGATAAGTCTGACCTACTTTGAATTTGGTACCTTAGCTGCCCTTTATATTTTTGCTCATAATGAACTTGATTATTGGCTGTTAGAAATAGGTTTAGGAGGACGACTTGATGCGGTTAACATCATTGACCCTGATGTGGCTGTCATCACTTCAATAGACTTAGATCATGAAGCATGGTTGGGAGATACCAGGGAGAAAATTGCAGTAGAAAAACTTGGTATATTAAGGTCACACGTTGCTTGTGTGTGTGCAGAGCCCAAGCCTACTGAAAATATGGAAGCAATTTTTACCTCGATGGAGGTTAAGCCCGCTAATATCAACCATGCATTTTCAGCTATGGATGAAAATAATGGCCAAGACGTAAGGTTTACCTTCACTAATTCAATGCATAAAGTGCAAAGTATTTGCGTGCAACGACCCTCGTTGCCTGTTAATAGTGTTGCCGCTGCGCTGCAGGTGTTATGCCTCTTAAATGTTTTACCGGATGAAGAAGGGCTTACACAAAGTTTATCGCAACTTAGCTTATTCGGCCGTTTTGAAACCATCACCTTTAAATCTTGTCAGCTTGTGATGGATGTGGCACACAACCCGGCAGCTGCTCGTTTGTTAGTTGATAATCTTACGCGTGTTAACCAAAGGCCCTCAATTGCTGTTGTTGGCATGATGGCAGATAAGAATATTGCCCAAACCTTGAGCCCACTGTGTCCAATGATTGATAACTGGATTACCTGTGAATTTAAAGATATGCCGCGTTCGGCTAAAAGTAATATGCTAGCTGATACACTAATTGCACTTGGTATTGATAATAAAAATGTGGTGCAATGTAGTGATGTTGACGATGCAATGATCCACGCATTACAAAAAACACAGACGGGTGATCAAAAACCACTTATTGTTGTATTTGGATCTTTTATAACAGTATCACTGGCCCATGATTTTCTAGAAAATAGTAAAATCGAATAAGTTCTACTGAATAGGTTCCACTAAATAGGCTCTACTAATGGATGACGGATTAAAACAGCGTTTAGTTGGCGCGTTTGTACTACTGGCATTGGCAGTTATTTTTGTCCCAGTATTTTTTGATCGTGAGCGCATTGAACCCGTCAGCAAGATAACCGTAATTCCACCAGCACCACAGATTGACCCGTTAAGTGTGGAAAAAGCTGAGCCCCCTAAGGTGAACTCGACCGCAAAAGATGCTGCTGAAATGTATCTGCCTGATGAAAATGAGCTACAGGATTCCGACGTCGAGCTTTCTTCTACTGCCGAAACTGCTGCTACAAAACCGAGCCCCAAGCCGACAGTCCTTGCCAAACCCACAAGTACACCAAAACCTGATGCTAAAAAACTCAGCTCGACGTCGCAATATCTAGATGCGCAAGGGGTGCCCAAGGGGTGGGTATTACAAGTTGCTAGTTTTATCGATCAAGAAAAAGCAATTGCACGACGCGACCAGTTGATTAAACAAGGCTATGCCGCTTATACGGAGAATGTTAAAACGAGTAAAGGGGCGAGGACACGTCTTTATGTTGGCCCCAAGTTTGAAAAAAACACCTTACTTAGGCAGAAAAAAGAAATAGATAAAAAACTGGGCGTAAATTCGATTGTGTTAAAATTTAAGCCTTAACACTTCAATATACAGCTTGTTCAATTAAGCTTTCGACTGCGCAAGTTTTTGGTAACGCTTGATAAGATAATCGTAGCGCTGTTTATAGGGTGACCCCTCTGGTATTTCCCCTATACGTTGAAAACTGCTGCCAATTAGAGATAGTTCTTTGGAGTTCAGTGGCACATCATTACTTTTGCTAATAGAAGATTGTATTAGATTTAAATTGAGTCCAATGTGATTAGGCAATTCGTCTAGCACTTGCTGAAATGATGCTACTGCTTTATCAAATTGATTCTTCTTATGAAAGTTGATGCCTTGTTTATTTAGTTTTGCAGCGTAGGCAATGCCTTCTTTAGTGATTGGTTCACGCAGCAGCTTATCTATATTAATCGCAAGCCTGGGGTTATTATTGCGCTGGGCTAGCTCCTGCAATAAGCGCTCGCCTTCGTCATATCTACCCCGTTCCATAAGAGCTTTAGCGCAGTTGATGGAAAGTTGTGCTGAGGTGTTATCAACAACGCTGAATTTAATATTTTCAAATGCTTGCAATGCAGCTTCATCAGCTTGTTCGGCTTGTTGTTGCTTACCTGTAAATCTATGCAGGTCTGCCTCAATCAACAATCGACGAACCTTAGCGATGAGTTGTTTACCATATTTTTTTTCTAGCTGACGCAGGGTGTCAAATGCTTCACTAATCATTGCTTGAGGGTCGCTTGCTTTGGGTAAGGTAATACTCAGTGCATGCGCAAGATTAGTGTAATCTTCAGGCATTTCTTGGCACGAGTTCTTGCTGTATTTAACAGCGGCGCGATAGGCGTGAGCTGCCACATTGTTATCTCCTGTATGCAGACATACGCGGCCCATTTCTCTTTGTCTTGGGGCGGATATAGGAGAAATTTTTATTGCCGTGGCTAAGGCTTCTTGCGCTTGGCCATATTTTTTGTTGGCCTCGTATACCTGAGCGAGTAAGTCATAGGCATCAACACAATATTGGTTATCTTCAATAATCTGCAGCAGTAATTGTTTTGCTTGATCATACTTTTCTAATCCAATATACGATTTGGCTTGGCCTAATTGTTTCCAAAGGGCGACTTTATTGGTGGGTGCATGGCTGTAGATCTTTAATGCTTGTTCAAATAAGCCCTGCTGACAAAGTAACTCACCCAGCATTTTATTAACATCATTATGATGTTTACTATCCTTTTCTAGAAGTTTACGGCAGGCTTTGACCGCACTATTGAGCTGGCGTTGGTCGAGTGCTTCTTTCACTTCTATTAGCGCTTCGTTCTTCAGTAATATTGCGTCTAGACGCGGTCGCAAACTTTCCTTTTGAATAGGCTTATGTAGGTAATCGTCTGGTTGAAATTGCAGTGCATGGATAACGTGTTGTACCGCTGATTCTGCGGTAATCATAATATAAATCGAGGTGTTTTTAAGAAGGCTTTGATAGCGTAATTCTTCTAATAGTTGCTGTCCGTTTTTACCGTTACCAAGATTATAATCTGCAAGCACTATGTCATAGTGGTGGCGCTCGCTTAATTCTATGGCTTCATCGCCATGTCCAGCAGTATCGACATCGTTACAACCGAAATCCACCAAAATACGTTTTAGGGAAGTACGAACATCCGGGTTGTCATCGACAATAAGACAACGCTTTTGACTGTAGGTTTTGATGATGTCTATTTGTTTCATAAAAACATCAATAAAATGAATGGCCCTTTAGTGTTAACAGACCCTAAATATGGTCTATATTATCGAAGCCATAAGTGCTGGCCACATTAATAATAAGTGTAGTCTAGAAAGTTAGGGCCTGGTAATACTAATAAAATCACGTGCTCGACTCTTTGGCTGACAGGGATAATTAAATTAGTATTAATGGGGCCTTGGTTTTACTTATAATGCTAGACACTTCAATCGACCCCTCCATCCTTAGCGAAACTACAAATGGGTAAAGTTTGCATACTCGTGTTATTTTAGATCGAACATTCATAAAACGCATATTGATGCTAGCTTTACCTGTTGCATTGCAGACGCTGCTGCAGTCGATGCTGGGAATGGCCGATGTGCTGATGGTAGGTGTACTGGGCGATACGGCTATTGCAGCGGTAGGCTTAGCGACCAAAATTCATTTCTTGCTCTATGTGTCCATGGTGGGCTTGTCCGCCAGTGCCGCAGTTTTAGTGGCACAGTATTACGGAGCCAATAAAACCGAAGAATACCAAAAAGTAATCGCTAAGGCGCTGATATTAGGTAGTTGGGTAATGTTGCCTCTAAGCTTTTTGTGTTTATTAACAGCCGATGTGTGGATGAGCTGGATTACTGCTGACCCAGAGGTCAGTGTCATTGCCGCGCAATATATGAAAATAACTGCGCCGATTCTTATTATTACCCAAATCATATCGATTTATGAGAGTGGGTTAAGGTCTCTGGGTAACACTACTTTTCCGCTTATTGCAGCAACTATCGCAGTTGCTATCAATGTTTGCCTCAATTACCTGCTTATTTTTGGCGCTCTGGGATTTCCTGAGTTAGGAGTGAGTGGCGCAGCCTGGGGAACCCTGATTTCTCGCAGTATCCAATTTACCATTATGGTGGTGTGGATATACCGCACACGACATCACTTCGCTATTTCATTGGCAAAGTTCAAGCAAGTCTTTGATTGGCCGCAACTTCATGTTTTTGTGGTGTTTGCCTTGCCGGTGATTGGTAATCATATGTTGTGGGCAATTGGCAACACGGTGTATCACGTGTTGACAGGCTTTACTGGTACCGATGCTCTGGCCGTAATGGGGGTGATGGTGCCAATCGAGCTGTGCTTTTTGTCGGTATTTCTCGGCCTTGCTAATGCCTCCAGCATCATGATTGGACAGTCACTAGGTGCTGATCGCTTGGATTATGCTTGGGATTTATTTCACTTCTTTGAGCGTCTTGCCATTGGCCTAGGGCTTGGCATGAGTTTGCTTTTGTGGCTGTCTATTGATTATGTGGTTGCCATGTATGCAAATTTGGACAGCAGTACTCAACAATTACTCAGCGGCGTATTGACAATATTTTGCGTTGGTATTGGTTTGAAAATACTTAACCTTCTGAGATTGGCTGGCATCTTGCGCGCCGGCGGCGACAATAGGTTTTGCCTGATGCTGGATGTCAGTGTGATGTGGGGGATTGGCTTGCCCATCTTTGCCTTAGCTGTAAGCTTTGGCAATTTTAGTTTTCTATGGATTTATAGTCTGATGTTTTTAGAAGAAGCGATTAAGTTTATACCCGCCCGTATGAGGATTATCAGCAAAAAATGGTTGGTAAATTTGACTCATAAAAACATCGAACTGAGCTAGTAGTTTGGCTTTTGTTAATGTAAAAAAGTGCATTATTGTGAACCTCTGATGTTTTATTCACACTAATCACGAGCAAAAAAATAAAATGTTGTAACAAATTTCGTAACAAGAGTATCGAAAGCGACGAAGGCTCTGGTAGAATCGCGTCTTCTTCCGCCATGGCACATGAAAATTGCATAAAATATGAATTGGGCAGACTGGGCAATCATTGGTATTTTAACGGTTTCAAGCCTTATCAGCCTTAAACGAGGCTTTGTTAAAGAAGCCCTTTCAATGGCAAACTGGGTGCTTGCTTTCTTTGTCGCGATGACTTTTCGCGATGCATTATCCTCCATGCTTGAATCTCAAATAACGACACCTTCCGTACGTGATATGGTGGCGTTCGCTATATTATTTGCAGCGACTCTTATTGTTGGCGCAATGGTCAATTATTTAATAGGTGAAGTGGTTCGTATGACCGGTTTGTCAGGTACCGATCGCTTGTTTGGCATGATGTTTGGTTTTATACGAGGCTTCGTTGTAGTGATGGCAATTTTGTTACTAGTACCGGGAATGGTCGCCATCGATCAAGACCATTGGTGGCAGCAGTCGGTTCTCATCCCTCACTTATTAGAATTTGAAGACTGGAGCCGGGCAGCTGCAAAAGAATTTATTCGTCTTGTGGGCGGATTATTTAACTGATGTTGTATTAGGCTTTAGTCTGCAGTTAATTGTAATTTTCATACTACGCAACGAGGTTTTTTGCCTGCGGATGCAGTTTTATTGAGGCTTTTTTTAAAATGTGCGGAATAGTCGGTATTGTTGGAAAAAGTAATGTTAATACGTCGCTATATGATGGCTTGACGATATTACAACACCGGGGGCAGGACGCCGCAGGAATTATGACATGTCATAATGGCAAGCTTGCTCAGCAAAAAGCGGTGGGCTTGGTGAAAGATGTTTTTCGCACTCGTCATATGCATCGCTTAGTGGGCAATATTGGCATTGGCCACGTGCGCTACCCCACAGCCGGTAGCTCCGGACCTGCTCTTGCCCAGCCGTTCTATGTTAATTCACCTTACGGAATAGCGCTCGCCCATAATGGTAACCTCACAAATACGCAACAGCTCAGTGAGGACTTGTTTAAGGCGGATTTGCGCCACCTTAATACGGATTCTGATTCTGAGTTGTTACTCAATGTCTTTGCTCACGAATTGCAGCAACAAGGCCAATTAAAGCCCAGTGCTAAAGATATTTTTAAAGCTATCGAAGGCGTGCATAAGCGTGTTTCTGGCGGTTACGCTGCGGTGGCTATGATTGCTAACTACGGTATTGTCGCATTTCGCGATCCCAATGGCCTTCGACCCTTGGTCTACGGTGTACGAGAGACCGAAAAAGGTAGGGAGTACATGGTCGCCTCAGAAAGTGTGGCATTGAATGTCTTAGGCTATAAGTTGATCAGCGATGTGGCTCCTGGTGAAGGTGTTTATGTTACTGTTGACGGTGAGTTGCACACTCACCAATGCGCTGACAAACCTAGCTTGCACCCATGTATTTTTGAGCATGTCTATTTCGCTCGTCCAGACAGTATTATGGATGGCGTTTCTGTCTATAAGGCGCGGCTGCGCCAAGGTGAGAAACTCGCTGAAAAAATACTTAGAGAACGTCCGGACAATGATATTGATGTGGTGATCCCCATTCCCGATAGCAGCCGAGTGGCAGGGCAGAGTTTAGCTTATGACTTGGGGGTAAAGTTTCGTGAGGGGCTTGTTAAAAATCGCTATATTGGCCGCACTTTTATTATGCCTGGGCAACAGCAACGACGAAAATCTGTACGCCAAAAGCTTAATACCATTGACCTAGAGTTTCGTGGTAAAAACGTGTTACTTGTGGATGACTCCATTGTGCGTGGCACCACCTGTAAACAAATTATCGAAATGGCACGAGATGCGGGGGCAGCGAAAGTCTACTTTGCTTCAGCCTCTCCCATGGTTAAATTTCAACATGTCTATGGCATTGATATGCCTTCGCGACAGGAGCTGGTGGGCCACGGCCGTACAGTGGAAGAAATTAGGCAAGAAATCGGTGCAGATTGGTTGGTCTACCAAGACCTAGAGGACTTGGTGGCGGCTTCTTCGGAAGGTAATCCTGATATTCCAAGCTTCGACTGTTCGGTATTTGATGGCGAATATATTACCGGTGATGTTAATGAAGACTATCTTAAAAAACTAGAAGACAGACGCTCTGATCATATGAAGACAACTATGGAAAAAGCTTTAGCTGAAAGCTCCAATGCCATGGTGGGAATACAAAACGACGACTAACGACCTAAGGATTATTGTGAACGACGAATTAGACCCTTTAGCAAAGGCTCATCTCGATACCTTAGCGGTGAGAGCGGGCCAGGTGCGCTCTCACGAAGGTGAGCATGGCGAACCTATCTATACCACTTCAAGTTATGTCTTTGATTCTGCCGCACAAGCGGCGGCGCGCTTTTCAGGTGATGAAGATGGTAATGTGTACTCCCGCTATACCAACCCAACGGTAAGAACATTCCAAGATCGTATCGCCGCATTAGAAGGGGGTGAGGCAGCGGTAGGGACTGCCTCTGGTATGGCCGCCATACTTAGCACTTGTATGGCTTTACTGAAAAGTGGCGATCATGTTGTCTGTTCTCGCAGTGTCTTTGGTACGACCACAGTGTTGTTCACAAAATATCTAGAAAAATTTGGCGTCAGTGTGGATTTGGTGCCTCTGACAGATCTTTCTGCGTGGCAAGCTCACATTCAAGCGTCCACTAAGCTATTGTTTTTAGAAACACCTTCCAACCCCATTTGCGAAGTTGCCAATATTCCTAAATTAGCCGAATTAGCTCAAGCTCACAATTGCTTGCTGGTAGTGGACAACTGTTTTTGTACTCCTGCATTGCAAAAGCCGCTGGCTTTAGGAGCCGATATAGTTATTCATTCAGCGACCAAATATTTAGATGGGCAGGGGCGTTGTCTCGGTGGCGCTGTTGTGGGTAAAAAAGAGCCGCTAAATGAGGTTTTGGGCTTTATCCGCACCTGTGGCCCTACCATGAGTCCCTTCAATGCCTGGGTATTCTTAAAAGGGCTAGAGACTTTACGTCTGCGTATGGAAGCGCACTCGAGCAATGCCTTGGCTTTAGCTCAGTGGCTAGAACAACACCCCAAAGTTGAACATGTTTACTATGCTGGTCTGCCTTCCCATCCAGGCCATGAACTGGCCAAACAACAGCAGACGGCATTTGGCGGCGTGCTATCATTTCAAGTGACAGGTGGTAAAGAAGCGGCTTGGAAGGTAATCGACTCCACTAAGATATTATCGGTAACGGCCAATTTAGGCGATGTTAAAACCACCATAATCCATCCTGCTACTACCACCCATGGAAGGCTAAGTGATGACGATAAAAAGGCGGCAAAAATCACCGATAATCTCATTCGTATTGCTGTCGGCATTGAAAATATTGATGATATTAAAGATGATATTGATCGGGGGTTGGCACTTTTATAATGGATATTAATTTCTCTGAACTATCAGCCAGCCAGCGTTACCATGTGATGACCCAAGTCATTGTGCCACGTCCGGTGGCATGGGTATTAACTGACAATGGTCTCGATAGTGAACATGTGTCATTGCAAGATAAGCCACTATCAGCATATAACTTAGCGCCATACTCCTATTTTAATGCCATTAGCAGTGAGCCGCCTCTAGTGATTTTATCTATTGGCAATAAGTCGTCTGCAGAGTTAAAAGATACACGCACAAACTTACGGGAAGGGCGTGCTGCTGTGATTCATATCGCCAGCGATGAAGATGCTGCTTTGGTGTCACAAACAGCGGCGACCTTAGCTCATGGTGATTCGGAAGTCGCACGTGCGGGTTTGCAACTGAGCTATAATGATAACTGGCAGCTGCCTCGTTTGACTTGCTGCAAGATTGCAATGCTTTGCCGTTTTTATGATGAAAAAGAGATTGGCCCCCATCGACAAGGTCTTATTTTCTGTGAAATCGAAAAGGTTCATGTGGATGAACAGGTCGTTTCTATGGATGAAAAAGACCGTATTAAAGTTGATGCAAGTAAGGTTAAACCTCTGAGTCGTTTGGGAGCAAATGAATATGCATCATTTGGTGATATTGTAACGTTATCAAGGCCTAAATAGCGTGCTAATAATATAAGTACCTCAGGGCTATATTGATATTCCATATTCATGTCGTTAAATCTGTGTTACACATCTAGTCTAAAGTATGTCTATCATAAGATATTGGCTTAGATCTGTTTTTTGGGCAGGCATAACAAATCATTATTACGTAAAGTCGTAATTTTATCGTGGGAACCCTATGAGTCAGGTGATTAAAGAGATTATCGACGGTGTCGGTACGGTACTACTTGGAAAAGAACAACATGTTAAATTAGCGCTAGCCTGTCTGTTTGCCAAAGGACATTTACTAATAGAAGATTTGCCTGGAATGGGGAAAACCACTCTGGCTCAGTGTTTGGCCCGTGCTTTAGGTTTAAGCTATGAACGTGTTCAATTTACCAGCGACTTATTGCCCGCAGATATTTTGGGAGCGGCCATTTTTAATCGAGAAGCGTCGCGCTTTGAATTTCAGCCGGGGCCTATCTTCACACAAGTGTTGTTGGCCGATGAAGTTAATCGCTCCACTCCGAAAACACAGAGTGCGTTATTAGAAGCGATGGAAGAGAGGCAGGTGACTATTGAGGGGGAGACCCGTCCTTTACCCCAGCCTTTCTTTGTTATCGCCACACAAAACCCCCTTTCGCAAGCGGGAACTTATCCATTGCCAGAGTCGCAACTTGATCGCTTCTTAATGCGTATTTCCCTGGGCTATCCTTCGGCACAAACCGAACGTCAACTCTACCAAGGCGTAGTGCCAAGAGAGCGTTTACAGCAGCTAGAACCCATTATAAGTATTGAGCAACTGAGTGAAATTCAACAACATGTTAAGCAAATTAAAGCCAGTGAGCAGTTGCTAGACTATTTACAACGTATTGTTGATTTTACACGCTTTCATGAAAGCTTTAGTTATGGTTTATCTCCCCGTGGGGCCCTTGGCTTATTGCAAGCGGCTAAGGCTTGGGCGTTGATTCACGACCGCGAATACGTATTACCTGAAGACTTGCAGATGGTTGTTCCATCCGTGGTAGGACACCGTGTTAGTGGGGTGCAAAACCAAACTAAAAATGAAGTCACTTCTGTGGGTGATACTGTAGCTGAATTTATTCTGAAAAATGTTAATGTTATTGAGTCAAACTGATGTTGGAACAGTGTTAATACTTACATGCTAAACAACGCTGTAGAATCGATAAAATCATACTGGCAAAGCCGTTTTTTTCGTTGGTTAGATCGCCGTAACCCAGCGAAAAACCACCATCGTTTAACCAGCAAGAATCTCTATATCTTCCCCACTAAACAAGGTTTAATTTTTTTAATCTTCGTTGTCGTTTTGTGGTTGCTCGGGACAAATTATCAAAACAATCTTATTCTTGGTTTAACATTTCTGTTAATGAGTATTTTTGTTGTCTGTATACTGCATACTTATGCAAATCTTGCCGGGATGGAGTTAGAACTCAAAGGCGCATCCAATGCTTTTGCCGGTGAAAATGCAGAGTTTTTCTTTTTTATTAAAAATAACCGAGCACGGCCTGGCGATGGTATAGGCCTGCGTTGGCAAGAAGACGAGAACAACGGCGCAAAAATAGCGTTTGCTGGCCATGCTACCACTAAAGTTCATGTGGGGCTAAAATCAAAAAGACGTGGAGTTTTAAGACCTAAACGATTGTTGATTGAAAGTGAGTTTCCCCTTGGATTATTACGTTGTTGGACCTGGTTGAACTTTGATGCCCAAGCTTTGGTCTATCCTAAACCCATAGAAATTCCGTTAGCAAGTAGTGCGGTAGAAGACGATGAGGGTGACGGTGAGCATCCCGTGCACGGTGGCGAAGACTTCAGTGCCTTTCGCGATTATCGACCTGGGGACCCGCCGAAACATGTGGCGTGGAAACTTTACGCCAGAGAGCGAGGTTTATTTACTAAGGAATTTAGCCAGAATATGTCGCGTGAAATATGGCTCGACTTTTTCCATATTAATGCAGCGGACACGGAATTAAGGTTATCGGCCCTGTGTTTTTGGGCCTTGCGTTTTCACTTAGAGGACGAAAATTATGGTCTCTTGGTGCCAGGCGCTAAAGTGACACCCAATAAAGGCGAGAACCACAAAGCCCAAGTGTTAGAAATTCTTGCTCGTTTTGAGGGGGCTTAGACTCTGTGGACGTATCATCATTTAAGTGGGCGTCTAAAAAGGCGCATAATAAGCCGCCTAATGCCAGCGATGCTCAGCATCGCTGGGTAAGCCGTTACGCATTAGCATGGTTACTGGTTGCCCAAGCCTTTTGTATCTTACCGTTGTTTATTTATCTGCCTTTTTGGATACCCGTATTATGGCTGGCGGCCTTAGTATGGCGAGTGCAAATATATCGAGGGGCTTGGCGCTTTCCATCTAATACCAATAAGTTGATTTTAAGTGCGCTCAGCATTGGTGGTTTGATTTGGTCTTATGCCGGAGTGATTGGCGTTGAGCCCTTGGTGGCTTTTCTGGTGGTGTCATTTGTCCTTAAATTAGTTGAAGCGCGTAAGCGTGGCGATGTTTTATTGATCATTTATGTTGGCTTTATTACTGTTTCCGCCCAATTCTTATTTTTCCAAACAATGTTTATCGCCATTTATGGATGCTTGTCCATTTTGTTACTGTTGTGTGCTTGGAATTGTACCTATCGCTCACATTCGGTTCCTCTAAGAGGGCAATTATCGGCCAGTGGTTCTTTGTTATTGCAAAGTATCCCTCTGATGTTGGTTTTGTTTGTTGCTCTACCTCGTTTAGGGTCCTTGTGGCATGTACCTATTCCCCAGAACACCGGCAAAACTGGCTTTAGCGACACCATGTCTCCAGGGGATTTCAGCTCCCTGAGTAAGTCGCGTGAAGTCGCCTTTCGAGTATCTTTTTTAAGTGATGAAAGTCGTGCACCCTTGCCGAGCCGGTCGTTGTGGTATTGGCGTGGACTAGTGCTGGACGAATTTGACGGTCGCAGCTGGTCGCTTTCTAAGCGTCAATTGTTTGGTCGCCGAAACACCCAACGGGGCGTGCCTGAATCTTGGCAGCTAGAGCAAGATAAGGACAACAAGTTATTAGAATACAATGTGTTGATGGAGCCCCATCAGCAGCAATGGATATTTACCTTGATGGCGCCGGTATTTACCTCATCTAACTATGGTCATATGTATTTTACGCCTAATTATTTGACGCGCTTTGCGAAACCCGTATCTTCGCGGTCAAATTATCGGGTGATTTCTAACCTTGACTATCAGGCGGCACCGAAGGAAATATTTAAGAACGTTAAAGCTCAGAACTTACGTTTGCCTCAAACAGGTAATCCTAAGTCACTTGCATTAGCTAAGCAATGGCGTGACGAGGGCTTAAGCGATAGGGAAGTTATCGAACGAGCTTTGAGTATGTACAGAGAGTCTTTTACCTATACCTTACAACCGCCGCTATTGGGACAAGACAGTGTCGATGACTTTCTTTTTACCTCTAAGCGAGGTTTTTGTGAGCATTTTGCTAGCAGCTTCTCAGTGCTAATGCGCGCAGCAGGTATACCAGCGCGGGTAGTTTTGGGTTATCAAGGAGGCGAATACAATCCTGTTGAAAACTATATTATTGTTCGGCAGTCAGATGCTCATGCTTGGGCGGAGCTTTGGCTTGAAGGCTCAGGTTGGATTCGTGTTGATCCTACGGCAGCCGTTTCTCCACTGCGTATTGAGCAGGGCCTAGAGCAATCATTGACCGAAGATGAAAAGCCTTTGGTCAGTGGATTATTTGCCGGTAGTTGGCTTTACAAACTTCAGTTGCGCCTTGATGCCTTAAGCTATTCTTGGCATACATGGGTGCTTGGCTATGACGCGGATCAACAAAAAAGCCTATTTAAAAATATGCTCGGAGGTGACCAAGCCTGGAGAATAGGCTTATTTTTTATTTCCGTGATTGGAATCTTTATGGTCGGATATTTTATTCGACTCACTTGGCAAGGGCGAAGAGGCTTTGATTATCCCGAGCAAGCCGTTTACTTCGAATTTCTCAAACGCTTGAAGAAAAAGGGGTTTGTTCCTGAGCCCAACGAGACCCCTGTTGAATTTGCCAACAAAGTAGCTTTGGATAAACCCGCTTGGGCACCTCAGCTGCTCGCTATTGCACGTTTGTATAATCGTATCGCCTTTGAAAGCCGTCAGGAACTTATTGATGAGCTTAAGACTAGTATTAAAGCGCTGAAACTTAACTAGGGTCGACAGGCCCGAGAGCATGTTTTATTTCCCTCTCTTTAACTCTTCTCACCATTAAACAAAATCGATAGAGACGCTTTGTCATCTGTATTTTCTTTCAATACTTAACTTTTTTCATATTTTTGAAGCAAATCTCATTCTTGAGAAAAAATAGCCCATTTTACTTAAACTTGTTAAGTATGTAAGCATTTCCACACTTAACTTGTTCTACAATGCATGTGACGATTTTGGGCTGTCACTGACATATTCTGATTAAAACAAAGTCTTTGCAAAACCGTTGATCTTCGAGCTACCTCATACTCATAAAATAGAAGCGAAAATTAACATGTTAATTTTCTGCGTTGACGCCTAAGGAAAAATATCCTTTGTAGCGTTTTTATAACAACAAATATGACTCCTTAAACTTTGGATAGATAGTGGTGATACGATGGAAGAACAACTTATTTCTTCTTTGGATTCCGCTCGTTTTATGAAAACAAGTGGTTGGAATTTTAAAAACTCCTGGGCTGGTAAAGTAGACGTTTCGACGTGGTTACGCGCCAATATTGCACGCGGTGGAAGAATGTACTTATTTTTGGAATACCGTGATCAAGACAGTAAACATGCGATACCGATCGATCGTTGTTTGTCGTCGGCCTCTGATAGTATTTTAATGAATGGACGCTTGGATCTCTCTGGTCGTGGCGAGTTGCAGGATATGAGCGTAAAGCTTAAATACTATGGCTGTGACAAGAGTTCTATTGTTGTTGAAGAGCTTTCTGTTAAGGCGCTTCAAGCACAGCCCCGCAAGCAAGCTGCTCGCGCTGTAATGTAAATAGTATAAAGCCGGCAGATATTTATGGCGGCTTAATCATGAGGGTGTGAATAAGTGAAATCAATCACATAAAAAGGGTATAATCACTCAATTTACAGTGGTTTGATTTTGCTTTCACCTATATCTCGATTCTTAGTGTCCCATGGTGCCAGTGCGTTCGCTACTGGCGTTCATTTGGTATTGATGGCCTGGATTTCTATCGTTGAGCTTGGCTTATCCTCGAGCCAACTTGGATGGATTCAGGCTGCCGTGCTATTTCCCAATTTACTTCTTATTCTTGTTGCAGGTGCTTGGGCCGATAGAGTAAACCCGGCGAAAGTGATGGTTGCTGCACAATTATTGCTCTCATGTAGCTTTGTTAGTTTATTGCTGTTGCTTACAGGTGGTTATGCTAATTTTGTCAGTTTGTTGATCTACGCCATCACTGTAGGTATTGGGCAGGCGTTTATTCAGCCTGTTAGAGAGAAACTCGTGACTCAAATTCAGGGAAGTTCTGCGCAAAAGCGCATTTCTTTATTGAGTATTACGCAATTTAGTTTACAAAGTTGTGGTATGGCCTTGGCTGCATTAACTGATACTGTCGGGCTTAATGGGATTCTTGTCATCCAGATAGTGGCTTCTTTATCTTCTTGTATTGTGCTTGCATCTTTGGTTAAGTTTATTGGTGATGGAACTGCTAATACGACTTCTGGACATAAAACCGCTCAGGATATTGCAGGTGCCGTGCGTTACGTTATCAACAGTTCAGGTTTGCGCCAGTTAATGGCCCTAATTGCATTTAATGGCTATATGCATATGGGCGTTTTCTTAGTGGCCATTCCTGTTGTGGCTACCGGCACCTATCGTTTATCTTCTTCAGAGTATGCTTGGTTACAAATGTTATTTGTGCTTGGCATGATTTGCGCGCATACATTTTTACTACGCGCTAAATTAGTTGAATATCCAGGGCAAGGCGCATTGTTCAGCCTTCTGTATACAACATTAATAGGTTTTGCTTTGGCTAAAGGCCCTACGCCTTTCGGCTTTTACAGTTTAGTTTTTCTGTGGGGCTTAACCGCAGGCAATTCAGCCGGTCGCTGTCGTTTAGTGTTGCAATCGTTAGTTGTGCCTGAAATGAAAGGACGTATTATGGCGGTGTATCAATTGATGCTATTTGGTGCAGCACCCTTCGGTGCTCTGGTAACTGGGTACTTGATCAACTATATGTCCATAAAAAATATCTTCAGTTTTATGAGTATGTCCAGTGCGGCTTTATTTGTTGTTTTCCTATTCTCTCGTACGCTTTGGTCGATTAAGCAGCACGTGGAAGAGGGCGACGCCAGTTCATCATAAAATATTGTGATATGGCGATGGCCATACAAGAGCTAATGGAGTATCAAAGAACATTCCTAAATGCGATTAAGCCCGCTGTAATAGCAACATTGAGTGACTCCACGCCCCGTGACATGGGTATTTTGACGCTTTTATGGCAAGTGGCACTAACTTCTTTTGATAAGCCCTCACTTTCATTACCGAGTACAAAAACTTTATTCTCTTCACTTGTTAATTGAGCTAGATGAGTATCAGTATTGACGTCCAAGCCAATGATACTGGCCTTTTTAACTGTGGTTAATTGTTGTAAAGCTTGGGGCAAGCTATCGCAGCGGATGATGTTAGCTTTAAAAATGGTTCCTGCACTGGCTTTTATTACTAAAGAGTCAAGCTTCGCGCAGCCTTTTTGAGGCAGTAAAAGTCCGGTTAACGGGGAAGCGCATACGGAACGGATAATCATGCCTAGGTTTTGTGGCGTGGTAATATTATCTAAGGCGATTAATTCAAAAGGTTTTTTATGCTCGTGGCAAAAGTTTTCTAAGCTTTGGAAACCGGATAATTTTAAATCTATAGCTACCCCTTGATCCTGTTTTTTATTTTTCGAAATTCGGGCCAAACTATCTTTACTATGGAAAAGAATTTCAGCATCTTTTTGTTTAGCGTTAGCAATAATCTCATCAATAATCGCAGCTTTTTTATTGGAATCTGATAAGTGTAAACGGTATACGTCGACACCATCTGTTGTAAGAGCCTCGAGCACAGGCTTACGCCCATAAATGGTAAGCAATTGAGAGAAAAACTTCTTTTTTTTAAGGTACTCAGGGCTATCGGAATGGCTTGGCATTGTTTGCTAATTCTTATCTACAGTGTACATCAATAGATAATACATCTTAAGGCCTGATAACACTAATCAAAACACCTATCTATTCCCTGTACAAAGGAAGGGCTAGATGAACTATGAGTCCTTATCTATTTATATTTATATGAATCTTTCGTCAGGGTTTACGTATGGATATAGCAGTCATCGTCGTTTTCCAACAAGGCTTTGAGAATGAGACGTCGAGATATTAAACCGATAAGTTTGCCATCGGCACAGACCGGGTAATTTTTTGGCGGACGCTTGGCCATTTGCTCGGCTATCTCTACGATCGATGTATTGGGTGAAACTGTTTGAACGTCTTTACTCATCACCGAAGTAACGTCAGGTGAGCCTTCACAGTAAAATGCGTCATTTAACATTTCTTGGATGCAGTCCTGCTCGGAAACAAAGCCAACCAAGTTTTTCTGTGTATCGATGACCGGTGCGCCAGAAATTTGTTCCTTCATCAACACCGTGACAGCGTCCCTCACGGTGGCATCTTTCATAATGGCATGGGGGTTTTCGTCCATATAATCTTTGACAAGAATCGAATGCATAAATAATGCCCCTCTGCGTCTAGGAGGTTAGGGTTTGTTCATAATCATTTAACTTTTAATCTCTTGAGATTTAACCTCTCAAGATTAGCGAGTAAATTCTTATGAGCTGTGCTTTGAAATATTGTCGAAAAATTAACAGTATAAATAAACGCCTTATCTCTCATTCTGCCATAGCTTACTAATTTAGGACACCGGTAGAATATTAGTTTTTCGCCTTATCTCATTTGCACTATCGTTATGTGATAGGTTTTATCACTCTTAATGTACTATTTATTGTAGTTGTAAATAAGCCATATTGCGTGCCCTTGAAAACATTTTAAAGAGGATTATGGCGACGAGATGACAAAAGACACTCTGCCTCAGAAAGTGTGTGACTGGAAATCAATTGCCTCCCTTAAGAAGGCATAACATATTAGCATGATCGGATAAGTGATAAACGGTAACCGAGAAGAGAGGCTGGAAAATCAAAGAGCAGTATGGCTCAGTGACATACTCGCAAGTATTCCTTAACAGCAGTATCAAACCCTATTAATAGCGCATCAACTGTTAGAGCATGACCAATCGAAACTTCTTGTAACCCCGGAAGCGTTTTATACAATTGCATATTATCTAAGTTGAGATCGTGACCGGCATTAATACCAAGGCCTAGATCTAGTGCTGTATTGGCAGCCAGGCAGTGCTCGGCAAAAATGTCTTCTGCTAATGCTTTATCTTCCTGGTATGCCTGGGCAAATGGTCCGGTGTAAAGTTCGATGCGATCTGCGCCGAGTTTATGGACGAGAGTAATTTGCTCGGGGTCAGGATCCATGAATAAGCTTACACGAATCCCGTGAGACTTCAGCTTTTCCACAATGGGTTGCAATCTGGCAAAGTCTTGATGCAAGTTAAAACCATGATCAGAGGTTTTTTGCTGATTGCTATCGGGTACTAGTGTACATTGGTCTGGTTGGTTTTGGATGACAATATCCATAAAGCCAGGATAAGACCCTTGCGCTTGGGCAAAAGGATTACCTTCGACATTGAACTCTACAGATGACAAAGGGGACGCTAGCGCAGACAGAAGGTCGACATCACCGGGGCGAATATGACGCTGATCCGGGCGCGGGTGAACAGTTAGACCTTGAACGCCTGCATCTATCGCCATTTTGGCAAAGGCTTCAATATCTGGATAATTGCCATCGCGAGAATTGCGAATAAGTGCAATCTTATTCAGGTTAATACTCAACGAAATTGGATGATGTTTTTTTATGACGAACTCCAGCTAGTGCAATGATTATTATTGCCGTGATGCTTTTTCAATAATAACAGGATAATTGGGGGCTTCAGGATATTGACGATATAAACCACGGGGTTCCTTTTCTATCTTCTTCACAATCTCAAAGCCTTCAATAACTTTACCGAACACCGCATAACCGTGACTACCGCTGCTAAAATCTAGTGCGTCATTGTCGGCAATATTGATGAAAAACTGAGAGGTTGCACTGTCGATGACGCCTGTTCTCGCCATTGACAATGTGCCTACCAAATTTTTCAGTTTGTTATCCGATTCATTTTTAATGGGCTCTCGCGTTTCTTTTTTCTTAAAATCAAAGGTATAGCCACCCGCTTGCACCACAAAGCCTGGCACAACACGGTGAAAGATCGTGCCACTATAAAAGCCGTCGTCGACATATTTTAGAAAGTTAGCAACGGTTAGAGGTGCTTGCTTAGGAAATAGCTCAATAAGAATATTGCCCGAAGAGGTTTCCAGCAGAACCTTTGGCGCAGCACTGCTGGCTTTTTTTTCTGCTGTGATTTTCTCTGCAATTGAGAAAGACGAACAGCTTAGTGCAAAAATAATAAATAAAGCGTTTAACAGCTGTTTATAGCCAAAAATAAAATGCATAGGTATATATCCTATAGATGGTATTCATTCAGTGCTACTTGTTGGTAAGTGCCCTTAAGCGCTAACTCCATTCTGAATAGCGCTTTTTAGGTTTTAACGCGGGCAAAATAACGGCAAGCAACATGCCTAATATCAATATTCCCGCACCATACATTAAGAAGCTTAAGCGTTGATCGTCTTTCATATTTTCATTATCTGCCAATAATGAGTCTCGTTGTGTTTGTGTCATCTCATATTTTTGCAGAAGATCCTGATAACGTCGATCTAACTCTATCGCTCCGGCGGAGAGTTGTTTAATTTTTTCCAGCTCTCGGCTCATTTCAGTGCGCGACTGTGTTTCAGACTGCGCCGTGGATGATAAGTTTGTATTTTTTTGAGTAAGGTCGGTGTTAGATGCTTTGAGTTCTTGATTTTCTTTCTCAAGACGAGCGAGGCGAGCATTGGCTCTGTCGAGCTTTATTTGTGCTGTCGTGTTTTGAGTAATGTATTGATTGCGAATCCAGCCTTCTACGCCGGCACTGGTTCTCACCTTTAACCAGACTTTATCACCACTTTCTTCCAGACGTGTTAAGGCTGTACCACTTTTCATCGCCGCATTGATAATTCGATATTCAACCCCAGCGCCGCTGCGCAGCGGTACATATAAAACGTCGCTAACATAAACTGTTTGTTGCGCCGATACAGCAGAGGTAAGGGATAAAAAAAGTAAGGCAATTACAAAGTTAACTCGATTGTTCATGATGTATTTCTTAACGTTGGAAAAAATATCCGCCTAGGGTAATACTTTTTTAAAAGGTTTTACGATAACACGTTCATATACACCGCCAGCCACATAAGGATCATCATCAGCCCATTGCTGGGCTAATTCAAGTGAATCAAACTCCGCGACCACAAGGCTGCCAGTAAAACCTGCCTCGCCGGGATCTGTGTGATCAATGGCAGGGTGTGGCCCTGCTAGTACTAAACGACCTTCATCACGCAGTTGCTGCAGGCGTTCGATGTGCGCAGGACGTGCACTTTTTCTTAATTCGAGGCTGTTGTCAATGTCTTGACTGATAATGGCATAAAGCATGGAGTGTCACCACCTTAGTTTTCATTTGTTTGGTGTTTTTGAAAAGTTTATCGAGCCATATTGTTGTGCTTAAACCTTCTGGGTAGGTCTAACCCTAAGATTTATGGCTATCTGGGTCGACAAAGATATCTTCTAAAGAAAGTTGTGTTAGTTTGGTAATACTTTTATATAAATAGAAGAGCGTGAAAAAGAGTACGGACATTGCCGGTACGGTAATAACAGGAAAACTGAGGAAAGTCATACGACCAAGCTCTGCGTTAAACTCTTCAGTACCAGGAGGACTTACCAATAAATAACGAGCTAAGCCATAATTTAAGGCCGAAGAAAGAAAAAAAGAGCAGGCGATCATGAGGGAGGCGTTGCGCAGACTATTATTAAATGCTTCTTCGTTATCGTGAGTTTTTAAGGCTTCTCCTACTTTTTCTACCTGAATAATCTTGTCATTAAACAAAAAAGTTTTAACAAGAGGGTAGCGAGTATAGAGTGATACCACCGAGGCGATACCAAATAATGCAGGGATAGCAGCTTCTTTAATGGCAATGTATTTGGGGTCTAGCTCCAATAGGCTAATGCCACCTGTGAGGATAATACTGATGACACCTAGGGCAGAGAAGAAATTGACCCGTTTTACGCGTGTGAAATCGTACACGCCGTAACCAATTGGGAAGGCTAAAGCGACAATAATACCGTTTTTTACTCCAAGCGAATCTGCACCACTAAATTTTGTTAATATAATAGTAGGGATAATAATATTGAGAAGTATATTAAGCAGCATGCTTTCTTTTTTTTCGGTTTTATTAGTCATGTATCCAATTCTTTAATTCGAGTAGTGTGTATTGCCGCGTATTTATGATCTGCACTGTCACAGCGACCAATCGGATGGTATTTTAAGCCCTGAGGCGCTGGTGTCGAGAGCTAAACGTCAAGATGTCGATGTTTTAGCGTTAACCGACCACGATACAACCATCGGTTTACAGCGTGCCAGAGAGCAAGCGGAAATTGAAGGCCTAGAATTTATTCACGGGATAGAGTTCTCATGCCTATGGCAGGGTAGAGGTATTCATTTAGTTGCCCTTAATATCGACCCTGATCACCCTGCGCTGGTCGAATTAGTGGCCGAGCAGTCTGCGGTAAGACAAGAGCGTGCCCAAACAATCGCCGACAAGCTGGCGGCTCTTGATATGCCAGATGCCTTGCAAGGGGCCCGCAAATATGCAGGTGATGGCGTTATTGGGCGACCCCACTTTGCGGCATTTATGGTAGAAAAAGGCTATTGTAAGAATGTTCGCCAAGCATTTAAGAAATACCTTGGCAGCGGTAAGGTTGGCGATATAAAGCAGGCGTGGCCGCAGTTAGAAGCGGTGGCTGCGTGCGTTCGGGAATCGGGTGCAGTGCCAGTTTTGGCGCATCCAAGTAAATACAATATGACACGAACCAAGCTATGCGCTATGGTTGACGCTTTTAAAGCAAGCGGGGGGCTTGCGCTTGAAGTTGTCAGCGGCATGCAACAACAGTCTGTGACACAAGATCTTGCTAAGATTGCCAATGAATATAATCTTTTCGCTTCCTGTGGCAGTGATTTTCATGCGCCCGATCAGCAATGGCAGGAATTGGGTAAATTTTCACCTATGCCGGACAATGTCGAAGCAGTATGGGCTTATTGGGAATAGGCCAGATGACAAAGGCAGTGCTCCCCAAATTAACAGTGTGCGAACCCAACAGTTTTCTAAATAAAGCGCACCTTTCTATAGAACATCCGCGTACCAAAGACTCTCCTTGAGTTGGGACGTCATAAATATATAAGGAAAAAACTTTGGCACAGTTTTTTAGTATCCACCCAGATAATCCTCAATCGCGTCTTATTAGCCAAGCGGTTGATATCATTAAACGGGGAGGCCTGGTGGCCTATCCGACAGACTCAGCCTATGCGCTCGGCTGTCACATCGGCGATAAAATGGCTCTTGATCGTATTCGGGCTATTCGGCAATTAGACAAGCATCATAACTTTACTCTAATGTGCAGAGACTTATCTGAGCTTGCCAATTATGCCCGCGTCGATAATACGGCCTTTAGATTGATTAAAAGCCATACCCCTGGTCCCTACACTTTCATCTTAAATGCTACTTCGGAAGTGCCTCGTAGGCTTATGCACCCAAAGCGCAAGACCTTGGGAATGCGTGTACCACAAAACCATATTGCTTTGGCTTTGTTAGAAGAGCTAGGCGAACCTTTGATGTCAAGCTCACTAATCCTTCCTGGTGATAGTACGCCTCTGACAGATCCTTACGATATTCGCGAAACCCTCGAGCATCAGTTGGAGCTGGTCATTGATGGTGGTTACTGTGGTATGGAGCCTACAAGTGTTATCGACTTGACAGGAGAGGAGCCTGTTATTGTGCGCGAGGGCTGCGGTGATATTCGTGATTTTGTCAATTAAATCGCCTTTACTTACTGCAGGGAAAATGAAGCGTAGCTTAGTGCGGCCAAGTGTCGCTATAATGCGCGGCTTTTTGTTGTGAACACTATCAAGAATGAGGATGGCATTTTGCCTGACATTGACGAGCCAGAGATTGATGAGCCCAGTGTAGACGAGAATAAGGCGACATCTGGAGACGACGCAGTAGACGGTGGGCAAGAGTCAAGCGCAGAGACTGCAGAAGAGAATCATGATTTACCTGAAGCAGATGCACAGACACAGGCTAACGCACAGAGCAGTGCCTCTGAACATAGCTCGCCTGAGCAGTCAGAAATGCCATTTGCGATTGTTCAGGGTAAAGCGGTCACAGAATTGCCCAAAGACTTGTACATTCCACCTGATGCACTTGAAGTTATTCTTGAAGCTTTTGAAGGGCCTCTGGATTTACTACTATATCTAATACGGCGGCAAAATATTGATATTCTCGAAATCGATGTGTCTGAGATTACTCGACAGTACATTGGTTATGTGGAAATCATGAAGGAAATGCATTTTGAGCTCGCCGCAGAGTATCTCGTAATGGCCGCCATGTTAGCGGAAATCAAGTCGCGTATGCTTTTGCCTCGTTCAGAAGAATTAGAAGAAGAGGAAGAAGATCCGCGGGCAATGTTGATCAGGCGCTTACAAGAGTATGAGCGTTTTAAACAGGCAGCAGAAGATATCGACGCCTTACCAAGGCAGCATCGTGATACTTATACTGCCAAGGCCGAAGGTCCAGATAGAAATCTCACCCGGCCAGATCCGGACGTGGATATGCGCGAGCTATTACTTGCTCTTTCTGAGGTATTGCGGCGTTCAGATATGTATGAGAGCCACCACGTAGAGAAGGAGAAGCTCTCTACGCGTGAGCGTATGTCGCAAGTACTAGATAAACTAAAAGATCAACAATTTGTGCCTTTTGTCAGCTTGTTCTCGGTTAGTGAAGGCCGATTAGGGGTGGTGGTCACTTTTCTAGCTGTTATGGAATTGATCAAAGAATCGCTGGTAGAAATTGTCCAGACCGAAATTTTCGGGCCTATACACGTGAAGGCACGTACACAGTAAGACACGCCCATCATCATAGACTTAGCCATCTATAGACATACAGGGGTGAGTGCAGAAAATATTTATGAGTGAACAAAACCAACATTTAATGAGCATCATCGAAGGCGCTATTTTTGCAGCGGGAGAACCTCTTACCGTGCACAAATTGCAGTCACTGTTTGAAAAAAGTGAGATGCCGGAAAAAGAGCAGGTGCTTGAAGCTCTGAATGAACTCAAAACCAGTTATGAAGGCCGCGGTGTTGGCCTGATTGAAGTGGCCACTGGATGGCGTTTTCAAGTGCGCGAAAATGTCGCTACCTGGGTCAATCGATTGTGGGATGAAAAACCTCAGAAATACTCCAGAGCGTTGATCGAGACCTTAGCGCTCATCGCCTACCGCCAACCGATTACGCGCGGCGACATTGAAGAAGTTCGCGGCGTTGCTGTTAGCTCCCATATTATTAAAACCCTGACCGAGCGTGATTGGGTAAAAGTTATCGGCCATCGCGATGTTCCAGGGCGTCCGGCCCTTTATGCCACAACTAAAGTGTTCCTTGACTACTTTAATCTTAAAAGCTTGGATGAGTTGCCTACCTTGGGTGAGCTGAAGGATATTGAAAGCCTTAATCAAAACTTAGAATTTGGTGAAGGCGCGCTGCCGGAAGTGCCATCACAAGAGGCAGGTCAAGCAGAGGATAATAATGGCGGAGAGCAAGCTGTATCTGAAAGCCAACAAGACGATAGCACGTCTATTGGGGAACAGAGTGAACAGGATCAGCAAGAAGATCAGACGCCGGTTGACGAAGATGTAGATACTGCCGAGGGTGAGGAGTCAGAAGAGGGGATAGTAGAAGAAGAAATAGCTGCGCAAGATATTATTGCTGAACAAGAAAACGATGAGCGCGAGCAAAATACCAAAGACGAGGAAGAACTGAGCAATATTGACGCTGATGATGAGCGTGATGATGCGGATGTCGAAATCGAAGCTGATACTGGAGATCCTGAGCCTGACATGGAAAGCGGTGATGAAGACGAAGAAGAGGACGAGCTTGAAGCTTCTGCTCAAGCCAATACCCTTGACACTGAGCCACAAGCCTACGAACACGAGACTATCGTGCAAACCGGTGGTAGCAGTATCTTTGATAATGAAGAGGAAAGTGATCTTGATGATGAAGCGGTCTCACAAGAAAAAGATGCAGTAAATGACCGTGGTAATGATAGAGACCCGCTTGATGAGTGATAGCAAAGAAACAGAGGCAACACCGCCGCAAAATGAGAAGTTGCAGAAAGTATTAGCGCGTTCCGGCTTTGGTTCGAGACGAGAAATGGAGCGTGCCATTGTCGATGGTAAAGTAACGGTAAATGGCAAACCTGCGACCCTAGGTGATCGAGTAACCGGGGAAGATAAAATTCTTTTTGATGGCAAGTATGTTTCTCATGGGGCTGATAATAAACAGCCATTGCGCGTCATTCTTTATAATAAACCTGAAGGGGAAATTTGTAGTCGTTCAGATCCTGAAGGGCGTCGAACTGTCTATGAAAACTTGCCTAAGCTCAAGAATGGTCGTTGGATATCTGTAGGTCGATTAGACTTCAACACCAGTGGCTTGCTGTTGTTCACTAATGATGGTGAGCTTGCCAATAAACTTATGCATCCTTCCTCCAATATCGATCGCGAATATCTGGTGCGTATCCAAGGTGAAGTCGATGATGACATGATCGAGAGGCTAAAGGAAGGCGTTTTGCTCGATGATGGTGTGGCTAAGTTTACCGACGTTGTCGCCGGCTCCGATGAAGGCAGCAATTCGTGGTATTACTGTGTGGTCATGGAAGGGAAAAATCGTGAAGTAAGGCGCTTATGGGAATCACAAGATGTAAGAGTGAGCCGCTTGAAGCGTGTGCGTTATGGTAATATTTTTATTCCTTCTCATGTACGAGTCGGCCAGTGGATAGAATTGAATTATCGTGAAATTGTCGATTTATGTAAAACGGCTGAATTTCCGATTCCGCCCAAGCCCAAATTTTCTGCGCAACTCAAACATAAGCGTGAGCGTCACGAGCGCAAGCTTCGTTCACGCTCTAATAAATAGTCCTTGCTATCCCCATGGCGATAATAAAATGATGAATCGCAATACTCTTAAACAGGTATTTGCTTTTGGTTGCGTCGGCGTACTAGCCACAGCTGTGCATTATTGTGTCGCCTTATTTTTATCTGAAGCGCAATTGACCAGTGTCTACCTTGCCAATATCTGCGGTTATCTAACCGCGGTATTGGTGTCGTTATATGGGCACAGTATTTTTACTTATAAGAAGAAGGTCAATATTGTTGTTGCCCAGCGATTCGCCATTGTCTCTGTTAGTACATTGTTGTGTAGCGAAATATTGCTGTTTGTTTTGCAATCAACCTTGCAGATTAATCATCGAATATCTCTGGCTATCATTGTTGCTAGTGTTCCTGTTGTATCTTTCTTCCTAAACAAATTCTGGGTTTATGCCCATTCTGAATCCTAGGCCCTGTTAAGTAGGGCCTAAAGAGCCAGAGCGCCCACGTTATTTTGTTATACTCGATGCAAGGTAGGACGCTGGCTTGCAGTTTTTCACTTGCACCATATTTTCAGACCATAGTTGTACGCGATTTCTACCGGTGTTTTTTGCCACGTACATAGCCTTATCGGCTTTTTCTAAAAGGCTCTTGGGTGTGTCGTCCCCTTCGAACATACTAACGCCGACACTTATGGTGCAAAATAAATCCTGTTTATCTAAAGATATAGGAGACATGGCTACATTAATCCTCAAACGTTCGGCGATGAGTTTGGCATCTCTGCTATCTGTATTTTGCAATAAGGCAACAAATTCTTCTCCACCATAGCGGAATACCTGATCTGTCTCACGCAAGGTGTTTTTAATGGAATTCACTATCTGTTGCAGTGTCTTGTCGCCATTGAGATGGCCGCGGTTATCATTTATTTGCTTAAAGTAGTCCACATCAATAAGCAATACAGCAAAAGGATGATTATGCCTTTTGGCCAATTTTAATTCGCGTTCAAAACTCATGTCTAAAGCCGCGCGATTGCCAATTTTGGTAAGAGCATCTTGCATGGATGACTCAATAGCTCGTCTATACAAAAGGGCATTGCGCAAAGGAAAAAATAGTGCACCTATCAGCATTTCTAATGCGGCCAGTTCCGTTTCTAAAAAGTGTTTACCGCGAGAAAACTCAAGGCTGCCAAGCTGGACTTCATCGGAACTTAGGTTGTAAGCCACAGTATGCTTACAAGGTTTACCGACGATAATTGCTTGATTGAGAGACTCATCGTTATACGTCAGGCTCGATACCTTCACTAAATCTTTAATACTGGTAACAAACATTTCTAGCGTGGTTTTCAAATCCAAACTAGCCTGAAGGTTATGAGCCAAGCTAAAACGCAGTTCCTTTAGGTAATTGTCATTTGCCAATTCCTGCACTGACGCATTTGAAGGATTTTTAAATGGTATTTCTAAGCTTGAAGCGGCTAATCTCACCATAAATATACACCTAACACTTTGTCCGAGAGTGCTGTTAGAGCACGAGTATTTGTCTGGTAGTTCGTTAAGCGAATTGTGTGCCAAATAAACACCTTAAAAAAAAGTGTTAGATTTCAATGTGTTATAAAAGTAGGATGAGGCAGTTGCCGAGCATGACGGATTATTGACATCAAATTTTATGAATTTTGCTGATTCACCGGCCATTTGTTGCCGGCAATAACAATTTTTAAGTAAAAACGGCAATATAAAGTATCTTTGTTATGCGGCTGTTTTAAGACCTGACTCTTGAGTTCATGAGGTGAAGTTGAGAGAATGCGCGCGAATTTTAAGCTTGCCATAAAGACGAGTGAACTGACGAGGCGATAGTGAGTAAGATAGGTTTATTTTTCGGAAGTGACGAAGGTAATACAGAGGCCGTAGCGTATCGTATTCAACAGAGATTAGGTGCTGATGTCTGTGATGTGAAAGATATTGCGGATGCAACACAACTGGACTTTGCCGAGTATCAACATATTATTTTTGGCATACCAACATGGGATTTTGGCCAAATACAGTCCGATTGGGAAGACTTTTGGGACGATGTATCTGATGTTGATTTTAGTGATAAAACTATAGCATTGTTTGGTTTAGGCGATCAATTTGGCTATGGGGATTTCTTTCTCGATGCTATGGGGATGTTACACGATGTAATAGTGGCTGGTGGTGCTACAATAATTGGACATTGGCCCACACAGGGATATGAGTTTGACGCATCAAAAGCTAAAGTTAATGAACAGGATCTGTTTGTTGGTCTAGGTATCGATGAAGACCAGCAACCAGAATTAACATCATCGCGATTAAATGCTTGGTGTAAACAAATTCATCAACAATTCGGTATGACAAGTTCTATTACCGAAATGGATGACTAAGATATATTCATTGCTCCTCTATGATTAAAAAAAATACAGGATTTACCAGGGTTTCAAAGGCCGCGTATTATTCATATAAAGGTGTTCGATCCGCCTTAGTATATGAAGCGGCATTCCGTCAGGAAATGTGTTTCGCTCTAGTCTTGATACCGGCAACTTTTTGGTTGCCAGTGTCTAAAATGGAACGTATCGCTTTAGTTGCTTCGGTTATTTTAGTACTCATCATTGAGCTGCTTAACTCCAGTATCGAAGCGGTTGTGGATCGTATCGGCTATGAGAAGCATGAGTTGGCAGGCCGCGCGAAAGATATGGGCTCGGCTGCCGTGCTTATTAGCCTGCTGTTATGGGGTTATGTTTGGGGAAGTATTTTATTTCTGTAATACATCAATCCCCATCTCTAGTAGCATCTGAGTTAAGGTGATAAGGGGTAGCCCCGTCAGGGCACTAGGATCATTGCTTGTTATACTTTTAAGCAATGTTATGCCTAGGCTTTCGTTCTTAAAGGCGCCAACACAGTCAAACGGCTTGTCATATTCTAAATAATACGTGATTTGATCGGCACTTAGATGACGAAATTGAACGTGTGTTTCGACCACTGTTTCCAGATGCTCTCCTGATTTGCTGTGAAGCAGACAGACCCCGGAAAAAAATGACAGTTGGCGACCGCTAAAACGTTGCAGCTGTTTGTGGGCAATGTCTTGTGTCATTGGTTTTTTCAGTAGTTCACCCTCAAAACTAGCGGTTTGGTCACCAGCGATAATGAGGTGAGGCTCATCAAGAACCGAGGCAACGGCTTGAGCTTTCAGTAGTGAAAGTCTGAGTGCAGTTTGTTTGGGTATTTCGTCCGATAGTGGGCTTTCATTTATGTCAGGTGCTACGGTTTTTACATCCAGCCCCAATTGCTGCTTGAGTTGCTGTTTTCGGTAGGGTGAGCTGGATGCAAGTAGAATCTTGGCGGCTAAAGTCTGTTGTGGCATGGAAAATATTCTATTGTTGTGTGAAATTAATTAAACTTAGGCAATAGAGTATCATTTTCCTTTGACAGCAGTAGTACAACTGCCTATCATGGCGCGCTTATGTCAGACGGCTCAGCATTGCAACAAATACCGCGTATCGTTAGTCCGCGGAAATTAGCTCATTCAGGCACCTCAATCGAGGGAGTGCTTAGTAGTAGTAATTTAGAAGCTCTGAATGAAGTGGCTCAGTGTGATGGTGAGATTAGCGTAAGTCTTCGGTTTTTTATTGGCGAAGAAGGTAAGCGACAAGTGGGTGGGAATATCTCTGCTAACTTGGCTTATCAATGCCAGCGCTGTCTTGAAACAATGCCGGCCAAACCTATAGAAGTGAGTTTGGCGATAGCAGTTGTTCGCAGTGAGGAAGAGGCAAAGCAATTGCCAAGAGCTTTGGATCCCTGGGTGGTTCTGGAAGAAGAAGCAGATGTATATGCGCTTATTGAAGAAGAGCTATTACTAGCATCGCCGGTGGTGTCTTATCACGATTACGAATGTGTAGACTCATCTCTAATGTCCAGTGGTGAGCCAGCAAAAGAAGATGTGCAAGAAGAAAAGCATAATCCTTTTAGCGTGCTTTCTTCTCTTAAGCAAAACAAGTGATATTTAAGGTTTTATAAGGTCAGCGAGACTGGCGTGAGCCAGGCTGTTGGTTTTCGTTATCGTTAGGAGTCAATATTATGGCAGTTCAAAAAAGTAAGAAAACTCGGTCAAGACGTGGCATGCGTCGTTCGCATGATGCTTTGAGCAAAAGCACTCTTTCGATCGATCCTACTTCAGGTGAAAAACACTTGCGTCACCACGTTACTGCGGATGGTTTTTATCGTGGTCGTAAGGTGATCAATGTCGCCAGCGATGACGAGTAAGATTGTCGCTGAGTCAAAACATATCTGTTGATGTCATGGGCGGGGATTTTGGTCCCCGCCTTTGCGTTCCTGCGACTTTAAAATTCTTGCAGTACTTCCCTCAGTATACGGTTTCCATGGTCGGTTATCGATCTCAGATACTTCCCCTTATCGAGCATTCATCGTTTAAGCCCCGCATATCTATTGTCGATGCTCAGCAAACGGTTGATATGGCGGAAAGACCTGGCTCTGCATATCGGCATAAGCGTCAATCTTCTATGTGGAAAGCTTTGGAACTACTGACAGAAGGGCAGGCAGATGCCTGTATTAGTGCAGGTAACACCGGCGCTCTTATGGCCATGAGTCGTCATCTCGTTGGCACCATTGAGGGGATGAGTCGACCTGCTATATGCAAACCTATGCCCACAGCCTCCGGTGACTGCTACTTGTTGGATATGGGGGCGAATTTGAATTGTTCTCCAGAGCAACTACTACAGTTCGCTATTATGGGGTCTGCTTTGGCAAAGGTGAATGGTTGTCTATCACCTAAGGTTGCCTTGATGAATATCGGTGCGGAAACTACAAAAGGTAATAATGATATTCGACAAACCTACAATCTTATGAAAGAGCATTCGGGTATTGACTTTCAGGGTTTTATCGAAGGTAATCAACTTTACAGTGGTGCTGTGGATGTCATTGTTTGTGATGGTTTTGTAGGTAATGTTGCGCTTAAAGTAAGTGAAGGGGCTGCCTCATTCATCCTTAATAGTTTGAAGCAGGAGTTTACTTCGAGTATTTTTCGTAAAGCCTTGGGGCTTATTAACCACTATGTTTTAAAGCGTTGGCGAGAAAGGTTTGATCCATCAAAATACAATGGGGCTGCACTGCTCGGGCTCAAGAAAATCGTGGTCAAAAGTCATGGTGGAGCCACAACCCAAGGTTTTTATCAGGCGTTGGTAACGGCAACTCAGCAGGTAAATGCTCATATTCCTGCTCAGCTTGAGAAGTGCTTGAGCCTAAATACAGCATAAACAGAATACTGAAGAAAATATTTAAAATAAAAAAATTAATAATCTCTTAAGTCAAGAGTTTCAGAGTTAACTTCGGAATCGATTAACCAGAATTAAATTAGTCAGAATTAAATTAGTCAGAATTAAAGAGTTACGTGAAGGGTTACATTATGGATATTAAAGAAAATCTCGCTATTGTATTTCCCGGCCAAGGGTCGCAAAAGGTAGGTATGTTGGCCGACTATGCACAAAGTGATATTTTAACTACTACCTTTGCCGATGCTTCTGATGCATTGGGCTATGACATGTGGGAAATGGTGGTTAATGGCCCTCAAGAAAAACTGACTTTAACTGAAATAACTCAGCCAGTATTGCTCACGTGCAGCACGGTGCTGTGGCGTATTTGGCAAGAACGTAATGGTAGGCAGCCCGCATATTTAGCCGGTCATAGTTTGGGGGAGTGGTCAGCTTTAGTGGCTGCTGAGGTAATTGCATTTAGCGATGCTGTTAAACTTGTTCGTGCCCGTGGCAAATATATGCAAGAGGCAGTTCCCGCTGGCGAAGGCGCAATGGCTGCGATTATTGGGTTGGAAGATGAAATTGTTGAAGCTGCTTGTGAAGAGGCTTCTGCTCAGGGCGTCGTGTCTGCTGTTAACTATAATTCTCCCGGGCAGCTCGTGATTGCAGGTGAAGCCAGCGCTGTTAATAGCGCGGTAACATTATGCAGTGATAGAGGAGCAAGGAAAGCTATGTTGTTGCCTGTTAGTGCCCCTTTTCATACCTCCTTGATGAAGCCTGCGGCCGATCGCCTTGCCAAAGATATAGAGAATACTCAGTTTAGTGCACCAAAAGTTCCCGTTGTTCACAATGTCAATGGTGAGATCCAGAATGATGCACAGAAAATAAAAGATATCATGGTCGAACAGATATACAGCCCCGTGCGCTGGGTATCTTGTGTTGAATATCTCGCTAAAAGTGGGGTAGAGGCTGTTGTTGAATGTGGTCCGGGCAAGGTGTTATGCGGCCTCAACAGACGTATTGACAAAAGTCTTAAGTCATTCGCTACAGAAACTAACGATGCGTTGCAGTCGGCTATAGAAGCAGCGCAATAGTCATAGTAAAAATAATGTAATAAGGGGTCTTATGTCACTTGAAAATAAAGTAGCGCTTGTTACCGGAGCAAGTAGAGGAATCGGCGCGTCCATAGCTCAGCACCTCGGATCATCGGGAGCCATTGTTATTGGTACTGCCACGTCATCGAATGGGGCGGAAAAGATCTCGGCAACACTGAAAGAAAGCGGTATTAGCGGTGAAGGGATGGTACTAGACGTAACAGATGCAGATTCTGTTGCGGCGATGATGAAGTCAATACAAGAAAAGTATGGTGCTCCTCAGGTGTTGGTAAATAATGCGGGAATCACCAAAGATAACCTGCTAGCGCGTATGAGCGACGACGAGTGGTTTGATGTAATTAACACAAATTTAAGTGCCGTCTATCGATTAAGTAAGGCATGCTTACGAGGCATGATGAAGGCAAAGTGGGGAAGGATTATCAATATATCCTCGGTAGTTGGGCAAATGGGTAATGCTGGGCAAACTAACTATGCCTCCACCAAGGCTGGGGTGACCGGGTTTACCCGTTCCCTGGCTAAAGAAGTCGGCTCTCGCAACGTGACAGTGAATGCTGTGGCCCCCGGTTTTATTGCCACTGATATGACAGATGCATTGTCAGACGATCAAAAAACACATATGTTAAGCGCTATTCCTATGAAGCGTTTAGGCGAACCAGAAGAGATTGCAAAAGTAGTGAAATTTCTCAGTTGTGATGAAGCGAGCTACATTACTGGTGAAACTATCCATGTGAATGGCGGAATGTATATGTGTTAACTTATTGATTCTTAAAAAGAATTTTTTATTATTACAAACTTTTTTAGAATGAGACGTTACAACAGCAAGAAATAGAGTTAAAATGCGCGCACGTGCAAGTCGGAGCAACGTTCGGTGTGGCTTTCCGTGTGGACTTGACTTGATCTACTGATTGTACGGCTTGACATCAGATTATTATTTAGGAGTTAAGAACGATTATGAGCAGCATTGAAGAACGTGTTAAGAAGATTGTCGCTGAGCAGCTAGGCGTTAAAGAAGAAGAAGTAAAAAATGAGGCCTCTTTTGTTGAAGACCTAGGAGCAGACTCTTTGGATACCGTTGAATTGGTTATGGCTCTAGAAGAAGAGTTCGAGACAGAAATTCCGGATGAAGAAGCCGAAAAGATTACAACTGTTCAGTTAGCTATCGATTACATCAACACGAATTTAGCATAATTTGCTCTAATTTCACTGTTGAAGTCTTTTTTAAAAGCCGTATCTATGTTGCATAGTGCGGCTTTTATTTTTATTTGTATTTCCTTACTTTATCGTCATAATCAGTTGCTGCTTTGATATTTTGCTGCTGCGCGTTCCTATTGCAGTGGAATTTAATAGGAGTGAAGCTTGGGTTATTGAGCGAACCATTGAAAAGCCGGTGTTGTCTCATATTTCACTGTATAACGTCTTTTTTATTACAGTAAACTCAAGGCGATGGGTGTAATATCTGTCATTTGGTGTCACTTGAATACTATATTATGAAGAAAAGTAAGTTTGTTGGGAGGCCTTTGTGAGTCGCAAAAGAGTGGTTGTTACCGGACTTGGAATTGTAAGTTCTGTTGGGCATAACGTGCAGCAGAGCTGGGATAGTATTGTTAATGGCAGGAGTGGTGTAGCTAAGATAAGCTCCTTCGACGCGTCCGCATTTGGTACTCAAATAAGTGCTTCAGTGAAAGATTTTGACGTTTCACCTTATTTAGAAGCAAAAGAAGCTAGGAAGATGGATGTCTTCATGCAGTATGGCATGGCGGCAGGCATTCAAGCCGTCGAAGACTCTGGCCTTGAAGTTGATGAAGAAAATGCAGCCCGCATGGGATGTATTATTGGGTCTGGAATTGGTGGTTTGGAGTCCATTGAAGAAACTACTTTGACTATTAACGAGAAGGGGCCCAGGAGGGTGTCTCCTTTTTTTGTGCCAGGCTCAATTATCAATATGATTGCTGGCAACCTCTCCATTCGCTATGGTTTTAAAGGTATCAATCTTGCGATTGCGACTGCGTGCAGCACCGGTACACATTGTATTGGCCTTGCTGCAAGAGAAATTATCCACGGTGCTGCCGATGTCATGGTGGCCGGTGGCGCTGAGATGGCCACAAGCCCGGTAGGTATAGGCGGCTTTGGTGCTGCCAGAGCGCTATCAAAAAATAACGATAACCCGCTTGGTGCCAGCCGTCCATGGGATAAAAGTCGTGATGGTTTTGTTCTTGGTGATGGTGCAGGCGTGCTAGTTTTAGAGAGCTTAGAGCATGCTCAGAAAAGAGGCGCTAAAATTTATGCCGAGCTAGCAGGTTTTGGCGCGAGTGGGGATGCACACCACATTACTATGCCTTCAGGCGCAGGCGCAGAGCTTTCGATGCAAAATGCTCTAAATGATGCGCAAATTTCACCTTCTGATGTGGAATACATCAATGCACATGGCACATCGACCCCGGCGGGAGATATTGCCGAAAGCAATGCTATCAAGGGTGTCTTTGGTGACCATGCTTATAAGATGGCAGTAAGCTCAACCAAATCTATGATTGGTCATCTTCTCGGTGCCGCAGGTGCGGTAGAAGCTATTTTTTCGGTATTATCTATAAGCGACCAAGTTGCGCCTCCCACCATTAACCTCGATGATCCTGATGAAGGCTGTGATTTAAATTTCGTTCCGCACACGGCTCAGCAGATGCCGATTAGTGTAGCCATGAGCAATTCCTTTGGCTTTGGTGGTACTAACGGAACACTTGTATTTAAAAAGTTCAATTAGCAATAAGGGCCGTCGAGAGCTATTGTGAATGGCGATAAGAGGGGGATAACTGAGTTAAACAAAACAACTAGTTTACCTCCCCTGTATTTTGTAAACGGACAAGCCAAAGCCACTGTCAGTTTAGATGATCGCGGTTTTGCTTATGGTGATGGTCTTTTTGAGTCAATGCTGCTTGAAGGCTCTCGCATTGCTTTACTGGAATTTCACTTAGCGCGTTTAAAAAAAGGCTGTGAACTGTTAAAGATAGGCTTCTTAAGAGAGCTTATTATAGAGCAGGTCGAGCTGGCACTTAGATATGCCGTCCGAGAAGATGTCGATTACGCTAAAGTTAAATTGACAGTGACTCGTGGTGTAGGAGGGCGCGCCACTTACCCGCCTGAGAATGCGACACCCAATATATTCATACACATCTTACCAATAAGCCGAACTGCTAATAGTGATGATCAAGATGATGGAAGAGTTAAGCTAAGTATTGCCCCAGAGCCATTAGTCTGTCCTCCTCAATTAGCTGGTTTAAAGCATCTTAATCGGCTGCCTTATATCCTTGGCTGCCTTGAGTTATCGCCAACAGACCAGCAAGAAGTACTTTTTTTAGATGCAAACCAGAATATCATTGAAACCATGCATCACAATATTTTCTTTGTCAAAAATGACGTCCTTTACACACCAAAATTAGCAAGTTGTGGGGTTGAGGGTGTGATGAAGAGAGTGGTATGTGAGCACTTAATTGATAAACTTGATGTATCTGTTGAAGAGAAAAATATTCCCATTACTGATGTAAATATTTTTGATGAGGTCTTTATTTCTAACGCAGTAAAAGGTCTTACACCAGTAGACGCTATCGCGCAGCATCAATTTAATTGTCATGTTTTATGCAAAAAGTTATCAATAGTATTTGAAAAGATCAAATCTGACTTATGAACAATAAAGCTTTGAAAGTGCTAACGGCGATGTGTTTGTGGCTGCTTCTTGTTACCGCAGCCTTATGTGCCTATGGTTGGCAGTGGTTGCACGAGAAGAGAGTCATGTTTGTTAATGATTCTAGTTACCAAGTTAATAGTGGGGCATCCTTACATTTTGTTGCTCGCGATATGAGAGCTAAAGGTATTATCCATTGGCCTGAGATTTGGCTTTTATATGCAAAATTTACTAATCAAAGCAATATAAAAGCAGGTGAGTATATTTTTGAAAGAATTGAATCCCCGGTCTCTATTCTTAAAAAAATTAATGATGGCAAAGTTACTCAATACTCGATTACTTTTATCGAGGGAACGCGTTTTAAAGATTTTTTAGCGAAACTACATTCCCATGAAAAAATACGTAACACTTTAAATAAAGACAATATCATCGAACAATTGAATGCGGCAGGGATAGATATCGATCATGTGGAAGGGTGGTTTTATCCCGATACTTTTCAGTTTAGTGCCGGTGATACGGATATTTCCTTACTGTTACGCGCTCATAAAAAAATGAAGCACGTTTTGTTACAAGAATGGCAAAAAAAGGATAAGGATTTACCTTATAAAAGTGCGTATGAAGCATTAATCATGGCCTCCATTGTTGAGAAAGAAACTGGAGCCAAACACGAGCGAGCGCAAATTGCCGGCGTTTTCACCCGGCGTTTAGAAAAACGTATGCGTCTGCAAACTGATCCTACAGTTATTTACGGTATGGGGGATCGTTATGATGGTAATATTCGGCGTCGTGATCTGCGAGCTCGCACTCCTTACAATACTTATGTGATAAAAGGTTTGCCACCAACACCTATTGCTATGCCGGGACGTGCTGCGATTGTGGCAAGTTTGCATCCCGAGCCAGGAGAGACACTTTATTTTGTTGCTAAGGGCGATGGTTCTCATCACTTTTCAAAAAGCCTCGATGAACATAATCGCGCGGTTGCTAAGTATCAAAAAAAGCGACGTAAGAATTATCGATCAGCACCTGCGGTGAGCCAGGATAAACAGGAAGATAGAAGGTAAATTATCATGTCGGGAAAATTCATTACGATCGAAGGCACTGAAGGTGTTGGTAAGTCTACCAACTTAGCGTTTATTAAAGACAGAATGTTAGCCAAAGGACTGGACGTGGTCGTGACTCGAGAACCGGGAGGCACGCCCGTCGCTGAAGAACTGCGTGAAATATTATTAGCCAATAGAGAAGAACGCTTCGATGCGACAGCGGAGTTATTAATTGTGTTTGCTGCTCGAGCTCAACATTTTAATAATGTGATACTACCTGCAATCGAACAAGGTAGCTGGGTTCTATGCGATCGCTTTACAGATGCTACTTTTGCCTATCAAGGCTACGGTAGAGGCCTTTCTCTCGAGAGTATTGCTACCCTTGAAAATTTAGTACAAGGCAACATACAGCCAGATCTTACTTTTTTTCTCGATATTGATGTAGAGCTTGGACTTAGGCGAGCCAACGCCCGGGGAAAACTTGATCGTTTTGAGCAAGAAAAATCCTACTTCTTTAATAATGTTCGTCAAGGATACCAGCAGCGAATTAAACAATTCCCGCAACGCTTTTGTACCATTGATGCGGGACAAACCCTAGTAAACGTGCAAAAAGATATTGCATTAGCGTTAGATAAATTTATTGATAGCCATCAATAAAACTTTATAGTCCTCGACGTTTTTTAATTGCTAAAACGTTGCCTCTGCTGCGATATGTATGTGCTTTTTAGTGATTGGATGAGTAAAAAAAAGTTGCTCGGCATGCAAGCACATGCGATCTGCTTTGTTTTCAGATTCATTGTTTTTGTAAAATCTATCGCCAATAATGGGATGGCCTATTTGTAACATGTGAACGCGAAGTTGATGGGTTCTACCGGTATAAGGTTTTAGTTGCATACGAGTGATAGCTCTTTCTTCGTCTCTTTTAATTACCCGAAAATATGTGCTTGCTGCCTTACCTTGCTGCCAGTCAATGTGTTGTTTGGGTCGATTTGGCCAGTCACATATGAGTGGCGATTCAATGTCGCCGTAGTCGCAACTTACTATCCCTGAAACCAAGGCGACGTAGCTCTTTTGGATTTGGCGATGTTCGAATATTTTTCCCAGCTGCTTTTGAGCTTGGTGGTGGAGGGCGAACAATACTAAGCCAGATGTGGACATATCAAGCCGATGCACGACTCTAGCGTTAGGCATGCTTTTTTTTACCCTATCAAATAAGTTGTCAGGATCACTAAGGCCTGGAACGCAGAGTAATTCCGCAGGTTTATTGATGGCAATAAAGTCGTTATCTTGATAAACAATATCGATGGTTGGCTGGTTCAAATTAAAATTCACACGCTTTTGTCGGTTTTAAGCTGGACGGCTCTAAGCAATCACCGCGATAATAGAGTGGTGTAGTGATAATCTATATTAGCGAGAATATATGAATGATGCCATATTGCCAATGCCGCCTTACGATTGGCAACAAGCACAGTGGGAACAGTTTTGTTCGCGCATCAATGCAGATAAATTACCCCATGCTTATATACTTGCGGGACAGCAGGGTATTGGAGTTGAAGACCTTGCGGTAGCAATGGGACAGTATTTATTGTGCTTATCACCGCTCAATAATATTGCGTGTGGCCGCTGTCGAGGTTGCCAGTTACTAAACTCAGGTACTCACCCCGATCTTTTGCACATTGCGCCGGAGAGTAAAGGAAAACCAATAAAAATTGATCAAATCAGAGAGCTTGCTAGCTTCGTGGATCAAACCGCGCAACAAGGAGGGTATAAAGTTATTGTACTTGGGCCTGCTGAAGCAATGAATATTAATGCAGCCAATGCCTTGTTAAAAAACTTGGAAGAGCCTGCAGGCAAAACTATGTTTTTATTAACGACTTCTGAAATGCATCAGGTTCTGCCGACTATTCGTAGTCGTTGTGCGAAACTTATGCTATATCCTCCAAGCACCAAACAAGCTCTGGATTGGTTGCATTCTGTTGGCGTTGAAAACGCGGAAGATTTATTGCAGGAAGTAAGAGGTGCGCCGATTCTAGCTAAACAATGGGCGGATGAAGGCACCGATAAAGAGCGTTTACAGATAGTGGAGGATTTAACAGCAATTCTTAATCGCGATATCGAACCTATGGCTTTTGCTAAAAAATGGAGTAAGCATGAGCCATTGATACTTTTAGAATCTATGATGACAGGACTTGATTTAGTGCTGGCACATGTTTTAGCGGAGAAAAATTATCCGCAGAATTATGATGCTTTAATCAAAACGATATCGCACCGGCCAGCTGAATTTTTGTTTCGTCTGAGAGATCGTCTGGCAGAAAAAAAATTACAGTTCCTAGCTTCACCGAATCTAAATGCCGCACTTTTTATTGAAGAGCTAGTGCTTGATTGGTGCGCAATATTGAAGGCTGCTTGACCTCATTGTTGTTCAATACTTAGTCTATAATGTTAAAACCCTTAGCTATGTAGCTTTGTTTTTGTCGTTTACTAATCACTTGTTCATCAACCGCTGTTGAATGCCTATCATGCGGGAGCACATGAATGATTAATATGTTTGCTAACATCATCAATCATGTAAAATTGCATAGAGTGACGGCAACAGCCCCTAGACAGTTAGGTGATTTTTCTCTAAATTGAGCGTAGTTATATAAATCGGCAAATATTAAAAAGATACTGGAATAAAAAATGAAAGGTTTAGGCGGTTCAGCACGAAACGGTATATTGTCACTCACGATTCGTGACAAAGCTGTGTTATATGCGGCCTATATGCCTTTTGTGCAACATGGTGGGCTTTTTATACCCACCAATAAAACCTATAGTCTTGGTGATGAAGTATTCATGCTATTGAGCTTAATGGATGAGCCTGAAAAGATACCTGTTGCCGGTAAGGTGGTTTGGATTACACCAAAGGGGGCTCAAGGTAATAGAGCGGCAGGCATAGGCGTACAATTTAGTGGTGATGATGATATTGCCAATAATAAAATTGAGAATTATTTAGCCGGTTCCCTTGAATCAGATCGTCCTACTCATACGATGTAGATTACTTTGGTACTTTAAATCTTACCTGCTATTTATCTGTTATTTTCCAACTTCTCCTCTTATTTTCGTGATTAATCATGCTTGTAGATTCTCATTGTCATTTAGATAGGCTCAAACTCGACGGATACGATAACGGTTTGGACGACGCCATCGCCGAAGCCAAGTCTCGTGGTGTTAGTCACATGTTATGCGTATGCATTAGCGAAGAAAATAAAGACGTTGTTGTAGATATCGCACGGCAATTTCCTCAGGTATATGCTTCAGTGGGCATTCACCCTTGCGATGTTAAGGAGAATGTGGTCGGCGAGAGTGATTTGCTGGCTTGGTCGCAAATGCCTAAGGTTGTTGCTCTAGGGGAGACAGGCTTAGACTACTACTACAGCAAGGAATCTGAGCGGCAACAAAAAGAGAGTTTTGCTAGGCATTTGTCTGCAGCGGGTACTCTTGGCTTACCTGTTATTGTTCACACCAGGGAAGCGCGCGATGACACCATTGATCTTATTCGCGGTGAAGGTAATAGTGAGAGTGCAGGCGTACTGCATTGTTTTACCGAAGATTGGGAAATGGCGAAGAAAGCACTAGATCTTAATTACTACATCTCTATCTCAGGCATTGTGACGTTTAAAACAGCCAATCAAATACGTGATGTGGTAACAAAGATGCCGCTGGATCGCCTGCTCATAGAAACCGATTCTCCCTATCTCGCACCGGTTCCATATCGAGGTAAGTCAAACGAGCCTAAGTATGTGCGCGAAGTGGCAGAATATATCGCTGAGCTTTTGAATATTAGTCTTGAGCAAGTGGCCGAATCGACCACGGCTAATTTTTTCCGATTATTTGATAAAGCTAAAGCTTAAGCCGCTGCATCACTTGGCTTAAATGCGACACCTTGTTTAGGAGTAGGGTAGTCTCGGAAACTGGCGACATCCGGTGCTTCGGTGCGTGCCCACAGGTCATCAACCAGCTGCTCGCGCGACCCAGACTCTTTCCACTTAGCATTTTTAATCCAGTCAACAATGGCGGCTGCAACATTGGGGTAGACAACTTGCTTGCCCTCCCAGCTTTCGAGCCAGCGTCGAATCTGCAGCGGATCTAGGGTATCCATAGACATCCCCAAACCTAACTCCTCAAGTGCGCGAGCGTTGGAGAGCTGTTCCATTTGTCCTGTGAGAGGTTTAATCAATAATTTCTTACCCAGCTGAATAGCCTCACTTGACAGTTCAAAGCCGGCATTGCAGATGACGCCGCCAGCTGTGGCGAGATCCTGCTTGAAGCCTTCTCGAGAAAGGGGTTTTAGCTGGATATGCCCACGGCTTTCGTACTGAGGGAAGGGCCCGTAAAAAACAAACAGATGATCGTCGAAAGGTTCCAATAAAGAAATCACTTCCTGACTTGACTCAAAACCCAGGTATACCACGATTTTATTTGGATCACTGAGCTCGCTGGTGGCGTGGGTTTCCGCTATGGGAGGTAGAATAGACTGATTGAAATGATGCCAGTGAAGGCCCAACCCCATGGAAACTGGTGCAAAATTCTGCATGATAAGGCGCGGAACGAGTGATGCCCCTCTTTTGGGTACACTAAAGTCGAAAGCGTATTGATGACCGACGCCAATGCAGGTTTTCCCTGCTCGCTTAGCTGCCCAGGCCACAATAGGTTCGAAGTCCGTCAGGATGACATCGTAGCTATCAAGGGAGAGGCTTTTTACGTCCTTCCAAAACTGAAGCAGACTATTGTGCTTTATAGTGCGAAGGATTTTGAGGTCTCCTGCTTCATGGATAAAGGTTAGGCCACGGTAGCATTGCCAGTCGCCAAACTCATCCATATCGAAAAAATCAGCTCTATCTCGGCCTGAGAAAATATAATCTACCTCAATGCCTGCCGCTTTAAAATGTTTGCACATCGCTCGCGCACGAGTGATGTGGCCATTGCCTGTAGCTTGTACCCCGTAAAGTATTTTCATTTAAAATAATATGCCTACCAAAATGAAACAGATCGAACTACCGAGAAGCGCTCCTGCTAAGATATCGCTTGGAAAGTGGACTCCCAGCATAACTCTAGCAACTCCTACACAGCAGGCCCAAGGATAGAGCATTAAGCCGAGCCATGGATAAAAGAAGTATATACTGCTAATCATGAAAAAAGCAGCGGATGTATGGCCAGATGGAAAGCTGAACTGGTCGGGGGGTTCAACCTCACTCTTAAAGCCGGGAATGGCCGCTGGAGGTCGATTTCTGCGGAATATTGACTTAAATGACTTGTATGCAATACGCTCAATCAAAAAGCCTATTGCCAGCAACTGCGCGATAGCCCAATGCTGGTTGTAAAGAAATATAAAACCGACAAGAAAATACAAGTGCCCATCAGCAGACATAGAGATGAGACGGCTAATGCGCACAACGATATCTCTGTGCTTGTATCGCAGACACCAATCAAACGTCAAAATGTCGTAATTATGTATGCTTCGTAAAAGGCGCATGTATTTTCCTCCTCTTTCTTGCACATTAAAGTCCTTTGATGACGAAAATATGAGACATATATGTCAGTTATGTTACATTTTTATACGCCACATTTGTACCTCCATGAGTTAAGGATAATAGCTATGATAGAATCGCACGCAAAAATGACACTCTGAAGGTAGATAATGAAGCAACAACTTACCACGATGCTGGAAATGCAGGACGCTATGAATACCAAGGTACATGCCGACTGGCGTCAGCGAAATCATGAATGGTATCGCGCAATTTGGATTGAATGTGCCGAACTTTTAGATCACTACGGTTGGAAGTGGTGGAAAAAACAACAACCGGATAGAGATCAAGTTATTCTGGAGCTGGTTGATATTTGGCATTTTGGCCTCAGTATTGTTTTAAGCAACGAAAGTTCTGTGGATGATAAAGTGGCGAAACTTTGTGAGGAGCTGGACTTTGCCGATGTTGAGTGTGATTTTGCCAGCGACGTCGAAGTATTCGCAGCGACGACTCTGACGACGAAAACGTTTGATGTTACAGGTTTTTCTCGTCTTATGTGCGGCATTGGCCTAAGCTTTGATGAGCTGTACCGACGTTATGTGGGTAAAAATGTGCTGAATTTCTTTCGACAAGACCATGGCTACAAAGAAGGCACTTACCGTAAGACTTGGCAGGGCAAGGAGGATAATGAGCACCTTGTGGAGATAATCGAGCAACTTGATACAACGCAACAGGGATTTAAAGATACGCTCTATACTGCATTATCAGATAGATATAAGAATTCTAGCGAGAATAACCTCTAGAGCCTATTAAGGAGCTCTAGATTGGCTTCTAAATTAAAATAAATGACGAGCCCGCTTTGTATTGATGCAAAGGATTAATGAGTAATTTAATGACTTTTTTTCCAATTTCTCTATAATTGCGGCCGCTTAGTTTTTAAGGATCATTGTGATCTCTACCCTTACTCAAGAAAGCAAACGGAGAAATATCGTGAAATCACCCGTTCGTGTTGCCGTAACAGGCGCTGCAGGCCAAATTAGCTATTCCCTTTTATTCAGAATCGCCGCAGGCGAAATGTTGGGCAAAGATCAACCCGTCATTCTCCAGCTGCTGGAAATTACCCCCGCTTTAGACGCTTTAAAAGGCGTTGCGATGGAACTAGATGACTGTGCATTCCCTCTTTTGCAAGAAATGGTTTGCACTGATGACGCCAATGTGGCCTTCAAAGATGCTGACTACGCGTTACTAGTTGGTGCTCGACCACGTGGCCCCGGCATGGAACGTAAAGATTTATTAGAAGCCAATGCGGCTATTTTCTCTGTGCAAGGCAAAGCCATTAATGATCATGCTTCACGTGATATTAAAGTGCTTGTTGTCGGTAATCCAGCCAATACTAATGCACTAATTGCCCAGCGTAACGCACCAGATATCGATCCTCGTCAATTTACTGCGATGACACGCCTTGATCACAATCGTGCGATGACCCAATTGGCCCAGAAACTTAATGTGTCAATCAATGATGTAAATAAAATGACAATCTGGGGTAACCATTCTTCCACACAATACCCTGATCTATTTCATGCCTTTGTCGACGGTGACGTGGCGGTAGAGAAGGTGGATCAGCAGTGGTACAAGGAAACTTTTATTCCAGATGTCCAGCAACGCGGTGCGGCGATTATTAAAGCGCGTGGTGCATCGAGTGCTGCCTCTGCTGCCAATGCTGCTATTTTCCATATGCGTGACTGGGCGCTTGGCTCACCAGATAACGACTGGGTAAGCATGGGCGTATATAGCGATGGCAGCTATGGTGTTGAAGAAGGGCTTATCTACTCTTTCCCATGTATATGTAAGGATGGCGACTGGCAAATTGTTCAAGGTTTGAGCATTGACGACTTCTCTCAGGAAAAAATGACTGCCACTGAGCAAGAGTTAAAAGAAGAGCGAGATGCGGTGAAGTCTTTATTACCTTCATAAGTAAGCGCTGAAGTAGCTTTTCTAAAAACGCCAAAACTCATAATTTTGGCGTTTTTTTTTGCTAAAGAAATCTGCTGACTATCTTAATTACGTAATTGCCAATAAAATTCAACCCTTATATTTGCAACCATTATTTAGAGAAAAACTAGCTTATGTCCTTCCCAAAAATTGGCAATAAAGCGCCCGCTTTCACTTTACTTAATCAGCATGGCGAAAAAGTAACCCTGTCTTCTTTTGCAGGTAAGAAGAATGTTGTTCTTTACTTTTACCCTAAGGCTCTTACACCTGGCTGCACTACACAAGCATGCGGAATTCGCGACTCTAAGAAAGAATTAGAAGATCTGGATACCGTGGTGTTTGGTGTTAGCCCTGATCCGGTAGATAAACTGGTGCGCTTTATCGATAAACATGAGCTAAATTTTGATCTGCTGTCCGATGAAGGACACGCTATTGCTGACAAATACGGCGTCTGGGGCTTAAAAAAGTTTATGGGTAAGGAGTTTATGGGGTTGATCAGAACCACTTTCATTATAGGTAAGGATGGTCGCCTCCTAAAAGTTATGGATAAATTTAAGACCAAAACCCATCATGAAGATCTGCTTGCCACATTGGGCGAGTTGGGCGTCTAGATTCCCTGTTATAAAGTACTTTTTAATGTTATCAACACCTCTAGCACTTGCAGAGGTGTCGTAAGCAAGACACTGATGCGTAAAAATCGTTTTGCCATCGATATCGAAGAGCCTCTGTGCTTGACTAAGAAGTTTTTGAACGCTCTTGCGTGATATTTCTAAAAAAACGTTCCGGCAATTTCCCCTAGATGATCACAATAACAGAAGCCTAAGTCGTTATTCTCAATGAATTGGTGACCCCGGCGGTGACGTTAAATTCATCATTCTCTGCCTTGCCGATATCCATAGATCGAAAGGTAGGGGTCTCTTTGATGAGTATTACTGGCGCCCAAACCTATCACAAGCTTTGAAAGCCGCAAATCGCTATAGACAAACACCGAGTAAACTCGCATCATAGACGATCTAATCGATAACTTAATCGTATTTTTAGTTGGTTTTGTGCTCTATATGGGTTCAAAATGCTCAGGTTGGCTTTGATGACAAAGTGTAAGTCACGGCGAAAATAAGACAATTCTTATACTTGGAGTTAAATTATTGTCGTCTTATTTTTCTTGTTGGCGCGATAAAGCCTAGGCGTGTAGGTATTAAGCCGCATAATCTGAGTGGCAGTATGTGGGGTCGATGCCCTGCATTTAAGAACATAAATGATTAACAAAGGTGGTGATTATTTTGGAACTAACCGAAAGTAGCAATAGGTATCCAGACTCTAACCCGGTTGCCTCTCTCATAGGGAATTGGAAAATAGATGATGCGGAGCAGTGCCTAGCATATTTTTATAATGTTATTGTCAAAAGTCACGCTATGGAATCATATAATCAAGCGATTAATTTATTGCTTGATGCTGGTAAGCAACGTTTTGGTATGGATTATGCGCTAGTGACTCGCCCTGTGTCTGAAAGTGTATATGAAGTTCAAGCATTTTCGTGCGAGGAAGATGGACGCTTTTATGTAGGGCAGCATATCTCTACAGCAAGTTCTCTGTGTCATAGGGTTAGAGGCTCAGGTGACGTCTGCTCTGTTTCAGATGTTGCTAAAACAGAGGGAACAATATCGCAATTGGCATACGCTGGTGTAAACGTAGGCTCCTATGTCGGCGCTCAAGTTAAAACGCATTTTGCTGCTTCCAGCATTCTATGCTTTTTCTCAAGCGCGCCAAAACAGCAAAGTATTGATGCAGAAGACGAGAATCTACTGGAAATGCTGGCTCAGGGTGTTGCCTACTTGGTAGATCAGCAAAAAACACAAGCCCAGCGAAAAAATATTGACTCAACCATGTTCGCTAATGGTTCTTTAAATACGTTGGATGAATATTTAGAACAGGCTAAGTTACCTGAACTTTATGGTATCCCTGGACGTGTTGTTGAAGTGCTTAAAAAACGTATAGGCGAATCTGCACTTAGTATCGGTCACATTTCCGATGAACTCACACTTTCTAAGCGAACATTGCAACGACGTTTACAACAGCAAAATGTTAACTTTGCAGAGTTGCGTGATCAGGTTCGATATCATTACTCCATTGACTATCTAGTTAAAAACCGTAAAAGTATTGATAGCATTTCTACTGCGTTAGACTTTTCTGACCGCACAAGCTTTACCAATGCTTTTAAAAGATGGACGGGAATGTCTCCCAGTACTTTTAGAAAGCTGTTTAGAGATTTTGTTTAGCTTTAATCCTTGCGTTTAACTGTAGGCTCGTAGTGCGTTTTTATGCGTGTTATGGGCCTTAATTCTATTACGTGTTTGTTATTCTCAATTTAGCCTTTCTCGATAAAGCAAAGTAGAAAAATACATTGCATCTTCTTTTCTTAAGCACTTTTTTTGCATCGAGCATTAATAAGCCTATAACTCTATTCATTGTTCAGGTAACTCGTTTTTAAATATTACCTCTGATAAAACTACATATTATTCTTACTTTAATGTAAAAAAATGTAACTGCATTTGATCTTGCAAAATAAAAAAATAAATTGGTTTTTAGATGGTATTTATAATTAATATATTTTTTTATTTTAAAAAAATAAGTAATAGAAAATCGATATCTATTATTCGAAAGATCAGAAAAAGGAATTTAATTTCTAGGGAAAAATTTTCATTTCTCTTCGCTAAATCTATTCAATACCTATTACATTTATAGAACTGATTATATTTATTAATGAATGGTATTGATAATGGCGACAGTGTTGCGTCAAAAGTAAGTGGTGGGCGCTTAAATTATCTTTTTTGTGCGGTTTATATGATGATTTGCTTTTTAACGCGACGCTTTTTGATTTGCTGATCAATCGATCGAAGTTTTTGTTAACATATTAATCAGCTGAATTACTTCTGTTCATCTCTGTATTTAAATTGACATATATTTTTTTGCGATATTTTTTCGCTGAATGTGGCAGATTGTTCTTAGAAAATGCGAATCAAGTTGGGTTTGCCTGCGCTTGGGGTATTTTAAAAAAGAGCGATTGGCGTATAATGGGTTTCTCCTAACACTTCGCTTTAATTTTTTGCACTGGTTTTTAACTGCAAATCAGATAAGCGTTTTAATTAATTATTAGCAGGGAATCTACCTGATGATAACAAAGTTAAACGCGCAGCATAATGTTGCCGAACCAGAAGTATTACACGGTGCCGAAGCACTTGATGCCTATCTTGAGAAAGCAAGATTACCCGATGTAGTTGGTGTTCCATCTCGGGTTGTTGAGGTTCTTACTCGTAGAATAGGTCATGCTCCTTTGAGTATTAGTCATGTTGCTGATGAGCTTAATTTTTCAAAACGAACGCTACAACGTCGCTTGCAGAAGCAGAGCGTAAGCTTTGCTGAGCTGAGGGATAAAGTTCGGTTCCACTACTCAATTGATTATTTGATTCGACAGCATATGAGTATTGATAATATCTCTGCTGCTTTAGATTTTTCTGATCGAACGAGTTTTACTAACGCCTTTAAGCGTTGGACGAACCTTTCTCCTAGTACTTTCCGCAAGCTATTCCGCGACTACGTTTAATATCAAATAACGGGTGTGGTTATTCAACCATAAGCGCTTCAATGCGCTACCCCGTTGCTTCGATAAGTCAACTCTTGTAAAGTTAGCGACCCTTGCTAGCACTCGTCTGTTTGGCTGTTTTTTGTTCGGCCATTGCTTTTTGTAGCTGCACCAGCTGCCTGATTCCTGCCACTTATTATAATAGTTTTTGGCCGAGCAACTGCTGCTTAAATAACAGACGGGTCGAGTTCACATATAGAATTATGGGAGTATGTAAATGAGTTTTTTTATTGCCGAAGCGGTCGCACAAGCTGAACCTGCAGCAGCACCACAAGGTGCGGGCTTTCTCAACTTCGCTTTGTTAGGCGGTCTCTTTTTGTTCATGTATTTCATGATCATAAGACCTCAGCGCAAGCGTCAGAAGGAGCACACTGAATTATGCGAATCTCTATCTAAAGGCGATGAAGTTGTGCTCAGTAGTGGTATGCTGGGTAAAATCGTTGATGTTGATGAAAAATATATCACGGTTAAAGCTGGCGATAATGTTGAGCTTAAGTTTCAAAAGCAGGCTGTTCACGCAGTGTTACTCAAAGGCACGCTTAAGTCCCTTTAACTAGGGGCCTTACCTCAACTTGTATCCGCTGTTTAATCATTCAATTAACACAGTAACTTATTGCTATGTTGCCCAATTATCCTCCTAAGCTAAGCCTCGCCAATCTGCCGACTGAATTTCGCCCACTCGATCGAGTTTCTGAACTACTGGCGGGGCCGAGAATATGGCTCAAGTGTGACGACCAGACCGGTTCTCTCGTTTCTGGTAATAAAATTCGAAAACTTGAATTTTTAATGGCTGATGCAAAAGCCAAAGGCTGCGATACGGTGCTTACTTGTGGCGGTATGCAGTCTAATCATTGTCGAGCAACGGCGGCGGTAGCGGCGCGTCTGGGGCTCAAATGCCATTTAATTTTGCGTGGCCCTAAAAGCCAGTCTGACAGCCAAGCTGTGCATGATGTGCAAAGTTGCACTGCTAAGCAATATCAGGGAAACCTTTTACTCGACGATTTGTGTGGGGCTGAAGTTTCAGTTTATCCGCCTACATATTATTTTGCTCGTATGAACGAAATATTTGATGAGCATGTGAAACGTTATCAGGCCTCTGGCCATACCTGCTATACGATTCCCACAGGTGGTAGCAATGGTGTTGGATTATGGGGGTATATTGAAGCAGCCAGGGAGCTTGTAGATGATTTCTCTCGCAGTGCGGTATCACCGTCTTCTGTGGTGTGCGCAACTGGTTCTGCCGGTACTCAAGGAGGTTTAAGTCTGGGCTTTCAGTTGCTTGATCATCCGATGAATGTAATTGGCATGGCCGTTTGTGATTCAGTAGAGTATTTTGATAGTAAAATTCGTGAAGATGTGAAGGAATGGCAAACGCTATATATGCCTAACGAACCGGATGTGGCGGCAACCATGAATATACATACGCTAGATCGTTATATTGGTCCAGGCTATGCGATGGGTTACCCAGAACTATTTGAATGTATCCGCTGGCTAGCTAAGAATGAAGGTGTGGTGCTTGATCCCGTATATACTGGTAAAGCCTTTTACGGACTTACTCAAGAAATTAAACGTGGCCGCTTTGATGGTCAAAGTGATGTTGTGTTCGTTCATACAGGTGGTATTTACGGTATCTTCCCCTTTAATGAGGAGTTGAAAGGTTTTGTGCAATAACTTGCCCTAAGGGTTTATTGTGCTATAAAGCCAGCTTTGTATAATAGGTTCTAAATTATGCCTGCAGCATTCGGAAATACTTTAGTTATCGCTATATCATCTCGTGCATTATTCAATTTGGATGAAAGTCACCAGGTTTATGAAGAGAAAGGGCTTAAAGCCTATTCTCAGTATCAGATCGATCATGAAGATACTATCTTAGAGCCCGGTGATGCCTTTCACATGGTAGAGCGTTTGTTGCAGATTAACGATCTTCTCGGTGGAGCCCCAAGGGTTGAAGTTATTCTATTGTCTCGCAATAGTGCTGATACTGGCTTGCGGGTATTTAATTCCATCAACCACTATGGCTTAAAGATCACGCGGGCGGCCTTCAGCGGTGGTGAAAGTCCCTATCGCTACATTAGTCCATTTAATGCCCACTTATTTCTCTCGATGGACGCAGAGGATGTGCGCGGTGCTCTGGAATACGGTGTTGCAGCCGCTACCCTAATTGCCTCTAGCAAAGATAAGCAGCGCGCGCCGGAGTTGCGTTTCGCCTTCGATGGTGACGCTGTATTATTTTCTGACGAAGCTGAACGAATTTATAAATCCCAAGGGCTCGCAGCTTTTGCAAAAAGCGAAACTGAAGCTGCGAAAACTCCTTTAAGTGGCGGTCCTTTTAAATCTTTTCTCTTCGCTTTGCAGCGCTTGCAGGCAGAGTTTAGTGAGGGCAACTGTCCTATACGCACTGCCCTGGTAACTGCACGCTCAGCACCCGCTCATGAACGTGTGATACGAACTTTGCGGTCTTGGGATATCCGTATTGATGAGTCCTTATTCCTCGGTGGTCTATCTAAGGGTGAATTTCTCAAGGCTTACGGTGCGGATGTTTTCTTTGATGACCAACAGGTGCATTGTGAATCGGCCCGTGAACATGTACCCACGGCGGGACACGTCCCTCACGGTGTCGCAAATATTGAAAAAGAATAAAACTTCTTTTTTGTTAGGGCTTTTTAATAGGCCCCAATATAAGAAAGTAACAATTAAGACATATTCCTTCTAGCTTTAAGAGCAAACACTCCACACATATAGGTCTGTCGCTGCTAGGCTTAATATAGATAGTGTAATAGCTTGTATCTCACAGTTTGGCACTATGGTATTAAGTTTTGTAAAAAGAGTGCTAGATGTTCAGAAAGATCCTATTTGCCACAGATTTAGGCCCACTAACTTCGCTTTCTCTCGCTTATGTAGAATCTTTGGCTCAGCACTTTGATGCACAAATTAGCCTTGTCCATGCAGTACCGCCGCTATCGGAATTTACCAATGCAGTAGTTAAGAGTTATTGCTCAGATGATATAAAGCGTGAAGTGCTAAAAGCGGGTAATGTCCAAGGTATTATTGAATCTGTTAAAGACGAAGTATTTGAGATGATAGCCTCTCAAAGCGAAGTTGAAGAAAACATTCTTAATCGCCTAAAAGACATTGTGATTGTTCCAGGCAAGCCTGTGCCTATTATTCTGTTTGAAGCCGATCGCTTGGAGGCAGACATTATCGTTATTGGTAGTTATGGTGTGGATGGTGCCCAGAGGAATGTTTTGGGTTCTGTGGCTACCAAAATTCTACAATTGTCTCGTGTTCCAGTTTTACTAGTTCCTATGATTAATCCCAACCCCATGGATATCCGCAATGTGTGAAGGTACTCGGTGCTTAATGTGAGCCGCCACCAAAAACAGCAAACTTGATACCTATAATCAGCAATAAAACAGCGAGTACCGGCTGTAAAATGGTGTTGGGCACCTTAGCAGCAGCTTTCGAGCCGAAATGGACGGCCGGCAGCGATCCCAACAGTAAACCTGCGAGTAGATAAAAATCCACATTGCTGTTCCATAGGTGGCCGAGGCCGGCGATCAAAGTAAGGGGCACCGCATGAGCGACATCTGTGCCGACGATATGCAACGCGGGAAGTCTGGGGTATAGCCACATTAGTAAGGCAGCGCAAAATGCTCCTGCGCCAACAGACGATAGGGTTACAAAAACTCCCAGAAACACACCCGAGGATAAGGTGATGATATTAGCATTACGGTGCACCCATGAGATCTTTAACTCCTGATGATCCATTTCTCCTTGGATCCTTTTTCTAAAAAATACCACTAAGGCTGTGAGGATCAGCATGAAGCCTAAGGCTTGACTTAACTGTGATGTATAATCCATATCCGGGGGAACGATGTATCTGAGCACATAATTGGTTGCAATAGATGCGGGTATGCTGCCGGCGGCTAACCAAAATACGAGTTGCCATCGTATAGTACCTTGCCGTTTATGGGTTGCCATTGCCCCTGTTTTTGTCACAGCTGCGTAAAGCAGATCAGTGCCTATGGCGATCTTTTCAGGAATACCAGACAGGATAAGTAGGGGCGTCATTAATGAGCCGCCGCCGACACCTGTGAGTCCTACCGCAAGCCCAACACCGGCTCCAGCGAGGATATAAAAGAGGAAATCCATCATTTTTTGCTAACTTTTTGTAGAAAATTGCCATAAAGGACAAAAACGACTGGCAAATATAACGATCTATAACTATTCTTCAAAAGAATATTTGATTATATTTTTATAATGAAAAAACTAAGACTCATGGCAATAATCAGTATTCGGCTCTTCTGTACGAACTGCCGCCACTTGGAGGGCATATGAAACTGCAGCAACTGCGTTATATCTGGGAGGTGGCACATCATGAACTGAATGTGTCAGCTACTGCTCAAAGTTTATACACGTCACAACCAGGAATCAGTAAACAGATTCGTTTACTTGAAGACGAGTTAGGCGTGGAAATTTTTTCGCGAAGTGGGAAACATCTCACGCGAATTACTCCGGCAGGGGAAGCGATTCTCCGCACTGCCGGTGAAATATTGCGTAAGGTGGAAAGTATTAAACAAGTTGCACAGGAATTTAGCAACGAGAAAAAAGGCAGCTTGTCGATTGCTACTACGCATACGCAAGCACGCTATGCTCTGCCGAGGATTATTGGGGACTTCATTAAAAAGTATCCTGATGTTGCTCTGCATATGCACCAAGGTACGCCTATGCAGATCTCTGAGATGGCGGCCGATGGCAGCGTTGACTTTGCAATAGCAACAGAGGCTCTGGAGCTATTTAGTGATTTGATTATGCTGCCCTGTTACCGCTGGAATCGCTGTGTGCTAGTGCCCAAAAACCATCCTCTTTGTCAGCTTTCCAGTTTGACTTTAGAAGATGTGGCTAAGTACGCTATCGTGACCTATGTATTTGGCTTTACGGGACGTTCTAAACTGGATGAAGCTTTCATGGAAAGAGGTCTGGCGCCGAAAGTAGTATTTACTGCTGCTGACGCTGACGTTATCAAAACCTATGTTCGCCTAGGGCTAGGTATTGGTATTGTAGCCAAAATGGCCTACGACCCCACGGAAGATGAAGATTTGGTGGCGCTCGATGCTAGTCATTTGTTTGGTGCGAGTACCACAAAAATTGGCTTCAGGCGCGGTACGTTCTTACGTGGCTTTATGTATGAGTTTATCGAGCAATTCGCGCCGCATCTAAATAAGGATATTGTTAGCGAAGCGTTTAATCGTCACTCTAAACTTGAGCTAGATGAATTGTTTGCTCATGTAGAGTTGCCTGAATACTAGGCAGAACTCTTGTGTATTAAAGCGTAAGTGTCAAAGTGGGAGGCTGCCCACTTTGACACTTTGTTGTGGTTAATACTGATAAGTTTTAGTGTCAACAGGCCCTAAGATCTAGGCTTTTACAAAAAGTCTAGATCTTGGTTATCGTTCATAATTTCCTTGAGTTCGTCAGCTTCATTCGTTTTCTGTTCCAGCACATCCTTGACGAATTTCATATAGATGGTATGAATTTCGGGCGCTTCGCCATCGCGTTCGACGACGAAGAACGGTGCTCGATTGACTTCGTATTTTCTCGCCAAGGCGATACCTTCACTTTCTGGATCGCGCTCATCGGCCACAGCAATATGATTAATGTGTGACATATAGCCAGAGCTTTCTAACTTATCGAGAACATCGCCGCATTTTTTGCAAGGCTCTCCATTTTTTAATATCTTTTTAACTAGTGTTATTTTCATCTGCTTGTCCAATTCTTTACTTAGTTATGCCTTCAGTTAGTCTAGTAACCCTAGGCTACTTTTTTATATTGCTGCCGTGTAAACCACATTCTTTCTTTGTAGCTTCCTCCCACCACCATCGGCCTTCACGCTCATGTTGTCCAGGGCCTATGGGCTTTGTGCATGGCGCGCAGCCAATAGAAACAAAACCTTGATCATGCAAAGGGTTATATGGAACGTCATTTTCACGAATGTAGCGCCATACTTGCTCAGAGGTCCAATTCACTAGAGGATTGTATTTGGCTAGTGTTTGCTGTGGTCTGGCAAATACCTTGTCATTTTGTAGAACCGGTATCTGTGCACGAGTTCCCGGACTTTGATCTTTGCGTTGTCCGGTAACCCACGCGTCCAATGTCAATAATTTATTGCGCAGCGGTCCTACTTTTCTTATCCCGCAGCATTCCTGATGGTTATCCTCGTAGAAACTAAATAAACCCTTGTTTGCGACTAACTCTTGTACCGCTTTAGATTCGGGAAAAAGTAGCTCAAGCGTGATGTCATAGTGCTTGCGTACAGTTTCTATAAATTCGTAGGTTTGTGTATGTAGGCGACCGGTGTCGAGACTAAATACTGAAATACCGGGTTTTATCTTACTCGCCATATCAACCAATACGACATCCTCTGCACCAGAAAATGAGATCGCGATATTGTCGTACTCTTCAATGGCATGTGCCAAAATTTTTTGTGGAGTACTGGTCTGTAACTGGCTATCAATATCAACAAAATTGATCATTTCACTCATCGTTAGAGGTTTCCTATTCTTATACAGTTGTAGTCGTAGAACTGCATATGGATGATATCACTCTGTTGCATCTGTTTTGCTTGCGAATTAGAGTGAACAGGCTCAAAGTTATTTCGGTGGCGAAGAATACCAGAGCGCGGGAGGGATGAGAAATAGCCAAGGCTTATAGTTATATATCTAAACCATAGATATAGCCGCCTGCTTTTTAACCACTGGAGAATTATTAATTAAAATAGTTGTTCTTCAGGTTCAACCCTAAAAATGTAATGAGTGTAAAACGATAGGAGGTAGGAGTGGAGTTAGCCTGTTTAGATTTGGAAGGGGTTTTAATCCCCGAAATTTGGATTAAATTTGCTGAAAAAACTGGCATTGATGCTTTACAAGCGACAACTCGAGATATTCCGGATTACGATGAGTTAATGACGATGCGTCTTAATGAATTGGCAAAAGCTGGTTTGGGGTTAAATGAAATCCAAGAAGTCATTGCCACTTTAAGTCCTTTAGAGGGGGCTGCTGAGTTTCTCGATTGGCTGCGTGAGCGTTTTCAGGTAATTATTTTATCGGACACTTTTTATGAATTTGCAGGCCCATTGATGAAACAGTTAGGTTATCCAACACTCTTTTGTCATAAATTGACCGTTGATGGATCAGGCAAAGTTACTCATTATAATCTGCGTCAAGCTAACCCTAAACGTCAGTCTATTGCCGCGTTCAAAACTCTGTACTATCGCACTATTGCTGCTGGGGATTCATACAATGATACCACCATGTTGGCAGAAGCTGATGCAGGTATATTATTTAGTGCACCACAAAATGTGATAGATGAATTCCCTCAGTTTCCTGCTGTGCATAGTTATCAAGATTTAAAACAGGCATTTATCAATGCTAGCGAGAGAGAGCTGACCTTATAAAAATCTCTCGCTTAAGCCTCTTAAGATATTGCAGAGTATTCTTTTAATGTTTGTATTAATACTGCAATTTTCTGAAGAGATTCTTGATATTCTTCTTCGGGTTCGGAGTCGGCAACGATGCCGCCTCCACCCCAGCAATAAATTTTTTCTTCACTTACCAGCACTGTTCTTATAGTAATACTTGAGTCGAAATTCCCGAAGCAACTTAAATAACAAATAGAGCCACAATAAATATTACGAGGTGTTTCTTCTAACTCGCGGATAATTTCCATGGCTCTTTTTTTCGGTGCTCCGGTAATTGAGCCCCCAGGGAAACAGCGGCGAAAGAACGTTAGTGGCGAAGTCTCTTTTTCTATAGTGCCAACCACAGTGCTGACTAGGTGATGGACGTTTTTGTAGCTTTCCAGTGCAAATAACGACGGGACTTTTACACTGTGGGGCTCGCAAGACTTGCTGAAATCATTGCGCAGTAGGTCCACAATCATAAGATTTTCAGCACGATTTTTTTCGCTATTTATTAAGCTTTCTGCCAGATTTTTATCTTCACGTTTATTCTCATGGCGTGGTGCGGTGCCCTTAATAGGTTGGGTAGTGGCAAGCTTGTTATCAATACTGATAAAACGTTCTGGCGAAAAGCTTAGAATCTGGTCATCGCCTAACTCTAAGTAGGCAGAAAAAGGGCTCGGCAAAGCTCTTCTTAATGCTAAGTATGCAGCGCTGGCATCGCCTTTAAAATTACCGCTAAATCGCTGGGAAAAATTTATCTGGTACGTATCACCCGCCAAAATATAGTGTTGGATTTTTTCTAATATTTTGCAGTAACTAGTTTTGTCCAGGTTAGAGGCAAGGTTAGACACTGTAAATGTAGGGTGAGATACATCCAAAGGTGTATTCACTAGCGTAAGTATTCTCTCGCGTTTTTCTTGGCTACATTGTGGTAGAAAAACGACAAATGAGCGTTGCTGGTTGTGATCCTGAATTAACGCCCAATCAAATATACCAAAGATACTTGGTCGTAAGCCTTCTTCGCTAGGTGAAATATTATATTCTAAGGCGTTGTGTTCGTAGTTGAAAAAACCTATGGCGCCCCCCCAAAAAGGAATGTTTTGTCTTTGTAATTGTGCCAGTGTTTGTTGATCGCACAATTGTGCAACCTCGTATTCAATATCGTCTGTGCTTGGATTAATTAATTCTTTTAATGGGGCAGCTGATAGAATATCACTATTGCCGTAGTGGCAAGCAGGTTTGCCACTGTCTAACCAAACACGTTTACCTAAAGGCATTATGCGCAAGAAGTAAGATTCCGCATTTTCTAAATAATCAATAGGGGTAATAAGAGCAATACTAGACATTACTATTTATATGATAAGTTTCCGACACCGATATGAAGTTCGCGAAAAGGCACTAAGTGTACTGTTTTGGGGCGTCATTTACTATCCCTTATCATTTTATGAGCTTCATTGAAATTCGCAGACTTGCTTATCTGATTAGTCACAGTAATATATAGAGCAAAATTTACGTGTGTTGTATTTATGATCGTATCTACATTCTAAATAGAGGTGTCATAATGCCATTCTACCCGTTAGAACAGTTAAACCGACTGCATGATGGCTATCAGCGTGAGTTTAATATTGCTGGCAACAACTTGCTGCTATGCCAACTTGATGGCAGTGTTTATATTGTTGAAAACCGTTGTCCACATATGGACGTGCCTCTGACTCATGCCGTGCAGCTCCCAGATCAGCGTCTGCGCTGTCGTGCGCATGGGATAGAGTTCAACTTGAATACGGGTAGGGCCGATGGCCCTCTTGCCGATACCTTGCCTTGTTTGAAAAAGATTCACGCCGTATACGAAGGAACTCAGATAGGTGTTGATACGGATCACCTCTAGTTTTTTGTCATCACATCTATAAAGTTAAAAGCGACAAATTGGGATCTTCCTCACTATAGTGTTGCCACAAGTGCTCAAACTCTTCTAGTTGATGTTCTGCTTCCAGCTTCGCTCGATAATTAGCAAAGCCTTGCATCTGTGTTTCATTATTGAAAAATACAATTTGCTTGCTATCGGCGATGGTATAGCCTTGATTGGCTTTTTGAGGTTGCTCGTTGAGGACTTTAATTTTGATTGATGAAGGTAAGCGCTGTGCCAAACTGACTATAGGAGCGGAACTGGATGCTAGGGGTTTACTGTCGTGCAGTAATATACGAATAGCTGATTGTCGAGACGTGCGCGCAAAATAGGAGAGGGCGCTGACAAACTCTGGCGTATAAAGCTGAGTCGATAAGTGGTGGCTCAATATATCAACATGACGAGTAGCGGCTCGAGTTATCAGCTCAATGTGACGGGCAAAACCTTTTGCATTCTCAAGTCGGATAACACTGTCTCTGTAAATATGTGCCAAGCTGTCTTGGGTTGATAGGGCCATATTCATTTTAATATGTTCTATATCTGCTTCAGTAAATACCTCGCCCTCACTATTAAAGCCACATTTTGTATAAAGAGGTAGAGCACCGATTTGAGCATGCAAGTAGACATTATCGAGCGGTGTATTTTGTAGACAGTGACGAAGGATGTAACGCAGTAGGGCCGTAGCAATGCCTCGACCACGGTATCCGGCCATCACACTAATTCTGCCAATCTTTCCGGTTTCTAGCATCCTGGCGGTGGCAATAGCTTGTTGCTCCACAAACACTAAAAAGTGTTGAGTAGATGATAGTGTGTCTAGACCGTCCATTTCTATTTCAGGGTCAACCCCTTGCTCTTTAATAAAAACACTATCGCGTATGGCGATGATATCGTGTTGATCTGCTATCCAGCTCGCCTCTCGTATCGTTATCTCTCCATGGACATTCATAGTGTTAACCCTCGTAAGCTTCCATTAACTGATGATGCGCCAGCTGCAGAATAACCTGCTGGTCATGGGCGCCGTATTGGTCATAATGTATGGCGCGATATTCTGTTAATGCCACTGCAAGCGCTCTGGAACATTGCACAGTATTGCCGTTAATGAAACATAGTGTTTTATCTGCTTGTGTATGAAATGCTGCCCTACAGTAGCGACTGAGTTGATACGGCTTATTATCGACTATTTGTGTCTCTGGTATAGGCTCAAACATACCATCGATATTTTGTTTTAACTGGGTTGTATATTCTCCCAGCCACTGACTTAGATAATCCTTGTTGTTGCTCGCCTCAAGTAAAATGTTTTTAAATTTCTCCAAAGTCTGATGTGTGATTTCTCCCGGGTTTTCTTGCTTGGTAAGATCGGCATCTTGATAGCGTTGACTTTGCTCGTAGTGGGAGGCGACTTCTTGGGAATAGTCGAGTAAAATATCGCCGTAGCTTGGAGCACGAAAGCCTATAGAGTAGGTAATAGATTCTTCTATGGCTTCTCCCCAGTGTGCTACTTGTGCCGGAATATAGAGCAGGTCTCCAGGTTCTACAATCCACTCTTCTTCGGTGTAAAACTCTTGCAAAATCTTCATCGGGTTATTGGGCATCAAGGGCGAAGTATGATCGCACTTTTGGCCAACACGCCAGCGCCTTTTACCTTCTCCTTGTAGCAGAAATACGTCGAAAAAGTCAAAGTGAGGACCGACGCCGCCACCGTCTGGAGCATAGCTCACCATGATGTCATCTAAGCGCCAATTGGGAATAAATCTAAAGGCATTTAATAAGGCATTTATGTGAGGGTCTAAACTGTCGGCATGTTGGATTAATAGACTCCAATTGTTATCCGGGAGTTCTGAAAATACCTCTTCAGGAATAGGCCCATGTTGTAGCGACCAAGAGCTATCAGAGGTGTTTTCTACTACTAAGCGTGAAACTACATCATCATCAATCGCAAATCCGGCTAATTCATCGGCGCTGACTATGGATTGGAAGTTGGCAAAGGCTTGGCGCACAAGCAGCGGTTTTTTTTGCCAGTAATCTTTTAAAAATATCTCAATAGGCAGATCGCCTAAATGAGTCAATGGAGCAAAACAGGGTGTATGTGTTGGACTCATCTAGGCCTCGTATTTATTTTTATTGCTATTTTAAAGCATTATCGATGTCATCTGCTTGTTGCTGGGCGTTTCCGATATAATTAGAGGGTGTTAGCGCGGTTAACGCTTCTTTGGCTTCTGCAGGGATGTCGAGAGTGGCAATAAACTTCACCATCACATCTTTAGTTATTGCTTGGCCACGTGTTAAGTTTTTCAGCTTTTCATAAGGCTCGTCTACACCGTAACGACGCATCACCGTCTGTATGGGCTCTGCTAATACTTCCCAGGCATTGTCTAGGTCTTCAGCAAGTACTTGGTGGTTCAACTCTAACTTGCCAATACCTTTTAATGTGGCAGCATAAGCGATGATGCTATAGCCGAAACCAACCCCCATGTTACGAAGCACTGTGGAGTCGGTAAGATCTCTTTGCCAGCGAGAAATAGGTAATTTCGCGGATAAATGGTTAAAAACGGCATTAGCTAATCCGAGGTTGCCTTCGGAGTTTTCAAAATCAATCGGGTTGACTTTGTGTGGCATGGTAGAGGAGCCAATTTCGCCAGCAATGGTTTTTTGCTTGAAGTAACCCAGAGAAATATAACTCCATATATCGCGATCAAAATCCAACAAAATAGTATTAAAGCGGCATATAGCATCAAACAGCTCCGCGATGTAATCGTGTGGTTCTATTTGAGTGGTATAAGCGTTTAATTGCAGGCCCAAACCATCAATAAAGCTTTTTGCATTGGTTTGCCAATCGACCTTAGGATAGGCACTAAGATGAGCGTTATAGTTGCCAACAGCGCCGTTTATTTTGCCGAGAATAGCAACATCTTGAATCTGCTTTTTCTGCCGTTGCATGCGCGCAGCCACGTTAGCTAATTCTTTGCCAACAGTGGTCGGTGATGCGGTTTGTCCGTGGGTTCGTGACAGCATTGGTACATCGGCATATTGTTTAGCCAATGTCGCAATCGCGTTGATAATCTCTTCTATCATGGGCAGTAATACAGTATCACGCCCATGTTTTAGCATCAGACCGTGAGATAAGTTGTTGATGTCCTCAGAGGTGCAGGCGAAGTGCACAAACTCTGATACATGCTCTAGCTCTTTGTGGCCTTTAAACTGTTGCTTTATAAAGTATTCAACCGCTTTAACATCATGATTGGTGGTGGCTTCTATATCTTTGATATTTTGCGCGTGTAGCTCATCAAAGTTATCAACAATACTGTTGAGTGTTTTTTGTGCTTGCTCACTGAATGCCGGAACCTCATGAATTTCTGGGTGCTCGGCCAATTTTTGTAGCCAACGTATTTCTACTTCAACACGAAAACGAATTAGACCAAATTCACTAAAAATACTACCTAATGATTTGGTTTTATTGCCATATCGCCCATCGATGGGGGATACCGCTGAAAGTGATGTTAAATCCATGAGCTGTCTGGTCTCGAATTGTTCGATGATTATAAAATAGGTGCGAATTCTAGCCCAATTTTGACACTTATGCACATACTAACGTTGCGTGTAAATTGGCTCTTTGCTGGTTGGGAAGACATATGGATTTATCGTGAGGTTCTTTGTGAAAATCTCATAAAAAAGTGTACGTTTTAAAACTAGGTGGAAGACAATACAAATAACTTTTACTGTTTGAAAATATGCGGGTTAAAAAGTGTTATCATTTCTGACAACACTTTTTTTATTTAAAAGATAGTTAATAACTTTTAAATATGCCTCACAGTTAGGTTTTTGGCGCTAGAGTTTTTATTGTATCGTACCTGTAAGAGTACCCAATAATGAGTCATCGCCGATACTGATGCCTTCGTTAGGGCTCGACAAAATGACTCTTCTAACACCTCGAAAATCGACGATTCGAGCCAATCGTGCTGATGGGAAAGCTGCAACTAGATCCGATTCTGTAAATGTTTCTTCGGCGATGTCATTCAGTGATACCCCATTTACGGTCCAGTCTCCAAAAGTCCAAGTAAGTCTAGTTGCTGTGTCACCTAGATAACTGATCTTTAATATCTCAGAATTATCTGCACTAATTTCTGCAAAATAAAAACAAGTATTTCTGACATCACAGAAAGTATTGTTCGGATCATTTAAATCAAACTCAGGCATAGTCGCGAGTACGGATTCGACTTCTGCCCTAGTATCACCTACAGATATTCCTATTGGTAGTGATTCACCTGGTATGACGACTCCTTGAGTGATATCTGCGAAGCTAGATTGACTAAAAAATAAAGACGTACCGAGAATGGCTGAAAAGCAAGTGTTTTTTATATTCATTTCTTTACTACGATTATTGTTGTGTGTGAGCAAATAATAATAAACAATTTTATTAAATTTAATATATTTATTTATTTGGAGTGAGATCTAATTACCATTATTGTGTCTCTAATATATTATTTTTTTTTGTATAAATCCCGTCTAGTTAAAATTGCTTTTTAAGTGGTGTGAGGGTTTTTAATATTGTCTGCTTTGAAAAATATAAAATTATTTTTTGTTAAGTTTTATAAATGTCATCTATATTTATTTTATTAATAAAATAAATATAGTTGTGCCAGCGGATATGCGACATTTTTATTTGTATTGTTTGTTTTTTATATCGCGCTATGTTTGGATTGTTGTGTTAGATGGATGTAGGTAATACTTCATTTTCCTGGTATAAGTTTGTTAAAACAATGAGTCTATAGAAGTTAAAACTGCAAGCTTATAAAAACTAAAAAATTTTTTTTGTTAATAAAAAAATCTAACTTGCTATTTTCTGTTGCTGTGTTTAAGGCACTAAAAGTATTTTGTTACAAATATCTTTAGATATAGATATGTATAGCCTTTGACTGTATATGGTGCTTATTAATAAAAAGCGAGAAATTGTCTTTTTAGGATAAGTCTGTACATCGGGTATTAATATAAATTGCGCTTGTTCATTGTGCTGGTGGGGTGTAATAGCGATTTGCTAACAAGCGGGCATATAAAGGTAGGTATATTCTAAAATGTTTGGATAAAAATGTTAACTTATTGTTGTGGTCTGATTGTTAGTTTTGCCTTATGATTTGCTCTTTTATGTACGAAGTATAGCCTTTCCGCTAGCAGGTAAAACATTATGAAAGCACAGACGATTTTAGAGACAATAGGCAACACTCCTCATATCAAAGTCCAGCGCTTATTTGGCGCTAAACAATCCGTGTGGATTAAGAGTGAGCGCTCAAATCCTGGAGGGTCTATTAAAGACCGGATCGCTTTGGAGATGATAGAAGCGGCAGAAAGAGAGGGTTCTCTAAAGCCTGGCGCCACTATTATTGAGCCTACTTCAGGTAATACCGGCGTTGGTTTAGCTATGGTGGCTGCGGTGAAAGGCTATCGTTTACTGCTGGTGATGCCCGAAAGCATGTCGATAGAACGTCGACGTTTAATGCTTGCCTACGGCGCTACTTTCGAGCTAACACCAAAAGAAAAAGGTATGGGGGGCGCCATTGCCAAGGCGCAGGAATTGTTAGAATCGACTCCCGATGCCTGGATGCCACAACAATTTGAAAACCCCGCCAATATTGATGCACATGTTCAGCATACCACCCAAGAAATCCTTAACGATTTTTCCGACGGCTTAGATGCTATTGTTACGGGTGTTGGAACCGGAGGACATATTACCGCTTGTGCGAGGGTTTTGAAGAAGCAATGGCCGAATCTCAAAGTTTTTGCTGTAGAGCCTGAAGCGTCACCTGTAATATCGGGAGGTTCACCTAGTCCGCATCCTATTCAAGGTATTGGCGCGGGATTTATCCCTAAAAACCTTGATACCGAGCTACTTGATGGCGTTATTAAGGTCGATGGAGATGATGCAAAAAATATGGCGAGAAGATGCGCAGCGGAAGAGGGGATGTTGGTCGGTATTTCCTCTGGTGCAACGCTGGCTGCGATTCAGCAGGTATTGCCTTCTCTACCTGACGGCGCTCAAGTGTTAGGCTTTAACTATGATACTGGGGAGCGTTATCTTTCTATTGAAGGGTTTTTGCCGCAAGAGTAGCTAACAAAGGATATTCTTATATTGTAAAGTAGGCATGCCGACCATGATTTTCGTGAGCATGTCTACTGTTTAAATAATTCAATGAATGCGTGTTTCCTCAACCAAAATCTTACACTCTTCGATTATTTTATTGCGATAAAATAATAGCTGCCATCGACTACCACCAATTTGTCGCCAAAGGGTAATGGCTCGGATAGCCGCAAGCAGTAACACGCGCACTTGTGCCGCAAGTCTTGGCTGTTGTAAATAGCTATATTCTCCCGTGACCTGAATGCGGTATTGAAACTTACTTATTGTATCGGTGTATATGTCAGCGATGTTCGACACAACATTTTCGTGGGTTTTGCCGAAGTGCTGTACTTGGTATTGTGCTTTTTGTAAGCGAGACCCAATGATGTTCATCACATCATTGCGCTTGGCTAAACGTTTTTGAATGTGAATAACACCCAGCATATAGCGCAGCGCATCCGCGTTTTTGGGATCTCTATGGGACTCTAATAAGCTAAGCAATATTTGTAAGCCGAGCCGCAATTGCTGGACTGATCCGAATACAGATTCAGTATTTTCTGGGTTTTGTTCAAATAAGCTATCTACCGCTATTTCAAATTCCTCACTCCTGAGATAGCCCGTTTTTGCTAATTGTTCTACTAAATTTATTGCTTGTGCTGCGCCAGCTAGAGCTATCGCAATATTTCTCCACGTTTTTTCCAAAATAAAACCTTAAGATTAAATTTCTTCAGCTTTCTGGATAATACCGCCACCTAGGCAAATATCACTTGTATAGAATACAACCGATTGCCCTGGCGTTATTGCTCTTTGTGGGGTGTCGAATTCCACACGTACATCCCCATTATCTAAATAGTGCAGTTGGCAAGCCTGATCTGCTTGGCGATAACGGGTTTTCGCCATACAACGCAAACCATCTTGTGGTGTTTGGTTGATCCAGTGCATTTGATTTGCAATCAAAACCTTAGCAAACAGAAGCGGGTTTTGGCCTCCTTGAACAACCAGTAAAGTGTTATTGTCCAGGTTTTTACGCGCTACGTACCAGGCTTCTTCTTTCGCACCATTAACCCCACCAATACCAAGGCCTTGACGTTGGCCAATAGTGTGATACATCAAACCTTGATGTTCTCCAATAACCTTGCCTTCTTCAGTGACAATATCGCCCGGTTGTGCTGGTAAATAGGTTTGCAAAAAATCTTTAAAACGGCGCTCTCCAATGAAACAGATGCCTGTACTATCTTTTTTGTTGTGTGTCACTAGGTTATTGGCTTGTGCAATTTCTCTTACTTTCGTTTTTTCCAACTGGCCAATAGGGAAAAGCGTTCGGGAGAACTCTTTGCTACCTACAGCATGTAAGAAGTAACTTTGGTCTTTATTTTCATCCAAACCTTTACAAAGTAACGTTTGATCTTCAGCCTTGCGGGTCTGTGTATAATGCCCGGTGGCAATAAAATCTGCCCCTAGACTATCAGCGTATTCCAGAAATACCTTAAATTTTATTTCTCTATTGCACAAGATATCGGGGTTTGGTGTACGCCCCGCTTTGTATTCTTGTAAAAAGTCCTCAAATACGTTGTCCCAGTACTGCTTAGCGAAGTTTGCTGTATGAAGATGTATGCCTAGTTTTTGGCATACAGCGGCCGCATCCATAAGATCTGTTGCTGCTGTGCAGTACTCTGTACCATCGTCTTCGTCCCAGTTTTTCATAAACAAGCCTTCTACTTGATAGCCTTGCTGCTTGAGTAGAAGCGCCGAGACTGAAGAATCAACACCGCCAGACATACCAATAATAACCTTGGTGTCTTGTGGTGACTTTTCCTGTGGCGACCTTGCTGTGGATGTCATGCCCTCAAATACCTCATAAAAACTGACCGCTTATATCCAATAATGAAACATATTCTAACGAAAAGAATAAACAATCTACCTTATTTTGAGGCTTTTTGGAGAATTTCAAATAGGGATACAAAGTTTTATTTTTGGCACGCCTATTCTTTTGTCAATATATTGATATGATTTGTGTTGTTTTATATGTCAGCAGTGATTGTAATGTTTTGATCGATTTCTGCAGGTATGAACTCCAATCTAGCCCTATCTCTTATAAGGAAATACCTTACAAGGAATAAGTGGCTGGCTTCATAAATTCGATATTTTGGCGCGAAAACCATTTTTGAAGTAGCTCTAGTGTGTTTTTATCAGAAAGAGTTCATTTTTAAATGTACTCGGGAACAGCTAGCTAACTACTAGAAGCTCATGTGATGTATCTGATGCACTCCATTAAAGAAGGTTTTGGAATATTAAGTCTTTTCTTTATATGAAAATGGATGGATTTTGAAGATTTCGGGAAGTATATCCGAACATGACCCTGTTCACTAGGGTGCAGACGACAATTTTTTGCTCTTCTCAATAAATCACTGGCGCCAATTTAAAATAAAAATAGCTTTAGGGGTATTAAGATGTTACTGAAATCCATACAGCAATATCCGAATGTACAGCAAATTGATTATAATATGCTTGCCGCAACAGGACCAATGCTAGACAGGGTATACTCGATGCGGTATCGAAGTTATAGCAGCGAAGGATATATAAATAGGAATAACTCTGAAAAATTTATAGATAGTTATGATGCTCTGCCCAATTGCACATCATACCTAATGTATCGAAATGGTAAGGCTATGGCATCTATACGTGCGTGCAGATATGATCCTAAAGAGAATATACCTATTCCCTGTATGGAGATCTTCAAACAAGAGTTAGCTCAAAATATTGGGCTGGACGTTCCTTTTGTCGAAGTCAATAAATTTGTTGTAGATCCCCGTTTTCAGAGGTATGGCGGCAAGCATGCGAGACTGATGCTGTTTTCATCTATTGTTGAGGAAACCTACAAGTACAATGTGCAAAATGTTGTTATTGCTGTTCGCCCTGAGCATGTTAACTTTTATAAAATGTTCTACTGTAAAACCATTTCAGATGTAAAGGCGTATCCACATCTTAACTTCGAAACAGTATTAATGGCATGCACAGATGTGGAGCGAGCGAGAAAGCTTATAATGTCACGTTCTAAGCGACTAGCGCAATCTAAGTGTGGACAATTTCATTAATGAACCAGTACCTAATTACAGCGTTGGTGGATATTGTATTAGGTATCATTGCCATTCGAAAACGAGATAATCTTGCAGCCAAGGCTCTTGCTTACATTTTATTTAGCGCAAGTGCGTGGTCGCTAGAGCTATATGCACTTAGCTCTCTTAATAATATAGATATTTTGAGTGTGGTATTCGGGGTTTTGCGATGGGGAATGTTTTTGATTCCGCCTTGCTTCGCCTTGCTTACATGGCGTCTGGTAGGGGGGCGCTCTCAGTTCTTTCTCAATGTTATTATTATTCCAGCATTTGCTTTTAGCTTGTTGCTGTGTATCACTAATGTGTTTGTTTTTCCCTCGGTTCTGACAGCGACAGATTCAGGTTACTTGCCCAAAATTGACGCTATTTACTATGCCTTTATTGCGTGCTTTTTGTGGAGCTTTGCCGGTGCTATAGGTTTATCTATTATTTGCTATCGCTCTGCTACAAACAGGGAGAAACAGCGGGTTAAGTGGTTGTTGATCACTATTAGTGTAAGCTTTATTGCCGGCATGTCTAATATCTTTTTTATGCCTCACCACTTTTATTTGTCCAAGTATATGAGTTCGCTAGCGCATATACTATTTGTTGGCCTATTATTTTATTCTACCCTCCAGCATCACCTTATGGACTTGCGCTCTGCGTTGGGTGTTAGTATTGCAAGAGGACTATTGCTCGGTATTACCGTCTGGTGCTGTTTCAAATTCACGTCTTTTCTCGAACCTATTAACGAGTCGTCTGGCAAAATTATTGTTTTTATAATGTGTATGGTTTTTGCGTTGGAGCTTTATCCCAGAGTTCTTCAGTTTGTATTGCCTAATACGCGACGTCTTTTTGCCAGTGATAGTTATGATTTTGATGAAACTCTGTTAAAGCTGCAACATGCGCTCAATGAGTGTGTCAATTTAGACGCTCTTGTTAATACGTTAGATTACTATCTTCTTCAGGTTGTTAAGATTAATAATTATTCTGTTTTGCTGGTGAAGCCAGATGCTAATACCACAACTTCAACCGTTGGGGCGTTTAAAGCTGATAATAGAGTTTCTATTATTGATGGTGATGATTCATTTGTGTTGTGCTGCTCGGGTTTTAATGGCTTTATCATGACCGACGAGGCGCAAACTGAAATTCAGCCGGCACTTAATAAAAAGCAAGCTATGCTGAGTTTTTGCGTTAAGCATGACAGTCATGTGATGGCGATTGTGATGATGGGCCCACTATTTGGACATTCCTACTATCGTTACGACGATATTCGCTTGTTTGAATGGTTACAGGTGGAGCTAGGGCAGCATTTTCATAGAATTGATCGCTTGGAAGAAATGCAAACGCAGCTAGGGCAAGCCAAGAAAACACTATCAATGCTTGGTGTAATGAACCATTATCATCACGATATCAAAGCGCCTCTGGCTATTATCGATGGGGTTTTGTCTAACGATATCTATGACAAGGAAAAGCAAAAAAACATTGTATTAGAGCAAGTTGAGCGGGGCTCTCGTTTGATTGCTACTATGGCTGGGATATTGAAAGGCGAGCGCAAACGTAAGGTGCAGCCTCTGTCTTTACCTGATGTGGTAAAGGATAGTGTATTTTTGTTTAGCCAAGGTATCGATGATATTCATTATGCTTTTTCAGATATTCCGAAAATAATGGGGGATGCGGATGATCTGAAAATTCTCGTTATTAATCTTGTAAAAAACGCGATGGAAGCGCGTCGTTATGGTGAGAGTCTGGTTTTAACAATTTCTACTTGGCAGACAGAAAATCATGTGTGTTTGTCAATCACCGATACAGGGGCGGGAATGTCTAAAGAACTGATTGCGAAACTATGGGACGATGTAAGTAGCAACAAAGAGCTTGGCAGTGGCATTGGTATGCAGGCTATTAAGCGCATTGCTGACGAACATCATGCGCAAATCGATGTTCGCAGTATCGAAGGTGCCGGAAGTGAGTTTATTTTTAAATTTCCCCTGTCAATAGCTGTCTACAACGATAATGTAGCTTCTATTAAGTCTTCATATACAAATAAAAAAGACCACGTCAACAAGCCGCTTGCAGGTTAGAGACTGATAACAACCTTTCTTATCATCTACTGAGTATATTTTATTGTTAAGCCATAAGTTCTAGGGGCTTCATAGAAGCCTCTAGGAATCTGCGCAAAAGATAGTCCACGACTTCTTAAATAAAGCTCATCTGTAAGGTTTTTGCCCCATAATGAGAAAGTCCACTGATCCCCCAGATTTAAGCCAAGATTAGCGTTTAAGGTATAAAAACTATCTAATGCGAATGCATCTGAGTTATCAGGATTAGAGAAGTAATCATCAGAGTAGCTGTAGTCTAAATGAAAGCTCAGTTCACTATTTCCCATAACTGGGTAGAGAACATCTATCGCAGAATAGACCTTAAGTTCAGGTGAATTTGGTAAATCATTGCCCGAGAAATCGTCGCCCGCACGATTGCCATTTTTAAACTCGTCAAACTGTGCATTTAGGAATGTAGCATTGAATGAGAAGTCCACATACCTATTCACACTGAGGCGAGTGTCAAGTTCAATACCTTGGGTAGTTGCTTCACCTGCATTGGTTAACAATAGAGTGGTAGCTCCATCTGCTAGAGCAAACTGAAAAACCTGGAAGTCATTAAACTTGGTTAGGAAAGCCGTTGTGTCAACTCTCAATCTGCGATCCAAGAATTCGGCCTTGTAGCCCAGCTCATAGCTTGTTGCAAACTCTTGATCAAAATTTATATCTTCCAGTGAGGTGACAAAGTCGGCATTCCAGCCACCGCTTTTCGCGCCCCTAGAAATACTGGAATAAAGTAAACCATTTTCGCTTAAATGAAAATTAATACCAATTTTAGGTAAAAAAGTCGTAAACGTTTCATCGTCTACAATACTGCCATTAGTAAAAAGCCCGGTTGTATCTTGGATGGAGTACGTGAGATCTTTTTTCTCGCTTTGTAGCCTTGCCCCTGCCGTAAGTTCTATTATTGGTGTAATGCGGTAGTTACCATGAGCATATAAAGATAGCGATTGATTTTCCAACATTCCTGGTGTTTGAACAGATGACAAACCACCTGTTGCTTCTAACTGTGTCGAGCCGCGTTGAGTTTCAATTTCTTGATATGAAATGAATGAGCCAATAACGAAGTCGAACTTCTCGTAACGGTCGGATACAAGCCTAAATTCCTGTGTCCACTGCTCAAATGCCTCATCAAATACTGTAAAAATTGCGGGTAGAGGAGAATAGTCTTCTTCGCTTAACTCCTGGTACTCACTCCGTCGATAAGCCGTTATAGATATAAACTGAAAGTTGGAATCGAAATCATAGGAAGAGTTAAGTGATCCTCCCCAGATTTTACGGCGCTCAAACTCTGGCGCATTATGGGCTACCTGTCTTGGGTTTGGTGTGAGACTAAAACCTCGAAAAGTGGGATCATCCGCAATCGCTACTGCATTAAGTCGATTCGCTTGATCTTGCAGCCAATCGAAGTTGGCGGTTAATGTCAACTTATCATTGGGTAACAACTGTACCTTTAGTCTTGAAGAATCTAAATTGGTCCCTTGTAACTTGCGATTAAGTGTAATGTTTTCAATAAAACCATCAGTTTCAATTGTATTTAATTGAATGCTGGTGAGCACTTTTTCGTTAATGGGTATATCTGATTGCAGCGTTAAACGATGATGATTGAAATTGCCTGCTTCTACACGGATTGTGTTGCTAAATTCTTCCTTAGGTGCTGCTGTAATAATATTAACTGCACCGGCGATAGTATTGGCGCCAAATAAGGTTCCTTGAGGGCCTTTTAATACTTCGATTTGTTTAATATCACTTAAACTTGAATCAAAGGCTGAAGAGCGACCAAGAGGTACATCGTCTATATAAACTACGACACGCGAGTCAACGCCAATATTACGTGAGAAGTCACCCACACCTCGTATAGCAATTTCTCCTCGTGTCTTTCTTCCTCCCTGACCAAAATTTAAGGAGGGGGTTGCAAACTCTATGTCGCCTAGGCCTCTAATATTTGAACTTTCAAGAAACTTACTGTCAAAGAGTTGAACTGAAACTGGTACCTGAAGCAGGTTTTCATTGCGCTTTTGTGCTGTAACAATTAGTTCTTCTAGCTTTAGCTCATCGTTGGCGTAACTAATGTCACTAATAGCGATGAGCGTGGTGGCTAATGTACTTAATATGGGTAGTGGTTTCACAATCTTCTTAACGTATATCTTTCTATTTTAATGTTTTAGCTTAAATAAGTAGCTCTTGTATTGGATGCATGCACAATAACTGCATCAATTCGTCAAAGACGCTATTAAATCATTAAATGAGTCGCGTTTTAGTGGTTTGTCGAGAAAACCGTTAAATCCACACCGTATTAATTCTTCACGTTGAGAATGGATTGGCATATTGCTTAAACCAATAATTAAAGTATTTTTATTGATAAAGCTTCTAAGTTGTTCAACTGTCTGAGGGCCTGCTAGCTCTGGCATTTGTATATCCATTAAAATGATATCAAATGTGGACGATTGGCACTCTTTAAGTGCCAGGCGACCGCTAAGTGCATGGGTGATCGTGTGGCTGGAGCCCAGAGCAGCTTCACCAATATCATGGTGGATATCTTCGTCGTCTACTAACAGAATCCGGTAGTTACCTTCGCGGGGTAAGGCGACAGACTCTTGTTTTGCTGCACCTTTGTCATTCGCCTTGTTGTGCTGAGCGTTGAGATAACTTTTGTACTGGACTAATGTACGTTGGATACTTTCTAAATTGCTATAGATCAGCTCGGGGGCTTTTTCTATCGCAGGCCGTAAATGCTCAGGTATCGCCTCACAATTCTTTGTCTCTAGCGTTTGCATGATCGCCTCAAAATATTGCTTGAGTAGGTCGGCATTGAGTTGAGCAATTGTTAAAGGCGTTGAAATATTATGCGCGAATGTGGCCGATACCGTGTCGATATCACTATCGGGATCAAAAACTATATGACTTTTGGCCATGCTTGGTTGCGCCTATATTAAAGTGATTAAAGCTTAATGCAGCCTGTTAGAGGGCATTTCTATATAGTCCTGATAGCAGGTCAAGCTTTTAAACCTTTTCTCAAGTAATGCGCAGACGTATTCCTGGTTGCCATTAATACGTTGAATCGGATAGATATTTTGGCTCCACGCTTCGAGTCTTTTTTCATCAAAAACACCATCTTCATTTTGAAAGAATGGCACATGACTGTGTTCTTCAAGGGTGCTTATGCAATCGCTAGAAGCTCCCTTTTCTTGTACTTCCTTGATTGAATTACGATACTCATCCTGCGTCAAAACGATAAGGCGACTAATTGTCCCAAATTTATCGATCAGTAAAAATCCCCCAGGATTAGTAACGTAATAGTACTCAATTGCGCCCAGATCCTCGCATAATTGCTCAAAATAGTCGGCAAAATCCGAATCGTAGAGGAAGGGGATTTGCTGTTTGGCATCGTGGCTGGAAAGTGGCATTAAATCGGTAAAATAACGGTTATTTAACGTGCTAACAATTGATGTTAGTCGAGTGGTCAGCTCTTCTTCACTTTTACCAATATAGAAGTCTATCAAATCACAATTCAATGCATGTATTGCTTGCTTTTCGTTAGCAACGCCGGTTAGCAGTATCTTTTTTGCATTAGGGCTTGATATCTGTGAACACAGATCGAGACCGTTAAGCTGTGGCATACTGAAATCCACAACTATTACCGATGGTTCGGCAAAGCGGTTCAACGTATCTAGCTTTCTGCAGATTTGATTTTGAGGTAAAACCAATTTACTAGGCGTATTAATATCAGGAGAAAGTGGTTCGCCTTTACTAAAGTTTTCGCTAAGTTTGAACTGCGATTCCACATAGGCAAGACCTTCATGAGGATCGCTGAAAAGCTTGAATACAGCTGGTTCTGACTTTAGGGTTAATGAATTTAGAAAATCTCTATTATCGTCTATATAAACCGTTGTGGTGGGATGATAATAAAGACTGATTTCAGGTTTTCCCATGTAAAAGTTTCTCCAGATGTATTTGCCCCGTTTGCAACTGAGAACAAACAGTTATTTTCGAGCAGACTATATTTTCTAAGTTTAACGTAAACTCTTATCTGACAAAACTCTCAAAGCATAAATAGGTGTTTTTGCTGTCTTTTTTTTAGCTTAAATGTCCTTTTTTTGTCCTTTTTGGCGTTCTAATAACACATCAGTGCGCACCTGCTAACGCATTTAACTTGCGTTGATAGCGAAGTTTGTATTCTTCTGACTCAGCTAATTCCATAGACTTCCTAAGTGCTTTTTTAGAATTCTCTATATCATTCTCATAATAGTACGCGACAGCTAAGCCGTGGTAAAAATCTGGTTCTAATTTGTGAATTTTAATTGCAGCCTTAAATAAAGCCACGGCCTTGTCATATCGTTTGGCTTCTAGCTCAGTGTTGGCTAATTTTTCCAAGTAGTAAGGGTTCTTGCGTGCATATTTTTCGGCTCTTTTGGCATATGCCTGAGACTTGGTTTCATCCCCTAACTCTGAATAGAGGATATAAATATTACCGATAGCGGATCTATTCTTGGAGTTGTATTTCAATGCTGCTAAGTAGGCTTCTTCTGCAGCTTTGAAATCACCCAAACGTTTGTATGCCACGCCTAAATTCGACCATACAAAATCAAGTTTTTTATGTGTTTTGATCGATTTTTTAAAGTAGGCGACGGCCATAGAGTATTTTTTCTGATTGAGGTAGGCGACTCCCAAGTTATTATAATATTCAGCTTTTGCTTGGGCATCTGTAATCATTTTTGATACCACTTTGCTATCGCCAATCTGGTCAAAATAAGCTTGGTTGAACTCCACCAGAACTTTCGCCCGAGGTAAACTGACCACCACATTAACGTGCCCTGGCACTTCATAAAAGCCGTCGCGTCGGCGCCATTGACGCTCAAGGTTTACTGTTTGATAACGGGCCCTTATTCCTACATATCGTGCGGTAGCGATAAATAAATTGGCCAATGAAATACAGTTGCCAGAACCGTTATAGAATGTTTCTATGGCTGACGCTGTGAAATATGCATTATATCGAATATTGTATTGGGCGGGATCATAGAGGAGAGTGTGTAGAGCTAGGAGGCGTTGTCTTTTGCTGGGGAGAACTTTAATTTTTTCATCGAGGAGCGTTTTAATTTCACTATTTAATGCCAATACATCGACATCTTCCACGATAATATTTTGATTTTGATCGGGTAGAGGCTCTTCGATGTTTACCGCTACCACTTGAGTCGCCATCAGCAGTAACAAACTCACCACCGGTGTGAATTTTACATAAGACATGGCTATCACCTCCAGGTTTATAATTTTTTTGAGCGTAACCCTGTGCTGACATAGATATATATTATATAGCCTGTTATATCTATCTCTTGTTGTCGTAGTTTACCTCAATTTATAGACTTTTGTCGCACCCAATTAGTTGCACTTAACTATTCGTTTTTTCATATCAGCAATCAATAACATCGCGATAACTTGAGTTGCGGTTGAGGTAGGAGCATGAAGCTTTTCGTCATAATAAATAAAAATGCAAGCCAGGGATGGCTTGCTCATTGGCCTTAGGCCAATGCGAATCGTCCAATGCCAGCAAAATCACACTTTTGCGTAAAGCATTTGGCGATGACTTATGACCCAAAGGCAGGAAGCCTTTGGTCATAATAAATAAAAAGTCAGGTATAGATTTTGCGATAGGTTTTGTAAAAGTAGGGAATACCGCCCGTATGCGTCAATAAAATGACTTTTACAGAGAAAGATATGGCTGAACCTTTTTTCCAACATTTAAAATCCTTACCTGCAAGCATGTCCGCAGACAATGCTTGGCAAAATGTTAAAGGTTTAAGCCGAGGTAATTTGAGTGTACCAATACTGCTATTAATGCTGCTTGGTATGATGATGTTACCTCTGCCTCCTTTCATGTTGGATGCATTTTTTTCTTTTAATATTGCTTTATCTATAGTTGTTCTTTTAGTAGCTGTGTACGCCTTGCGTCCACTAGATTTTGCTGTATTTCCTACCATTTTGCTAATTGCTACCTTACTGCGTTTGGCTTTAAACGTTGCCTCCACCAGGGTGGTGTTACTGCGTGGGCATGAAGGTGGTGACGCTGCTGGCAAGGTTATACAAGCTTTTGGTGAAGTTGTGATTGGTGGTAATTATGCGGTAGGTCTAGTGGTGTTTATTATCCTCATTATTATCAACTTTGTTGTCGTAACTAAAGGTGCTGGGCGGATTTCAGAGGTGAGTGCGCGTTTTACTCTGGATGCCATGCCTGGCAAGCAGATGGCTATAGATGCCGACCTCAATGCTGGTATTATCGATCAAGATGAAGCCAGAACTCGCCGCGCTGATGTGGCGGCAGAAGCTGATTTTTACGGTGCTATGGATGGCGCAAGTAAATTTGTGCGCGGTGACTCTATTGCCGGTATTTTAATTCTTATTATCAATATTGTCGGTGGACTTGCTGTGGGTATGGCGCAGCACGACCTCGAGTTTGCCGATGCTACGCAAAAATACGTGCTGTTAACTATTGGTGATGGATTAGTAGCTCAAATTCCTTCCCTTTTGCTGTCTGTCGCGGCGGCAATTATGGTAACCCGTGTTAACAGCTCTGAAGATATGAATCGCCAAGTACTTTCGCAGATGTTTGAATCTCCGAAAGCTCTAGCGGTAGCCGCTGCGATCTTATTTTTAATGGGGATTATTCCAGGAATGCCCCATATTCCTTTCTTAGGATTAGCAATTATCTGTGCTTTTTTGGCTTACTACATCCATTACCGTAAGCAAGTAGAGGTGGTTGAAGAAGGAGGCTTTGTTGGTAAAAAAATAGGTGGCGAACCACATGCTAAAGACATTGGTGGCAATGTCAGCCCTGCACCAGCACTTGAAAACCACGCGAGTCCAGCGCCTGCGGAGCAAAGTGAAGTGAGTTGGAATGATGTTCAGCCAGTTGACATCATTGGTCTGGAGGTCGGTTACCGTCTTATCCCTTTGGTAGATAAATCACAAAATGGCGAGCTATTAGGGCGCATTAAGGGCGTTCGTAAAAAACTGTCGCAGGATCTGGGTTTTCTTATTCCAGCCGTCCATATCCGCGATAACCTAGACCTGCTCCCAAGCGCTTATGGCATTACTTTGATGGGGGTGATGGTGGGAGAAGGAGAGGTTTTTCCCGATAAATTTTTAGCGATTAATCCAGGGCAGGTATTTGGTAAGCTCGATGGTGTTAAGACTGTTGATCCTGCGTTTGGTTTGGAAGCGGTATGGATTGATGAGAGTAAGAAAGATCAGGCACAAACCCTAGGTTATACTGTGGTTGATCCCAGTACTGTTGTTGCTACCCATCTTAACCAAATTATTCAGGCACATACCCATGAGTTACTCGGCCATGAAGAAGTGCAAAAATGGTTGGATTTACTCGCGGAAAAATCGCCTAAGTTGGTGGAAGAGTTAATACCCAATACTATTGGTATTAATCAGTTACTTAAAACCTTACAGTCATTGTTAAAAGAACAAGTTCCCATTCGTGACATGCGCACTATTGCCGAAGCGTTGGCAGCTAATGCAAGTAAAAACTCTGATATTAATACTCTTACCGCGATTGCTCGTGCCGCACTTTCCCGTCAGATTGTTCAGAACATTGTAGGACAAGAAAATAACTTACCAGTTATTACTTTGGATTCCGCGCTGGAACAGTTGTTGCTTCAGTCAGTACAGCAAGCACAAAAAGCTGGCGCGGGTGAAAATGCATTTATCGAACCGCAGTTGGCAGAGCGATTAAATAATGCTTTGGTAAATGCGGCTAAGCAACAAGAAATCAAGGGTAAAGTAATTGTGTTGTTAGTATCCGCACCAATACGTCATTTGTTATATCAGTTTGTGCAATTCAATATTCGAGATATGCATGTATTGGCATATAACGAAGTGCCGGACAACAAGCAAATTACCATTGAAGCAAGTGTTGGTGACGAAGTTTTAAATACTAAACCATCGCGTTGACACTCAATAAGCTAATACCCAATAACTGGGCCTACATGAACAACGTGGGAGTATATGGATGAAGACAGATAATACAAATAAACTTGTTAAGCGATTTGTTGCTCCAACAATGACTCGAGCACTGGAATTAGTGCAGCAAGAGTTAGGGCCTGAAGCTGTTATTCTATCCAGTAAGCGCTTGAGTAAAGGTGTAGAAATTGTCACATCCTTAGAGCCAGATTTACCTACCAGAGGAATCGAATCTCGTCGCCAGTTTGGTCAGAAATTTGACGCAGACGTTGACACTGCTTTCTCCAGTGACGAAGCATGGCAAGAGCAAGCTGGTATAGAAAAAGCTGCGGCATTTTATGGCGGTACCACTGAGCATAATGCTGAACAGTTCTCATCTAAGTCGCCTGAGCAACTAGCAAAAGAGATAGAAATAGCGCGCGAGAAAATGTTTGCTGCAAAAAGAAAAGCTCAGCAGCAGGCCCAACAGCAGGTAGATATTAATCAAAATCTTCATGCTCAAAGTGCGACAAAACCAACACTGTCGTTTGAGCCGCTGACAAATAGTACAGCGTCTGTTAACGGACGTGAAAGCTTCTCTGAAACTCTAAGCACTGTGACCCAAGAAGAAAAACAACAATTAGAGTCGTTAAAAAATGATATTGCAGATATGCGTATGTTGTTAGAGCAGCAACTCTGGCAAATGTCAGATAACCGCCAACAACTAACAACGGTTTACGCCCCGCAACAAGTGACATTGCCCAACCATTTTACTGTAGTGACAAAACATTTAAGCAAGTTAGGTTTGAGTGAAGAATTAGTGGATGAACTGGTAGCAGGAATTGGACATCAATTAAGGGCAAACCAAGCGTGGCGAGAATGTGTGGGCTTGTTATCTAAGCGTTTGCCGATCTGTCAACAAAGTATTCTGGATCGCCCTGGTATCTACGCTTTTTTAGGGCAGACTGGTGTCGGCAAGACCACTACTATTGCTAAGCTTGCGGCACAATATGTGTTGCGTCACGGTGCGGGCAAAGTGGCTCTTGTTACTACCGATACTTATCGAGTGGGCGCATTTGACCAACTACGTACTATGGGAAAGATTCTTAATGTTCCTGTTAAAGTCGTGGATTCGGAAAATAGCTTACTCTCGGTATTAGCATCTTTACGGCAGTTCCCACTCATACTGATTGATACAGCAGGTTTTCGTCTAGGTGATCCACTTTTAAAATCTCAACTTGCACAATTAGAATCAAGCCCGAGTATCCATCGTGTATTAGTTGTGTCATGTAACAGTCAAACTGCCACCATGAAAGCATCACTTCATGCTCATAAAGGTTCCCGTGGCTTATACGCCTGTGTGTTAACAAAACTTGATGAGTCGGCAAGTATCGGTGAAGCATTAAGTGTTGTTATTAAAGAGAATCTTCCCATTGCTTACACTACCGATGGACAGAATATTCCAAAAGATATTACGCAAGCTAGCGCCCATGGGTTAGTGGCAAAGGCAATTAAAGTTGTTAAAACCCAGGCATTATCTGGCGAACATTCTGCTTGACCTTATCCATACAGAGGAAAGCTATAAAGACGAGGGAGAAAAAGTGGCGAGTTTTGCTAAAATTAAGAAATCAGTTTGCGTTTTTTTTGTTGTGTGGGGCGCCATACCCAAACGATGAAACTGCATCAGCATTATCTAAATATATTTTATTATAAACATTAAAAGATAAAAATTATCAAGATCTAAAAAAGTGATTTTAATAGTTGAAAATACATTTTTTATAAAATGATAGTTTAAATAGTTATAGAAAATACATTCTATTGTGAGCCGTATATGACATTACATCACCCAATCAAAGTTATCGCTGTTACTGGTGGTAAAGGTGGCGTTGGTAAAACTAATTTATCTGTTAATTTAAGTATTGCTTTGGCGCAATTACGTCGTCGTGTCGTGCTTATGGATGCTGACTTGGGTTTAGCTAATGTCGATGTCTTACTCGGTTTACAAGCTCAACATACGATTGCTGATGTGTTAGATGGTAGCCATAGTTTACGAGATGTTATGATCAATGGCCCTGGAGGCATAAAAGTAGTGCCTGCATCGTCGGGTATTCAGCAAATGGCGAGTTTAACTCCTCAGGAGCATGCTGCGCTAATCCATGCTTTCAGCGAACTCAGTGATCAGTTAGATGCTCTGATTATCGATACTGCCGCTGGTATATCCGATACCGTAGTAAGTTTTGTTAGTGCCGCGCAGGAGGTGATCGTCGTTGTCTGTGACGAGCCCTCATCGATTACAGACGCATATGCATTAATAAAATTGCTCAATGCTGAATACGATATCTTTCGCTTTCGTGTCGTTGCTAATATGACGCGCAGTAATCAGGAAGGTATAAACCTATTTTCTAAACTGAATACCGTTTGTGAGCGTTTTATCGATGCTTCTTTGCAGTACATGGGCAATATTCCCTTTGATGAAAATGTCCGCAAGGCTATTCAGAAACGTCAGCCTATCATTCAGTTTGCGCCCCGCAGTAAGGCGGCAAGTGCAATTAAAACCCTTGCCCAAAAAGTTGATGACTGGCCAGTGCAAACGCTGCCTCGTGGGCACTTAGAGTTCTTTATTGAGCGGCTTTTACAAACTTCGAATGCTAGCGGCATGTAGTTGAGGCGTATTAATGACAGGGTATACAGCTGAAAACTTAATGGTATACGAGCAGACCAAAAGCAGGTCGTCGAATATCCAGGTTGAGGAGTATGCGCCACTGGTAAAACGTATTGCCCACCACATGATGGCTCGAATGCCTTCGTCGGTACAAGTGGATGATTTAATACAAGCTGGAATGATTGGCTTAATTGAAGCGTCACAGAAGTATGATGGTAGTAAGGGCGCCAGTTTTGAGACCTACGCAGGTATTCGTATTCGCGGTGCGATTGTGGATGAGATGAGGCGAGGGGACTGGGCGCCGCGCTCTGTGCATCGTAACAGTCGACGCGTTGCAGACGCCATTAATTCAATTGAAAAGCGAACGGGACGTGATGCTAGTGATACTGAAATTGCCGAAGAAATGCATGTCTCTTTAGACGAGTACTATGAAATAGCCAAAGATAGCGTGTCTACGCGTTTGTTTAGCTTTGACGAAGCCTATGAAGAGGATGAAAGTAAAATCCTGCACTCTGACAATGAAGCCCTTGACGGTCCCTCAGAAAAGGTTCATCAGCGAGCTATGCGAGAAGCGCTAGTGATGGCGATAGATGGGCTGCCCGAGCGAGAAAAGCTGGTATTGTCTTTATACTACGAACAAGAGCTAAATTTGAAAGAAATAGGCATGGTGCTTGAAGTTTCAGAATCTCGTATTAGTCAGATACACAGCCAAGCTGCGGCTCGTCTACGGGCGAGACTAAAAGACTGGATATCATAGCATCATCACACATCAGCATATCTCCCTTCAAGGTATTTAACTGCATTAAAACCCTTTCCCAAAATTTTAAATATTACGCCAATGATGTGCAAACTTTTGGGGTAATAAGAAGTTGAGAGATGTTTATATAGGAACTAAAAGTCATTTCCAAATTAAAAAACTGGATGACTGGCTACAAGCAGCTAGACTTGATATGAGGAACAGCGTTGAACTGCAAATCAATGTCTGCTAAGCCGTTGGTTTTTTGTAAAGGGATCTGGCCTATACGAGCAGTCATTTATTGTAGAACTGTTCGACAAAATCCTGGTAGCAGAAATTTGGAGGTTGTGTTGGATAAAAATATGAAAATTCTCATTGTTGATGACTTTTCGACAATGCGTCGCATCATCAAAAACTTGTTGCGAGACCTTGGCTTTACTAATACTCAGGAAGCAGATGATGGCTCAACTGCTTTGCCTATGTTGCGGGGTGGAGATTTCGATTTTCTAGTCACCGACTGGAATATGCCTGGCATGACCGGGATAGAATTGCTCAAAGAGGTACGAGCTGACGGCAAGCTCGTGTCGTTGCCTGTGCTTATGGTAACAGCGGAAGCCAAACGTGACCAAATTATTGAGGCGGCACAAGCTGGGGTAAATGGGTATGTTGTGAAACCTTTTACTGCTCAGGTGTTGAAAGAGAAAATCGACAAGATTTTTGAACGAGTCGATGGTTAACAACTACTACATATAGGTTGCTTAATGGAAAACACTGAACCATTGCAAGATGATCAGCAGTTTGTAGCTAGTCTTCAAGATTGTGCAAATCAGCTGGTTGAAAAGCTACAAGCAGATAATTACGACGAGGCTTCGGAGCTGATTCACAACCTCGTTGAAGCACGTAACAGCCATATTTTTCGCTCAGTCGGACAGCTTACACGAGGCTTACACGACGCTATCGTAAACTTTCATGTCGACTCCGAACTTGATCAGCCATCGGGTTCAGGCAGCGATGTTGAAATTAGCGATGCATCTGACCGCTTACAGTACGTGATGAACTTAACTCAAGATGCTGCCGATAAAACCATGGATAAGGTAGAAGCTGCTGCTCCTATTGCAATGAACCTAGGTGAGGAGTCGGCAAAATTAAAAGAAGAGTGGAAGCGTTTAAAGCGTCGCGAAATAGATAAAGATGAATTTAAGGTATTGTACGACCGCATCGATGGATTTCTAGATAAGATGGGAGATGGTACCGAAGAACTTAATAAACATTTACAAGACATTATTCTTGAGCAAGGCTTTCAGGATTTGACAGGTCAGGTATTGAAAAAAGTTATTGGCCTGGTAAGTGATGTTGAAAAAGAGCTTGTTAACCTGATGAGAATTGCATGCCAGGTAGAAGAAGTGACGGGCCTTGCTGATAACGAAAAGCTAGAGCCAGAAAATGTGCACAGTCGAGCTGCTGGCGAGGGGGTTGGGCCGCAAATTCATGCGGATAAGTTGTCGGACGTTGCGTCCAGCCAAGATGAAGTTGATGATTTGCTTTCTAGTTTAGGGTTTTGAGGAGCGCTGAATGAGTTTTGGCGATGATGAAGAGATCCTTCAAGACTTCTTAGTTGAAGCGGGGGAAATAATCGAGTTGCTTTCCGAGCAACTTGTCGATCTTGAACAACGACCAGATGATATCGATCTACTTAACGCAATATTTCGCGGGTTTCACACAGTTAAAGGTGGTGCAGGATTTTTGCAGTTGAACGCGATGGTAGACTGTTGTCATATCACAGAAAACCTATTCGATATTTTACGCAATGGCAAACGGGCGGTAACACCAGAATTAATGGATGTGGTGTTACAAGCGCTGGATACGGTAACGAACCAATTCTCACAGATTACCAATCGTGAAGAACCTTCACCAGCAGACCCGGCATTGATTAAGCAGTTAGAGCGTCTAGTATCCTTAGAAGATCTCAATGGTGATGACGGTGGCGGTGACGAGGAATCTGCGCCACCTGCTCCTGAGGCAGGCTCGCAAGCAGAGCCTGCTAGTGATGATAAAATTAATATCACTGATGATGAATTCGAAGAATATCTCGATGCTATCGATGAAAAAGAAGGAGCAAATGCGCAAGCCAGCTCGCAAACGGCCGATTCTGATAACGACGATATTTCAGAAGATGAGTTCGAGGCTCTACTCGATAAATTACACGGCAGTGGCAGCCCAGGTGCCTCTCAAGCGGATAAACCTGCTACCTCATCATCTGCTGATGGTAATAAAGATATTACTGAAGATGAATTTGAAGATTTACTTGATAAGTTACATGGCAGCGGTAAAGCGCCTTCTGCACCCTCTGCGAGTGAAACTGAAAGTGCGCCTTCTGCTGATAATAATGGTGCTGGTAAGCAATCTGGCGACGATAACCTTATTACAGACTCCGAATTCGAAGACTTATTAGATCAGCTACATGGTAAAGGCAAAGGCCCTGAAACTGCTGCTAAGCCTAAACCTGCGGCCAAATCAAAGCCCGATGCTGCTGCTAAGAAAGATAAAATAGTTGCAGCGCCCCCTAAGGCTGCCAAACCTCCTGAGCCCGCGGCCAAGCCTGAACCACCCAAGCGGGAGCCAGCTGGAGGCGGGCAAAATAATGCAGCGCCAGCAGAAACGACCGTTAGGGTCGATACCCAGCGCCTAGACGATATTATGAATATGGTCGGTGAGTTAGTATTGGTGCGTAATCGACTTGTTCGACTAGGACTTGAGAGTCCTGATGAACCAATGCAAAAAGCGGTTGCCAACTTAGATGTGGTCACTGGAGATCTACAATCGGCCGTCATGAAAACACGTATGCAGCCGATCAAAAAAGTCTTTGGACGCTTTCCGAGAGTTGTAAGAGACTTGGCCCGTAATCTTAAAAAAGAAATTAGTTTAGAGTTGCAAGGTGAAGAAACGGATCTGGATAAAAACCTCGTTGAGGCATTGGCAGATCCTCTAGTCCACTTGGTGAGAAACTCTGTGGATCACGGTATTGAGTTACCTACTATCCGGGAAGAAAAAGGCAAGCCGCGAGAAGGTAAAGTGGTGCTTGCTGCAGAACAAGAAGGTGACCATATCTTACTATCGATTACCGACGACGGTGCAGGTATGGATCCGGATGCATTGCGCAATAAAGCTGTAGAAAAAGGTGTTTTAGATTCGGATGCCGCCGCTCGTCTGACAGATGTAGAGGCCTATAATTTAATTTTTGCTCCAGGCTTTTCTACCAAAACTGAAATTTCCGATGTCTCCGGTCGCGGTGTTGGCATGGACGTTGTGAAAACTAAAATTACCCAGCTTAATGGCTCAATTGAGATTAGTTCTAAAATAGGTGAGGGCACACGCTTTGTTATTAAAGTGCCACTGACATTGGCAATTATGCCCACCTTAATGATTCAGCTTGGGAATCAAACATTTGCGTTACCCTTGGTGAGTGTCAACGAAATTTTTAATATGGATCTGGCGAAAAGTAATATTGTCGATGGGCAAGAATGTATCACCATTCGTGAGAAGGCCATCCCCATGTTTTACTTGAAAAATTGGTTGGTGAAAAATAATTTCATACAGCAAGTTGAGGATATGGAAGGACATGTTGTTATTGTTTCGGTTGGAACTCAACGAGTAGGTTTTGTCGTCGACCAGCTTATTGGTCAAGAAGAAGTTGTGATTAAACCTCTTGGACGTATGTTGCAGGGAACTCCTGGAATGGCCGGAGCAACCATTACTGGAGACGGTACCATAGCACTTATTTTGGATGTACCAAGTATGTTAAAAGAATATGTTGGCAGTGCCGCTTAAGGCTTGTTAATAGGTTCTAAGTAGATAGGTAGTAATCATATAGATAAACTCCTTAACTGTTAAACCTAGGAGAAATGGTGCCATACAGTGTTTTAGTCGTCGATGACTCTCATTTTTTTCAAATGAGATTGAAAGATATTATCAATGAGCACAAAGATCTGAACGTGGTTGGTGTTGCCACTAACGGACAAGAAGCGATTGATATGACGGCAAAGCTAAAACCTGATGTAATATCGATGGACTACGAAATGCCTTTTTTAGACGGCATATCTGCGGTTAAAGCTATTATGGCAGAAATACCGACACCGATAATTATGTTTTCCTCAATGACTTACGAAGGTGCTAAAATTACTCTCGACGCTCTAGATGCTGGTGCCGTTGACTTTATGAATAAAAATTTTGCTGAAGTGTCATCAAACTCGGCAATTTTTAAGAAAAAATTTCACGAAAAGCTCATTGTTTTTGCGCAAAGAGGGTATAAAAAATCCCCTAGTCGTTCGTCTTCTTTTATTACTGCTCCAAGAACACCGCCTCTTGTTGATACCTCCACACGATCTATTGTAAGAAATGATAGCAAGCGTTTAAAAGGTAAAATTAAACTCATAGCAATAGGTGCATCAACAGGAGGGCCGGTAGCAGTAGCTGATATTGTCACAGGCTTAAAAGGTAAGGTTTCAATACCGATTCTTATTATTCAACACATGCCGGAGAATTTTACTCGTGCCTTTGCTGAGCGTCTTGACAGGTCGACTCCACTCACGGTCAAAGAAGCTGAAAATGGCGATATGTTAAAAAAAGGTCATGTATTAGTAGCGCCAGGAGGTAAGCAATTGATGGTCGATCGTTCTGGTAACTCTATTAAAATTGTCGCCGGTGATAATCGTGTTAACTATAAGCCTTGTGTTGATATTACCTTTGCATCTGCGGCAATTGCCTATGGCAGCGCTGTGCTGGGAATTGTGTTGACCGGTATGGGATCTGATGGTTGTGAAGGGGCGCGCTTGTTAAAAGATAAAGGCTCAACTATATGGAGTCAAGATGAAGACAGCTGCGTTGTATACGGAATGCCGGCGGCGGTGGCGAAGTCTAATATTTCCAGTTGCATTTTGCCCTTGAAAGATATTGCCCAGAAAATAGTGGATAGTGTTTAGGAACCTCTGATTAACCTCGTATAGTTTCTGGCTTACAGGCGTTGCCGAGATCAAGGCGCCTCTTGCAGGCAATGTCTAGACCTTGGCAAAAGAGGCAACACAGAGATCGGTAACGCCTGCAAGCCCCGTAGGGCGTGGCTAAAATGTGTTTATGCTGTGTTGGACTTCTTGCTAAGGGCTACGGCCATTAGCGGCGAAGCCCGCCTTGCCTAAACACATTTTAGACTCACGCAGAAATCATTCGTGGTTAATCAGAGGTTCCTTTAACATGTTATTTTTCAATTAAACTTCTATAATAAATGTTAACCCAGCTGACGAATATGCCTTGTCGACATACTCGTCTGTCATCTCTTAACGTACAGCGGAATTAATTTTCGCACGAGAATTTTGTAATTAAGTCGTCTTAATTAACAAAAGGTTCCCTATATTACTTCCTCGCGGGCGGAATATACAACTGTGGATGTGTTGAGTTTTATTGGTGTTATTATTGGTTTTGCTGCACTTCTTGGTGGAAATTTCCTAGAGGGGGGCTCATGGTCTTCCCTGGTAAATGGCCCTGCGGCGATTATTGTTTTTGGCGGGACCCTTGGTGCGGCGATACTACAAACACCTGTTAGCGGTTTAAAACGAGCGTTATCCTTATTTAAATGGATCGTAAAGCCTCCTCATCAAAAGTTTAAGCAAGGCATTAAACATGTTGTGTCATGGGCCATTGCTGCTAGGCGAGATGGCCTATTGGGCTTAGAAAATATTTCAGAGAAGGAAAAGGATCGTTTTTCACGCAAAGGCTTGCAGCTATTAGTTGATGGTAGTGAGCCCGATGTTATTCGCCATGTTATGGAAACCGATCTTATTGTTGCCGAGCAGAGAGATAACGACGCGGTACAATTTTATGAAAGCATGGGAGGCTATGCGCCGACTATTGGTATTATCGGTGCTGTTATGGGTTTAATCCATGTGATGCGTCATTTAGCCGATCCTTCACAGCTTGGACCCGGTATAGCAGTAGCATTTGTTGCCACTATTTACGGTGTTGCTTTAGCTAATCTTTTTTTATTGCCAATAGCTAATAAACTCAGAGCTTGTATTAAACAGCAATCCCAGTATCGTGAGTTAATTATCGAGGGCATTATTGCTATTGCTGATGGTGAAAACCCCAAATCTATCGAAATGAAGTTGAGTGGGTATTTGCATTAGAGGTGCCTATTAATGATTCGCCGCAGCCCAATTGAGACCAAAGTTAATCATGAGCGATGGTTGATATCTTACGCTGATTTTATCACCTTATTATTTGGTTTCTTTGTGGTGATGTATTCTATTTCACAAGTTAATGAAAATAAGTATAAAGTATTGTCGGATACATTAGAGTCTACATTTTCTAATATTGTTGATAGTGGTATAAAAGACACTGACTCAAATGATATTGAAGGCTTTAACAACAATAGTAATTTAGCTGAATTAACCGAATTATCAGAGCGGCTAAAAGAATCACTATCCTCCCTTATTGATGATGATGCGGTAAGTGTTTTTGCCAATGAGGAGTGGGTAGAAATAACATTGAATGCTAATATCCTATTTACTAGTGGCAATGCAGAGTTAGCTAAAGATGCCAAAAAGCTTTTGACATCTGTGGCTGATATATTAGTTCCCTATGACAATGCCATTGCTATTGCCGGTCATACAGATAATTTACCTATAAGTAATACGCGTTTTCAAAATAATTGGGCATTATCATCAGCAAGAGCGGTTTCCGTCGTTAATCTTATGTCTTTTCAGGGGATAAATCCTGAGCGTTTGTCGGCGGTGGGTTACGGCGAGTACCGACCCATCGTAAGTAACGATACTGCCCAGGGCCGTATACAAAATCGTCGTGTGGTATTAAGGGTGGGACGTGATGCCGCAACCACTAATATCTTGCCGTTAGAGCATTATGTTAATGCACAACATGATGATACTGATAAAGGTGGAGCTCAGAAAAAAATCACACTTGAACTACCCTCTGAAAGGCGTGAAAGTGTCACACCTAGACCGCGTCCAACTGCCTCAGAAAATGCTGTTAAACCTGTAAGGTTAAAAGGCGGTGGATTGCTCTTTAGCCGCGACCCTAATCTTCCTCGTAATAATCCTCCTGTAGAATAAAGTCACAATTGGTCTAAGAAATGCTTAACAATTATTGCAATGGAACTTAATAATAGTGGATAGTACTTTTTATTATAAATAAAAACCTTTAAGTTCTTTTTATTTAAAAAACTGCGTAACAGCTTGATATATTAGTTGTTCTGAGGAAAAAGCTTGCCGCTGTTATTATTTTGCCAGATGTCTTTTTTAATCTTTGTCTACAGCAAGTCGCGTAAACGCCGATAACAAGAGAAGAAAAGACATGAAAACAGGTTCTAACTAAGAGTATATGCTTAGTCTTTAAGAGCATATGCACTTAATTAAAATTTTTATTGGTATCCCCAGCTTATCTGGAGTTCTATAATTGAAAGTAGATTCTAAAATGATAGCAAGGCTTTGGGGTGTGAAGGTGGCCCATAGATATAGGTCTAGATGAGGGACGCTATATACTAATGTGGCAGAAATAAAGAGAACACATCAATACCAGACCTTCGGAGGCAAGACCTCATTGCCGCTTGAAGGTATCTTGATGCTGCTGACGGTATCTTGATGCCGCTTGAAGGCAGACCAACGCAGAGCGTACATGGATGTATTCACCGCGAGTATGGTAATGGTGTGTATTCTTCCCAAGTGTCTTGGTAGTAATTTATTGTGTTAATAGGATAAGCACTCAATAGGTAAATCGCGTGCAAGTGTGGACAGTCTCAAATCAAAAAGGTGGTGTTGGCAAGACCACGACGACCGTAGCTTTAGGTGGTATTGCTGCTGAGTCTGGCCTGCGCGTCTTGCTTATAGACCTAGACCCTCACGGCTCGCTAACTTCCTACTTTCGGCATGACCCCGATAGTTTAAGCCAGGGTGTATATACTTTATTTACCGAGAGAAAAAAACTGTCGCACAGTATTATTAGTGGTCTTATTCTTTCTACTCCTCACCAGGATATAAGCCTGTTACCTGCCACTACACCTTTAGCAACACTTGAACGGCAGGGTATCGGAGATGGAATGGGGTTGGTAATAAGTAAGGTGCTTTCTTTCGTTGCTTACGACTTTGATCTCGTCATTATCGATTGTCCGCCACAACTGGGCGTGCTGATGGTAAATGCCTTGGTGGCCTGTGAAGAACTTATTATTCCTGTACAGACGGAGTTTTTAGCGATAAAAGGGCTTGAGCGTATTTTACATACCCTGAATATGTTGAGCCATTCACGTAAACAAACACTCGATTACATTATTGTGCCGACTATGTATGATCGTCGCACACAAGCTTCTGTTGGCAGCCTAAGGGCTATTCGCAATGGTTACGGTGAAGCCGTTTGGCCAGGTAAAATCCCGATTGATACTAAATTTCGTGATGCCAGCAGGGAAGGGCTTCCTCCTAGTCAGTACGACAGTGCTGGCCGTGGGGTTGAAGCTTACCGTAGCTTATATAACTACCTTAACCAGCGTGCGAGAAACACGCTAGCGATGCAGCATCAGGGAGCTTGATGTGGTAGATCGACCGATAGACGATGTTTTGCAGGTATACTTTAATGACCTCCTTGGCGAAGACAGAGAAGATGAATCATCGCAGTCTTCCTTAGCTACGAAGCAAAAACGTCATTCACCTATTGTCGTCACTGAAAATAAATCACGTCCAAGGCTTAAGTGTGTGCCTTCGCCTGTGAAGAAAGAGGCTGATACTAAAAAGATACCTGAGGTAGATTTAGAGAAAAGAAGCCATATTAATAGTAAGGACAGCAACGCTGCTGGGCAACATGATAATGATAGTCAACGCCGTCCCGTGACAAAAGAAAAAGATGTTGACGGCTATATAACAGATCATGTCATCGCAAAAAAAGCAGATACTTCGCCACCAGCATCATCGCCTGAGCAACAACAAAACACCCTTACCCTAGAGCAAAAAAGAGCTGAATTAAAAAAAGCGATGTTGCCGCCGGCAAACGATGGTGTTAAGCCGCCGCCGGCAAATCATACTATTAAAGAGAAGCAACGTCAGTGTGAGCATCCTACACAAACGCTTTTAGAAAGCGATAGGCGTGAAAAATTACAACAGCTTCTTGATCGGCAAACTATGACAGAGTTGATGCCGACGTCTATAGAAGTTGAAGCGCCCGCCGTCGACCATGCATTAACAACTGAGGAGAAAACGCTAGATCAAAGTAATGCCAACACTGATATACCCACTAAAAAGGATCATCTTCTTGACGATAAGATATCGAGTAATGTTAAGCAAGCACAGATTGCTGTTCGTCCCTCATGGGCACAAGAGGATTTTGAAGTGCTGTTGTTTGAGGTGTCGGGCTTATCCTTAGCTGTTCCTTTGGTGGCCCTAGGGCAAATTGTGCCAATAGATGATAAGCTGACCAGCCTTACTGGCCAATCAAAATGGTTTATGGGAATCTTACCTTCACATGTGGGAGACATTCGTACTGTTAACACCTCACTTTTTGTTATGCCCGAACGGCACAAGGACGGAGATGAGGACAAAGCAAAATATGTGGTTACCATTGATGGCATGCCATGGGGCTTGGCGGTAGATGCCGTTAATCAGCCGATCAAACTCTCACCTAATGATGTTAAGTGGCGAAATCAGAGAACCAAGCGGCCTTGGTTGGCTGGCACCGTAAAGTCTCATATGTGCGCACTAATTGACATTCCACAAATGGCGTTACTACTTGAACAGTGTGACAAAAATAGAGACGCCTGAAGCTCTATGAGTACTGCGCTACTGAAAAACCTTCATAACCACTGGCACAGATGCTGCAATTAACTATATTAAAGAATATAGCGACTAAATTTTGACGATAAACCTATGTGCTGTTACGGACACTAATAATGGTTTATTTGATTTTATAGCGATTCTTGGAAGGCATTCATGACAGTTAATTTAAAAAGTAAGAAGGCAGGTGAAGATCCCATGTTGCAGTGGGTGACCTTCAAACTTGCGGGTGAAAAATATGGCATCAATGTCATGCAGGTGCAAGAAGTTCTGCGCTATTCGGAGATAGCACCCGTACCTGGCGCTCCTGACTACGTGTTGGGCATTATTAATCTACGTGGCAAAGTGGTGACAGTGGTAGATATTCGCACGCGCTTCATGCTGCCCAGTGCTGAGGTGACGGATAACAGTCGTATTGTGGTAATTGAAGCTGAAGATCATGTTATTGGCATCCTTGTAGACAGCGTCGCAGAGGTGGTTTATCTAAGACAGTCAGAGATGGAAACCGCGCCGAGCTTGGGCAATGATGAAAGTGCCAAATTCATCCAGGGTGTCTGCCACAAAAATGATGAACTGTTGATTTTAATTGAACTGGATAAATTATTGACAGATGAAGAATGGGCCGAAATGGCAATGTTTTAAATGATCGATGTGATACGGGTTTGTCTGAGCGAAACCAAATCGACAAATCTATATTAATACCAAAATACATTAAATAGAAACATTAATCCCACATCCTCACTGTATTACTGATGATACATGTGGCTGTGGCAAAAGTGATATCGAAGGTGTAAGAAATGGATATCTCAACAATGGAATTTATCATTATTTTATTAATCTGTGTTAGTGCTGGCATTGTGCTTGGATTAACTGCCTGTTTTGTTATGTTGAATCAATATCGACATGCCTGTCAGAGCCAAATAAAAAAAATTGAATCTACTGTTAATATTATGACATCTGGCTCTTTAGGCATGGGGCAGAAAATGCTAACACTAGAGAAAAAAGTTTCCAATTTGCGTCATGCTCAAAATGAAATGAAGGTCAGCGACGTGGATTTTTCTTACACGCAAGCACAAAAGCTTATTGCGCAAGGAATGGATAGCCGAGCAATTGCTGCTAACAGCGGGTTATCGGCATCCGAAATAAACTTAATGCGCTTATTACATCAACATCACTCTGATGGTTGTGCCCGTGTATAGTAGCAGCTTTACATTGAGGCGGATTATTTTTATCAGCTTCTGTCTGTGTTGTTTCAGTGGATGTTCTGTCAGTGAGAGAATCACTTATCAAGATGATGAAGGCCTTATTCCCAATAAGCTATTAAAGAAAGTTAAGAAAAATAAAACTGATAAAGCATGGATAGTTGCTCGTTTTGGACAGCCTTATACTATTGATAGAGTCGAAACCTACACAGACGCTGCTCATAATGAAGACTCTATGCCCATGAATAATCGCATGCACAGTGGTATGATGGACAAAGCTGTAATGGAAAAAGCTATGATGGATAAAAGTATGGCCAAGAATATGGGCGAGGTAACAACACCTTTAACCTTGTTTGAGGTCTACACCTATCGTTTTACTCGTTCGCAAATTCGTTCAGGTCATGCTCTCTTTTTTTTTAATGCCGCCGGTCGTAAAGATGATGTTGAATATTATCATGTAGCTTTTGACGAAAATATTGTACGAAAATCCTGGATTGATAAATATCCTCGAGCTCAGCTAGGAATGCGTAAGCACCTACAAAAAATTGTTACTCATCGCTTGCAGAGCCAAGAAAAATCTAAACTCAGAAAAAATCGCTCAGCATGGCGCCTGCCCTCATTAAAAAAATGGCTATTTAAAGGTAAGCCTGAGCAAAAGCCAGTAGAAAAAATGACGCCTATTCAAGCTGCATTGGCTAAGCAAGATTCTGTCGACATATCTTCAGCGCAAAAGCCATCTATGACGGTTGATAACACAGTCACTACTAAAGATTTAGATGAGACGGTAAGTTCAAACGACAAGGAATTAATGAAAGATAGTCAAATGGAAAAGCAAAATATGAAAAAAGATAAGAGCGCTCAAAATAAATAGCGATATAAAAATAATAAGATTGATATCGTCCCGTCTTAATTAGCGGGACAGAATCTATCAACTCAATACATATTTGCTTTCAAACTTAATAATAACTAATTTTTGGGTTGGGCATTAAGCTGAGTGCCATTAACATCTTTGCTATCATCACCTAACAAAAATAAATAAGGCTTCATTATATCTTCTGCGGGAGGTACAGAACTTGGATTTTCAGCAGGATAAGCACTGGCGCGCATACGTGTGCGAGTACCACCTGGATTGATGGAATTTACGCGAATATTATTAGTGCCATCAAATTCGTCGGCGAGTATTTCTACCATATTCTCACAGCCAGCCTTAGTCACCGCGTAAGCGCCCCAGAAAGCTCTTCCTTTTATCCCAACAGATGAGCCTGTGAAAACGATACTGGCATTTTGTGACTTGCTCAATAGTGGAACAAGGGATTTGGTCATGATAAAAGGTGCGGTTAAATTTACCTGCAACAATTTTTGCCACTGCTCTGAGGGGTAGTTTGTCAGAGGCGTTCTTGGGCCTAGTTCGCTGGCATTGTGCAATAGGCCATCCAGGCGACCAAACTCTTCGTTAATACTGTCATGCATAGCCTGATAATCGTGATCGCTTGCGCTTTCTAAATTCATAGGGAATATGGCAGGTTGAGCCAGTCCTTGACGCTCGATTTCATCGTATACTTCTTCTAATTTTTGTAGAGTGCGGCCAAGCAAAATAACGGTTGCGCCGTATTGTGCAAATGTTAAAGCAGCAGCTTTACCTATACCTGCACCGGCGCCTGTAATTAAAATCACCTTATCTTTCAATAAGTCTTTAGCTGGGGAATAATTATTAAAAAATTCCTTATCGAACATTTTCTTTACCTAAGTTTTGGCAGACGCTAACAGTTAGCGTGTGATAAAAGTTTCAATAATAGGCCAAATATCGTGGCCCGTTTCGGCGACATAATCTGCTTGCCATTGATGGGCTGTCTCGCCGTTGGGTATGTAGCCATAATTGACTGCGATAGTTTTCATGCCGGCATTAATACCGGATTGAATATCTCGTTGATGGTCACCGATATAAATAGCTTCATTCACCGCACACTTGGCATGCTGACATGCAAGTTCAAGAGGTTCACCATGAGGTTTGGGGTGGGTAACATGTTCGGGACAGAGTACACAAAGAGGACGACGAGCAAATGTGAAGCGCTCCATTAATGGCGTGGCATAGGCTTCAGGTTTGTTTGTGACAATTCCCCAATCAATATCGGCTTGGTGTAAATTTTCAATTAAAGTCTCTATACCATCAAAAGCTCGCGTATGCGTGCTCAGGTCTTGCAAATAAAAATCTAAAAGCCGTTGCCGTAAGCTTGCCGTCTGAGGATCATCTCGTTCCACATTAAAAGCCAGCTTTAACATCGCATATGCTCCGGCGGAAACCACTTCTCGCACTTGTTGTTCTGTTAAGGGAGCTTGGCTTTCCGATATCAACAAACGGTTTAAAGCATTTGCAAGATCCGGTGCAGTATCCAGAAGTGTACCATCCAGATCAAAAAAAACAGCGCGTAAAGACATAAAGTTACCGTGGTTTCTCTTATTTTTGATTGTTAACAATTGGCTTTTGCATGGACTAAGTAGTTAACATCCACATCATTAGGATTTAAATAAAAACTACGACTTAAAGGGTTGTAGCTAATTCCACTAATATCCATGATTTCTAGCCCTGCATTACGCAGCCACATGCTGAGCTCTGAAGGGCGGATAAAATTTTTGTACTCGTGGGTGCCTTTAGGTAGCAGCTTAAGCAGGTATTCAGCACCCAAAATAGTCATGGCGTAAGATTTGGGGTTGCGATTTATTGTCGAGAAAAAAATATCACCACCAGGCTTGGCTAACTTAGCGCAAGACTCCACAATAGCCTGCGGGTTGGGTACATGTTCCAACATTTCTAAACAAGTCACAATATCAAAGGCGGAGGCTTTTTTTTCAGCAAGCTCTTCGGCCGTACTTTGTTGATAATCGATTTCAAGACCGCTTTCAAGCTTGTGCAAATTAGCAATTTCAAGAGGCGCCTTACCCATATCGATACCGCTTACCAAAGCGCCGCGTTGTGCCATGGCTTCACATAAAATACCGCCGCCACAACCAATATCTAGTAGGCTTTTATCCGCTACTGAAGCTCTTTGGTCGATATAGTTGGAGCGAATTGGGTTGATATCATGCAAGGGCTTAAATTCGCCTTCTGTATCCCACCAGCGATTCGCCATGCGTTCAAACTTTGCGATTTCGTTAGGATCTACGTTTTCTGTGTGTGCTGTCATAATAAAATCCGTCGTCATGATAAAACTTAAGCCATACAGTCTAAGCTAGCGGGCTTTAAGTTTTTGTTGCCATTCTATCGCCTTTATACGAAGAGATTCGATGTCGAGTGTTTGATGCTGCCCATTTTTGAATAGCAGTTCGCCGTTCACCCAAACATGAGATACTTTATGTCCCACTTGGGTGTACACCAATTGGCTAATGGGGGCATACATAGGTTGATGTTCGATGCCCGATAGGTCGATCGCCACTAAGTCAGCTTGTTTATTGACCTCGATAGAGCCGACCAACGTATCGATGGCCATTGCTTTAGCACCATTAATCGTAGCCATTTCCAATGCAGTCATCGCATCAATAGCGGCGGCGTCGTTAGCGGTAATTTTTCCAATTAGGGCAGCACTGCGCATTTCAGCAAACAAATCTAAGTCGTTATTACTCGCTGCGCCATCTGTGCCTAGGCAAACATTAATGCCTGCTTGTATTAATTTTTCAGTTGGACACAGGCCGCTTGCGAGTTTTAAATTCGACTCGGGGCAGTGCACAACATGCGCGCCTGATTGCTGTAAGAGTACAATATCCTCATCATCAACTTGTGTCATGTGAACACATTGAGTGCGCTCTGATAACACCCCTAAGTCATGTAACCTCTGACTTGGCCGACGACCGGTTGATTCTATGGCAGCAGAGACTTCGTAAGCGGTTTCGTGCAAATGAATCTGCACTGGTGCCTGCTTAGCCTTGGCGAATTCGGCGATTTTTTGCAGCGGCTCATCAGCCACTGTATAGGGGGCGTGTGGACCAAAGCCGATATTAATACGCGGCTCGCAAGCATAATCCTCAGCTAATTGAAGTCCTTTACTAATGTATTCATCAGGGCCACTTGCCCACATAGTCGGAAAGTCTAGTACGGGGAAATTTACCTGTGCACGCATACCGGCTTTGTTTGCCTCTGCAGCTGTGTGCTCCGGATAAAAATACATATCGGAAAAGCAGGTAGTGCCAGTAGCAATCATTTCTGCCATAGCCAGTTGCACACCATCAATAATAAATTGCTCCGATACCCACTTCTGCTCTGCCGGCCATATATGTTGCTCAAGCCATTCCATCAAGGGCTTATCATCAGCATAACCGCGCATAAGCGACATAGCTGCGTGACCGTGGGCATTAATTAAGCCTGGGATAATGGCATGTCCTTCAAGGTTTAGATGCTGCTTAGGTTGATAGCTCTTGTGTAATTCACCTGACGGCTCTATGGCGACTATTCGCTCCTGATCAATCGCCACAGAATAATTTTCTAAAACACAATTTCTGGGAACAACAGGAATCACCCAAGAAGCGCTAACGATGAGGTCGATTTCAGTTTTTTGGCTCATAATATGTTCGAATTGTTTTGTTTTTGCTCTTGCTGGTAAGACTGATGAATAAGCGCCAGTATAACGCCAAATTAAAATCTAAAAAGGATAAAGTTAGTGGCCCTATAAACTGCCTATACCACTGATTTTATGGTAGTATTTGGCGTTTTAGTATGCGTATGCAGGCCTTTGGCCTACCCATCACAAAGTTGCTTGTAAAGCAAGCACAATAGCTTGTGTTTGGGATGTACAACTCTGGCGCTTTGACAAAATGATAGGGGCAAAATAACCGAGTGACTTAATTGTCATTCTTGCTACTTTCAACTACTGCTTCGCCGAGCTGTCACAGAACGATAAATCAAAATTACAACGACACAGGAACACCATAGTTGCATGGGTGAGATTGCAAAAGAAATCCTTCCGGTAAGTATCGAAGACGAAATTAAAAAATCCTATCTCGATTACGCCATGAGCGTTATTGTTGGCAGGGCGTTACCCGATGTGCGAGATGGCCTTAAGCCAGTGCACAGACGCGTTTTATACGCTATGAATGAGCTTAACAATGACTGGAATAAACCCTATAAAAAATCTGCCCGTGTGGTTGGAGATGTGATAGGTAAATATCACCCTCACGGCGATTCTGCGGTATACGATACCATCGTCAGGATGGCGCAGCCCTTTTCCATGCGTTACATGCTGGTAGATGGGCAGGGCAACTTCGGTTCTGTCGATGGCGATAGTGCAGCAGCGATGCGATACACCGAAGTGCGTATGGCAAAAATTGCCCACGAGTTGCTCGCGGATCTCGACAAGGAAACCGTTGACTTCATTCCCAACTACGATGATACCGAGCGCATTCCCGATGTCTTGCCTGCGCGCGTTCCTAGTTTATTGGTCAATGGTTCTTCTGGCATCGCGGTGGGAATGGCCACGAATATTCCTCCTCACAATCTCAGTGAGATTGTCAAAGGGTGTATTCATATTATCGATTCCCCCGAGGCTGATATCGACGAGTTGATGGATATCATCCCAGGCCCTGATTTCCCAACGGCCGGCATCATTAATGGTCGGGCCGGTATCTTGCAAGCATATCGTACAGGTCGTGGCCGTCTTTATGTGCGTGCAAAAGCGGAAGTTGTGGTCAACGAAAAAACCAATCGCGAATCTATTATTGTTGATGAACTGCCTTATCAAGTAAATAAAGCACGCTTAATTGAGAAAATAGCAGAGCTAGTCAAGGATAAAAAACTTGAAGGGATTTCAGAAATTCGCGATGAGTCTGATAAAGATGGCTTGCGCATAGCCATCGAGCTTAAGCGCGGTGAAGTGGGCGATGTGGTGCTCAATAATCTTTATGCCCAAACCCAGATGCAAAATGTATTTGGCATCAACATGGTGGCCTTGGTTGATGGCCAACCTAAACTGCTCAACTTAAAACAAATACTCGAGCATTTTATTAAGCACCGCCGAGAAGTTGTTACCAGGCGCACGATTTATTTGCTGCGTAAGGCTCGCGAACGTGGTCATGTTTTAGAAGGCTATGCAGTTGCTATTGCTAATATTGATCATGTTATTGAATTGATTAAAGCCTCATCTACACCGGCAGAAGCAAAAGAGGCGCTTTTATCCCGTGGTTGGGATATGGGCGATATTGCCGAGTTGTTGACGCGCGCAGGCCCAAATGGCTGTAAGCCTGACGATCTGGATGCGAGTTTTGGTGTTAGAGATGACGGAAAATATTATCTGTCTCCTGTGCAAGTACAAGCGATTTTAGAATTACGCTTGCATCGTCTTACTGGCATGGAACACGATAAAATCCTTAAAGAGTATGAAGAGCGTTTAGCGCTTATTCGAGAATATTTAAATATCCTCGGTAATTCAGAGCGTTTGATGGAAGTTATTCGCGAAGAACTTGAAAAAATTCTTGAAGAATATGGCGATGAGCGCCGCACTGAAATTCGTAATTCGCAAGAAGATCTTACTGTTGAAGATCTTATTACTGAAGAAGATCGTGTCGTCACTATTTCTCACGGCGGCTACGCTAAGAGTCAGCCCCTCGATGCCTACCAAGCGCAACGTCGAGGAGGTATGGGTAAGGCGGCAACTTCTGTTAAAGATGAAGATTTTGTCGAGCACTTACTGATTGCTTGTACTCATGACTATATTTTATGTTTTACCAATGCAGGTAAAGTATTTTGGTTGAAGGTGTATCAAATACCTGTTGCTGGAAGACAATCTCGAGGCCGTCCGGTGGTCAATTTATTACCACTGGAAGAGGGTGAGCGTATTACCTCAATGTTGCCTGTGCGTGAATTTGATGAAGACCACTATATCTTTATGGCAACAGCCAACGGCACGGTTAAGAAAACACCACTGACACAATTCTCCCGTCCGCGATCTGTTGGCTTGCGCGCGATTGAATTGGTCGAAGGGGATCATCTGGTGGGTACTACTATTACCGATGGCGAGCAAGATATCGTACTGTTTTCTTCCAATGGCAAGGCGGCGCGTTTTGAGGAGCAGCAAGTGCGTTCCATGGGGCGTGTTTCTCGAGGTGTTCGCGGTATTAAATTACAAGAAGGCCATTCCGTGATTTCGATGGTGGTTCCGGCTGCTAATGGCAAGGTGTTAACCGTTAGTGAGAATGGCTTTGGTAAGCGCACAGATGTCAATGATTTTCCGACCAAAGGACGCGGTTCTCAAGGTGTTATCGCAATGCAAACTAGTGATAGAAATGGCAAGCTAGTGGGGGCAGTGCAAGTGCTCGACGGTGAAGAAATTATGCTTATTTCCGATCAGGGCACATTGGTTCGTACCCGCGTGGATGAAGTTTCTGTTCTGGGGCGCAATACCCAAGGTGTAAGGCTGATTAAAGTGAAAGCAGGGGAGCACATTGTTGGTATTGAGCGCATTGAAGAAAACTTTGATGAAAACCGCAATGGTGAACAAACAACAAGCTCAGAAGATGGCGCAGAAGACGGCAATGGTGCAGTAATTGAAAATCAAGGTGACAATAATGATGGCACAGATGACGTGCCTGATGATGATGTTGCTGATGGACAAGATGATGAGTAATATCTCAAAGGCAGTGTTTGTCACTGCCTTTATTTTCGCACCTATTTTTAGTGCAACTTTTAACGCAATTTAATGTGTTTATCATATGACTTACTTAAGATGATTTTTACTGAGTGTAGGGTTGAGTCGCAAATGATGAGTTGCTTTTTGTAGTACTTAAACAAGCGATTTGGAAAGACATTCAATAAGGATCGTAGTACGTGGTAAAAGTTAGATGCTAAATGGTTAAATGCTTAAAATGGTTAAATGGAAAGCCCCAACATGCCTGATGATTCGCAACAAGCAAAACCAGAGAAAAATGAAGCCCAGCTATTGGCTGAGCTAAGAGATAAAATCGACAACATTGATGCGCAGATAGGAGAGTTAATAAGTGCTCGTGCACAATGTGCTCTCGATGTTGCCACTGTTAAAAGTTCTTTTTCGCAAGAAAAAATGTCGACATTTTATAGACCTGAGCGTGAAGCTCAAGTCCTTCACCGGGCAATGGAGCGCAATCAAGGCCCTTTAAAAAATGAAGAAATGGGGCGTTTATTTCGTGAATTAATGTCCGCCTGTTTGGCCTTGGAAAACCCTATTCGTGTCGCTTATCTAGGCCCTGAGGGCACATTTACTCAAGCGGCAGCTTTAAAACATTTTGGTCACTCTGCTGTTACTGAATCAATGTCGGCCATCGATGCAGTTTTTCGCGAAGTAGCTTCCGGTGCTGTTCACTACGGTGTAGTGCCGGTAGAAAATTCTACAGAAGGGGTTGTCACCCACACTCTGGATAATTTTATAGATAGCAATGCGAAAATCTGTGGTGAAGTGGTGCTGCGAATTCATCAGCATTTATTAGTGTCTGATGTGACTAAACTAGAAAATATTACTCGCATTTACTCTCATTCTCAGTCGTTGGCACAATGTCGCAAATGGTTGGACGAACATTACCCTAATGCAGAGCGTATTGCTGTGAGCAGTAATTCCGAAGCGGCTAAACGTATAAAAGGCGAATGGAATTCTGCAGCTATTGCTGGTGAAATTGCGGCCAATGTTTATGGACTTACCAGTCATTCAAAAAATATCGAAGATCGTCCAGATAATTCAACACGCTTTTTAATTATTGGGCGTGATGACGTGGGTGCAAGTGGCGATGATAAAACTTCGATTGTTGTCTCCACTAAGAATGAGCCTGGCGCACTTCATAATTTGCTTGAGCCATTTCATACATATAATGTTGATCTTACCCGCGTAGAGACTCGACCCTCTGCATCAGGTACATGGAATTATGTGTTTTTCATTGACATGTACGGACACGTGAGCAACGAGAACATTGCTTCTGCTTTAAGTCAAATTAGAGAACGAGTGGCGGATTTAAAAATTCTCGGCTCTTACCCTATTGGTGTTCTTTAGTATGTTCTTGTCATGCATGAAATAAGCGCAGGATGCGCTTTCTCACATAGAGCGCTTTTTTAAATAGCCTGTTTTTTTTGAGTAGGCATTAGTCAATAAATTTTGTTAATGACTGCCTGTTATAGCGTTGATTATTTATTGTGATTAATTACATTGGCGTTTCTATATACTTCTAGATGAGGATATGAAGTATCTTTTATGCGTGTTTATGATATAAAGTATCATTTTGTGTTGAGATACTATTAACAATTAAATTTTTAAATACTCTGGGCGTATGCCGATAACATAATGCTTATTAAAAAACTAGTTGTCGTTGGAATCGGCTTAATTGGCGGCAGCTTAGCAGCTGCACTGAGAAAACGAGGGCAATGTGAAGAAATCATCGGTATTGCTCAAACTCAAGAGACCTGCTCACGGGCTGAGGAGCGAGGCGTTGTCGATAGAGCCTACACTCAAATAAGTGATATTTGCCATGAGTTAGGCGAAGATGACCTCGTTTTTATTGCTGTTCCAACGCTTGCCATTAAGTCTGTTCTGATACAAATCAAATCCTGTGTTGCTGATAATGTGACCATTACTGATGGCGCCAGTGTTAAAGGTAGTGTTTATCGAGATGTACTGGATGTCTTCGGGGCTGAACCTGTTAATGTCGTACTTGGACATCCTATTGCCGGTGGAGAAAAGAGCGGAGTCGATGCTGCTGATGCGAGCCTGTATGAGAATCACCGTGTTATTTTGACGCCCTTTAAGGATTATGCTTCCGACGAGGTAGCTCGTCGACACGTAACGAAAGTTCGTAATGTATGGCAAGCGGTTGATGCTAACGTTATAGAGATGGATATCGATCAGCATGATGTTATTTTGGCTGCCACTAGCCACTTGCCCCATGTTATTGCCTTTTCTTTGGTAGATACCTTAGCCAATGACACTCATAACGAAAATATCTTTCGCTATGCCGCGGGAGGTTTTAGGGACTTCACTCGTATCGCTTCTAGTGATGCTGTGATGTGGCGAGATATTATGCTAGCCAACAAGGAGGCTATCCTAAGTTCTATCGACCTTTTTAGTAGGAATTTAAGTCGTTTAAAAACCACTATTGAAAATGAAGATGCAACACAACTTACCGGAGTGTTTACTCGTGCGAAAGCAGCGCGTGATCGCTTCACTCTCATGTTAATGAATCAATCATACAGCTCAAAAATGAAAAATATAGAAGAAAAACAGATTACCTATAAAGTATCTCCAGGCGGAAATGCCCGCGGTACGATACGTGTTCCAGGGGATAAGTCTATCTCTCATCGGTCTATCATGTTGGGCTCTTTAGCAGAGGGTGTCACCAACATTCAAGGCTTTCTTGAAGGTGAAGATGCATTGGCAACCTTGCAAACTTTTCGTGACCTGGGTGTTGTTATTGAGGGCCCTGACAATGGTCGTGTTACCGTTCACGGTGTGGGTTTGCATGGCCTTAAAGCACCTTCAAGTGCGCTATATGTTGGCAACTCCGGGACATCAATGCGCCTTTTATCCGGGCTTCTCGCCGGTCAAACTTTTGATTCCACCTTAACCGGCGACGAGTCGCTCTCGAAACGACCAATGAATCGTGTTGCCAACCCCTTGCGTGATATGGGAGCAAGTATCGAAACCGATGAGTCAGGTCGACCACCGGTAAAAATAGCCGGTGGGCAAAAACTTCATGGTATTAATTATGTCCTGCCCATGGCCAGCGCTCAGGTTAAATCATGCTTGCTACTGGCTGGTTTGTATGCCGAGGGTGAAACCACTGTCACTGAGCCTGCACCTACCCGCGATCATACTGAAAGAATGTTGCAGGGGTTTGGCTATCAGCTCAAAAGGGAAGGCAGTACTGTGTCCTTGCAGTCAGGAGGTACACTAAAAGCGTGCGATATCGAGGTTCCTGCGGATATCTCTTCAGCCACATTCTTCATGGTAGCTGCTGCTATTACTCCTGACTCAGATATCACTCTGACTCACGTGGGCATTAATCCGACGCGTATTGGAGTAATCAATATCCTACGCCTCATGGGGGCTGATATAGAGTTGCAAAATCAGCGTGAAGTAGGTGGTGAGCCTGTTGCCGATATCCGCATTCGTTATGCGCCGCTTCAAGGTGTCGAGATTCCAGAAGAACAAGTGCCACTGGCGATCGATGAGTTCCCGGCCATTTTTGTTGCCGCAGCCTGCGCTGATGGTGTTACGGTATTGACCGGAGCGGAAGAACTTAGAGTAAAAGAAACGGATCGTATTCAAGCTATGGCCGAAGGCCTTAGCACCTTAGGCATTTCTTGCGAGCCTACTGCCGATGGCGCAGTGATCCACGGTGGTGAAATTCTTGGTGGAGAAGTTGAAAGCTTCGGTGATCACCGTATTGCTATGTCATTTACTATCGCTGCTCTAAGGGCCACGGGTGAGATTACAGTTAAAAACTGCGCCAACGTAGCTACCTCGTTCCCTAACTTCACAGATCTTGCAGGCCAAATTGGCATAAGCTTAGACGTTATTGATGTTTAAGTTTTATAGTTGAAATCGCTATACTTCAGCCCGCGTAAGACGTTTTAGGTCTTACTGCGGGCGCATCACATCTTTTTATAAAGCCCGAAATCATATTCTTTTCCATAATCCTTAGGTGTTAAAAATCCAATGGCATCAAATTACACAATGACCCACCTTAAGCAATTAGAAGCCGAGAGTATTCATATTATTCGTGAAGTAGCGGCTGAATTTGACAATCCAGTCATGCTTTATTCCGTTGGGAAAGACTCCGCAGTAATGTTACATCTTGCTCTAAAAGCATTTGCGCCGGGTAAGTTGCCATTCCCTTTGATGCATGTGGATACCACATGGAAGTTTAAAGAGATGATTACCTTTCGAGACCAGATGGCAAAAGATAAAGGCTTTGACCTTATCGTTCATAAGAACCAAGAAGGTATCGACATGGGAGTTGGCCCTTTCACCCATGGCAGTGCCAAGCATACTGACATTATGAAAACCCAGGCACTTAAACAGGCACTCAATAAATACGGTTTTGATGCAGCCTTTGGTGGTGCCCGTCGCGATGAAGAAAAGTCGCGAGCGAAAGAAAGAGTGTATTCTTTTCGTGATAAAAATCATCGATGGGATCCGAAAAGTCAGCGTCCAGAGTTGTGGAATATATACAACGGTAAAGTGGATAAAGGTGAAAGTATTCGAGTTTTTCCTCTCTCTAACTGGACCGAATTAGATATTTGGCAATATATTCACCTGGAGAGTATACCCATTGTTCCTTTATATTTTGCTGCACCGCGACCCGTGGTGGAGCGTGATGGTGTGATGATTATGGTAGATGATGACCGTATGCCCCTTACTGAGGAGGATGTGGTTGAAGATAAGATGGTGAGGTTTAGAACACTTGGTTGTTATCCCTTAACGGGTGCCGTCGATTCGAATGCGACTACTTTGCCAGAAATTATTCAAGAGATGTTGTTGACTAAAACATCGGAACGTCAGGGTAGGGTTATCGATCACGATAGCTCAGGTTCTATGGAGAAGAAAAAGCAAGAAGGTTACTTTTAAGTTATCACTGTTTTTTTTAACAACCCTAAAACATCCACATATTCTTTAGTATAGCGAGCAGTGTTGTGCTCGGTTGAGAGAGCGAGAAAAATAATGTCTCACCAATCAGACTTAATAGAAACTGATATCGATGAATATCTTAAGCAACATGAACGAAAAGAGTTATTACGTTTTCTTACCTGCGGCAGTGTTGACGATGGCAAATCCACCTTAATTGGCCGTTTACTCCACGATTCCAAAATGATCTACGAAGATCAACTGGAAGCGGTTAAGTCTGATACTACTAAGCATGGTACCACAGGTGAAAAAGTAGACTTGGCGCTACTGGTTGATGGTTTGCAAGCAGAGCGAGAGCAGGGCATAACCATCGATGTGGCGTATCGTTATTTTTCTACTACCAAGCGTAAATTTATCATTGCTGATACCCCAGGACATGAGCAATATACGCGCAATATGGCAACCGGAGCTTCTACTTGTGACTTGGCAGTCATTCTTATCGACGCACGTTACGGTGTGCAGGTACAAACCCGTCGCCATAGTTATATCGCTTCATTGTTGGGAATTAAGCATCTTGTGGTCGCCATTAATAAAATGGATTTAGTAGACTTTAAAGAAGACACCTTCGATAAGATTAAAAACGATTATGCCGAGTTGTTGCGAACTCTTAACCACAAGGGTGAGGCTTATTATGTTCCCATGTCTGCTCTAGATGGCGACAATGTGGTTAACCGAAGCGAAAATACCCCTTGGTATGACGGCCAGTCTTTGATGGAAATTTTAGAGACGGTGAAAATCTCCGACGATAAAAATCTCACTGATTTCCGTTTTTCTGTGCAGTATGTTAATCGGCCCCATCTAAATTTTCGCGGCTTTTGTGGCACCGTAGCGTCTGGTCTTGTTAAGGTGGGAGATGAAATAAAAGTCCTTCCGTCTGAAAAAACCAGCCGCGTTAAATCCATCGAAACCTATGATGGGCAGCTACAGGAGGCTTTTCCTGGGCAGGCGATCACCCTAACATTGGAAGATGAAGTTGATATTAGCCGCGGCGATATGATTGTTCATCAACAGGCTGAAGTGAGTTTTTCTAAACATATCAAGGCTCACATGGTATGGATGTCAGAAACACCTTTGCAAACAAGCAAGCAGTACTGGTTTAAATTTGCCAGTAAAACAACACCGGGAGTGGTACAAAAGATCGACCATAGAGTGGATGTTAACACTTTTGAGAAACAAGCGGCTGATCAGGCGGAGCTTAATGACATTGATGTGGTAGAGCTTGAGCTTGAGCAGCAAGTAGTGGTTGACCCTTATCGCAGTAACAGGGAAACTGGGGCATTTATTGTTATTGATCGTATCAGTAATATTACCGTGGCCGCCGGAATGGTTGAGCAGGTACTCGAGCGGAGGGAAATGGATGAAAGCGACACAACGCACAGCGATTTCTCGGCGTTTGAATTAGAATTAAACGCTTTGATACGTAAGCATTTCCCTCATTGGGAAAGTAAAGATTTGAGTCAGATCATTAAAAAGTAAGTGGAATATGAAGAGATTTTTGATTGCCATACTGAGTATTTTTGTTGTTACCAATGTTTATGCATCTAAAGATAAAGGCGTTTATGTTGGCGGAGGCATCACCATTATCAACGTAGGCATTCAAGATCCATTTAGCAAGGATGTAAACTTTAAAGCGGGAGAAATTATTCTCGGCTACAAATACAATAGCTATTTAGGTATAGAAGTACGTGGGGGTGGTAGTCTTAGCGATGAGCGTATTGCCCTGACTAATACTACCCGCTCTAGAGACTCGGCCGAATCTGATATCGAAAACTATGCTAGTGTTTACTACCGAGCGGAACTCTCCAACGAAATTGCCAAATTGTATTTACTATTAGGGCAATCCACTATCTCTACCCGTGTGCGCTTTGAAGATGGCACTACTCCTGCGTTTGAGGCCAGTGAATCGGGGTGGTCTTATGGCGCAGGTTTTGGTCTCTGGTTAGATGAGCGTATGAACTTAAATTTTGAGGTAAAGACTTTGGTTGATACCGAGAATGATTCTTTTACCAGTGTTGGTATTAATGCTGATTATCGCTTCTAGCTGATTTTCATCAGGCTTATTTTACTTTAATAATAAAGAGATCCTGCCAAGACTTCTTTTCAGTAGGAGTGAGGGTTTATTCATTTGATCGAATATTGCTCTTTTTGTGTAAGATATGTCCTACGCGGATTATGGTGATATTCCTCTGTCGCCTTTTTCAACGCAAGGTTATTATAGCTCCTGTCTTCACATGGTGTGACAGACGTTTTTGTAACTATCTTCAAAGGAAATGAAACATGAAAAATATCACTAAAACTCTTCATCAACGTATTAAAAACAATCTATTTCCAGCACTAGTAACACTTGCATTAGGCTCCGCCGTAGCTGTTTCTCCGCTGGCAATGGCGCAAGAAAATATGAGCAAGGCACCACAAGTGGCTGCCGAGCAGGTGATTACCTTAGTTAATATTAATCAAGCCAGCATTGAGGATTTGATGAGCCTAAAAGGAATTGGCGAGAAGAAAGCTGCTGCAATTGTTGAGTATCGCAACAATCATGGAAGTTTTGCAGATATTGACGAGCTTACGGAGGTTAAAGGCATTGGTGAAGCTATTTTGAATAAAAATAGAGAGTTAATTAGTCTGTAGTATACTCGTTTGCGAACTATTGTAAGGCCCTGAAAAATTTATCCTGAAATTTTTCAGGGGCTCAAGGTAGGCGTATGCAGGCAAAACTCAGATAATGAATCAAAGCAAAATTAGCGGTACTAATATGCAATTTAGCTAGAATTTTTAGTTTTTATGCAGATCTTTTGAGTCATCGGCACTCCACCCTAGTTTGCAAAATGGTTTATGCCAATGCTTTTGCTTTGGTGTAGAATAATAGCCAACATTACATCGATATTGCCTGATCTGGAGAGTATTTTTTGTGCATAAGTCGACCTCTTCACCACATCCATCCCCCTCTCGCTCAAAAACTGCTGACTCTCAAATGTCAGACCCAAAAATAATAGTTGCTTTGGATTTTGATCATCGAGATGCCTGCATCGATTTGGTTAAACAATTAGATCCTTCTCTCTGCCGCCTAAAAGTAGGTAAAGAAATGTTTACCTTATTTGGGCCTAGTTTAATCGACGAGTTGCACCATTATGGTTTTCACGTTTTTCTAGATCTTAAATTTCACGATATTCCTAATACGGTAAATAAAGCGATTTCGGCTGCAGCTTCGATGGGGGTGTGGATGGTCAATGTCCACGCATCAGGTGGTATCGCTATGATGGAAGCTGCCAAGGAAGCTCTTGCATCCTACCAGCAAGCACCATTATTGATCGCTGTTACTGTCCTGACGAGCATGAATGATCAGGACTTACAAGCTATTGGTATTGTCGATAATGCTCAGAACCAAGTGCTTAAGTTAGCGGCATTAGCTGCAGATTGTGAACTGGATGGTGTTGTTTGCTCGGCACTTGAAGCGAATCGGATTAAACATCACTGTGGTGATTCTTTTTCCTGTATCACACCAGGTATTAGGCCCTTAGGGAGCGACCGTGGTGACCAACAGCGTATTATGACCCCGGAAAAAGCTTTACAAAATGGTAGCGACTACTTGGTCATTGGACGTCCTATTACACAAGCGACATCGCCAATCGATGCGGTTAAAAATATTACGCAAGCAATTAATCGTTTATAGAGGATGACAAGTTTTTAATGATACCGGTAGTTACAATTGATGGCCCAAGCGGCGCAGGTAAAGGCACGGTGTGCCGACGTGTTGCCAATAAAACAGGCTTTTTACTACTCGATAGCGGAGCACTTTATCGCTTAACTGCACTGGCCTGTATCAATCACAATATAGATCTTGCTGATCAGCCGGCAGTGGCTATGTGTGCACAACAACTGGATGTGCAATTTAATGTCAGTGGTGATAGCACTTCAATTATATTAGAAGGCAGTGATGTGTCGAAAGCTATTCGCACTGAAAATGTGGGAATGGTTGCGTCCAAAGTAGCCGCTTATCCTAAAGTGCGTGAGGCTTTGTTGCAGCGACAAAGGGATTTTTGCCTGGCGCCGGGCTTGGTCGCCGATGGTCGTGATATGGGGACAGTGGTATTCCCTAATGCAGGTGTCAAAATATTTCTAACTGCGAGCGCTCACGAGCGAGCGCAACGTCGTTGTAAACAATTGCTTGAGCTTGGCCAGACGCCAGATTTCGCATCGGTACTTGCGGATATCGAAGCGCGAGATAAGAACGATCGCTCGCGTAAGAGTGCACCGCTAGTGCCAGCTGAAGATGCAATTGAAGTGGATTCCACAAACATGACAATCGATGAAGTGACGACTTTTATTCTGGCCGAAATTGAAAAAAAATATACTGGAAAAACCTCATGTTAAAATGGTCGAAACGTATTGTTTTATCGCTTTGGCTTTGCCTTATGTTGGTCGTTGGGTTTTGGATTTTTGCCGAAAACCCTGGCAAAGTGAATGCTTCATTTATTATTTTTGCATTTAAAGATTTGGCCCTTGGGCACCTGATGTGTGGAATGTTATTGCTAGGTGCATTACTGGGTTGGTTAACAAGTACGATTATGTTCGGTAGTAAAAGCTATGGTCATAAGCGTCGTTATAAAAAAGCGAGTAAAGAAGTTGAAAAACTTAAGAGCTTGCAGGAACAAACTTAGTAATGATCAGCATTTGGCTGCTGATTGTTATTGTATTGGTAGCGACGGGCCTTATTTTAAGCCGTAGTTTTTTTTTAGGTCGTAATGAAGATAGAAAAATTTTTCTATCTTCACAATCTCCTTGGGTGCAAGAGCGTTACATTGAAGGACTCACATATCTACTTAATGAGCAGGCGGATGAAGCGGTAGATCATTTTATTTCGCACATGGCAGTTAATGCCGATACTCTTGAAGTGCACCTTTCCCTTGGCAATCTTTTGCGCAAAAAGGGCGAGATAGCCCGAGCGGTCAAGGTGCACCAAAACCTACTTTCTCACCCTAATCTCGTTCAACAACAATTACACTTTGTGCAATTTGAATTGGCAAAAGACTATATTTCTTCTGGCCTACTTGATCGTGCGGAAATTTTGTTATGTGAGCTAAATGAGCAGGGAGGGATTAGTCTTGAATTACGGCAATCAGTGCTCATTGCCCTTGTGGAAATATACCAAGATACTCTCGAGTGGCTTAAGGCTATCGATATAGCGGATCAATTAACTACAAATAAGTTTTCTAGTCGACTTGATCAATGGAAACAAGCTCAAGCACACTATTGTTGTGAGCTTGCCGAGCAGGCGAGGAATGCAAAAGATTGGCTACAAACACGTAAATGGATTAATGCAGCGCTGCGCTACAACAAAAACTGCGTTCGCGCTAGCTTATTGCAAGCGCAACTCAATATGGATGACAACAATTATACTGCTGCAATCGTATCTCTTAAAAAAATTGCTACACAGAATCCGCACTTTGCTTCGGAAATGATTCAGCCTTTATGCGAGTGTTATCAACAATTAAATTCGCCTGTCGAATTAAAAAAAGAGTTGTTAATTTATCTTGAAAATCATCAGGATTTATCTGCACTCAATTGTTTAGCAGAGTCCATGGTTAAGCATGAAGGATATAAAGAGTTTATACAACTATTAGCGGATATAATTCCGCGCTTTGTTGATGTAGATGCTGCTCAGCAGTTGGTAGAAGTTATTACTAATGAAGAAAATAAAATGAACAGTCTATATCTTCATTTTAAGCCCGTGTTGGATACCTTATTAAAACCTGTGAAAAAGTATCAATGTTCAAAATGTGGGTTTGATGGAAGTTATGTTCATTGGTTGTGCCCATCATGCAAAAGTTGGGAAAGCATATATCTATTGGTGGCAGATACAGAAAAAATTCAGAGCTAAGGTTTGGTTCAGCCTATTCAGACCTCATACTTTCACTACTCTATACAAGTAACGCATGAGACAAGGACGTGTCGACCGGTATGCTCGCTGCGAATAGGGCGCGGATGTTTGTCTCGTATGGACATCGATTTATAAAGAATATTCTCTTTTAATATGGTTAAGCGTTCATGCTCGGCTGGATATAGGTACTTGCCCATACCTCCCTGAGCAATAAATGCGTGAGTATCTTTAACAATCGTTTGTACATGTAATAATTCATGAAGTAAGGCGTCGGCGGGTGACGCTACGCAAAAAGGCTTTTTATGGGAGCACTTATCGTAAAACTTAAGTTTTGCTGCGGATCTTGGATCGAAGTAAACCACCACATCCTCAATTTTAAGCTGCGAGCCATTGACGTCTGTTTGAAAGGTATACGGCGCATATCTCAATTGCCAGTCTTCGTTTTCAATAGACTTTATCAATGAAACTGCTTCAGGGTGTCTTGCATAATAAGCCGCAAGCTCTTGAATATCTCCGACCATTGACTTAGGATCATCTTCCTGAGGTACTAAATGAGTTAGCAAAATATTATTGATATCGTCGATCGTGGTTTTATCCGCATATAGTTCTACCCTTTCATCTCCTTGTAGTCGCTGGTTGGATATGGTTTGCTCTTCAAGTTCATAGGGGTTGTTAATGGAAAATAGATTGAGTGTTGTGGTTTCTTGTGGCTCTTTTTGTTCCTGTTGCTTTTGTTCCTCTTGTTGCTGGGCCATTGCCAGATCGGTATTAACACTGAGAGCCAAGAATATCATGGGTAGGAGCTTTTTTCTTCTGCCATGGGTTTTGTTCTGGTTCTCAATACGACGATCAGCTTTTAGTTTTATTCTGTGTTTGCTGGCAAACCGCTGCAGTCTGGCAAAGTACACAGGATCTTTTTGTTCTAAGTCCGGTGCATGAATATAATGCCTTTCCTGTTCAATAACACAGGTATGTAGGGGGTGTATGGAGAGTTGGGATTTATTTTCCTCTTTGCTGGCAAATAAGGTATCACATGTATTAGTCCAAATATCCAATGTGGTATTTTTTTTCATTTTCCCGGCGCTCGCTACATCATGCCTTTCAAAGGTTCCACCTCTGATACTTTAGGGGTGACCTCTACCCATTATTAAGAATAGCAGTTGTCATTGGAAACAACGGATGTTTTAGTTTGGGATATATCTGTTATTTGGATTTTAAGTTATAAGTGGCGGTTATAACTCGATAGCTGTATAGAACAGAAGAAGACATTCTCGATAGCAAGAATTGGCCGGGATACGCTATAGGAGTAATATCAGTCAATCAGGAGCATAAAACTCTAGAAGCTATTTCATATCTGCTGCACTCGCCGATGCTGCGCTAAAAATACCATCAAAATGCTCATTTACTTCATATATATTTCGTTCTTTCGGTTATTTTTCTTTGTCTCGCTGGCGTTCGCCAGCTATGAAACAGAATCTAAGGACTTGTTGGTTCCTTTGGGGTTACGGGCTCAAAGAAATCGCCAAAAAGACTGTGCAAGGTAAGTTTTTGCTGGTTATCTTTAGTTTTAGAGGTATCTTGCCAGGGGACAACATATAAGATTTTAGGTAATTCAGTATTACCTTTAATGGTTGTCGTTTCCAGTTCTATCCTATCTTGTGCAAAGGCCGATGACGAAATAAATAATACAAGTAATATTAGCTTGGTATACATAACAATCTACTCCTGATCAAGAGAATACTTCAGCTGTTCAAGCCATTGTTTTACTTCCTCATCTTCCGGTGCGAGGGATAAATATTTGGCGTAGTGCTGGTAAGCGTTATTAATATCTTGGTAGTAAACATCATAGAGCAGCGCGAGGTTATGATGGGCGTCTGCGTAGTTTTTATTTAAGCTTAATGCCTTACGATAATAGTTTTCAGCATCTTGAAATTTCTTGTTCTCAACAGAAATTAAGCCTAAAAGATTATATAACTCTTCTATTTTTGCGCCTTTACTCAGGGCCTGCTGGCATATTTGTTCAGCTTCTTTAATATTGCCTTGTTTAAAATAGACGGTGGCTAGGTTAGTTTTAATAGCAAGATTTTGGGAATACTGAGACGCTAGCTTACGCAGTATCTTTTGTGCCACTTTGTATTCTTGCTTTTGCATTTGTTCAAATGCTGTATGGTATTGGCTTTTACTTAATTCACTGAGTTCTTGGTTTGGAGTAGAAGTATTATTATCGCCGCTTGCATCTGCACGGGTATCCGTAGTCACAGTCGGCCCTACTGTGTTGGTCGATGTCTCACAAGCGCTGAGTAGGCATAGACAAGCGCCTATAGCCAGAGCTAAGCGTCCCCATCGATATACTGCAGGTTTACGACTACAAGCGTTAAGGTTTGAGTGCATGAATTTTGCCTTTTCGACTATATCTTACCGGGAAAAGAGTAACCAGCTTATCAAAGCTTTGCTGTATCCATTTATCGTAAGTACCATCTTTAGTTCTTGCAAGATTTACCTCATAGAACTCAATGGCTTTTTCTTCAAAAGGAAATGCTTGATCCTCTAATAAAATCTCGTACTGCTCCAGCTCATCTTGACTTAAGTTGCTAGGCCTTTCCGACTCCAGTAAAGCTTCACTAAAATCTAAATAAATATCGCCAATATTAGCAGTAGCTTCAGTTGTTATATCTTGAATACCATAGGCGGAGGCTTGACCATATAATTTAACGGACTCTTGCATAGCAGATTTTTTACGTTTTAAGTTTTTAGCAATCGGCTCGACTAATTTTGTGCGAGAAAACTCTTTTTGTTTTTGTCGAGCGAGGTCGAGAGTGGTACTAGATGCTATAAAAGTGGTGCGCTCGGTTTTACTACTTTTTGTGGCTTTTTGATCTGCTTTGCGAATATTGTTTTGCCAAAAATAACGCTTCTGAGACTCGCCTGTTTTTTGGTAAAGGCTCGACAGTTTGTACATTGCTTCCATATTTTGTGCGTAGGGTTTTTTGTAGTTGTGAGCATAATCACGATAAGCACGAATTGCTGCTTGAATATTATTTTTAGCTTCATAAAGCTCTGCTGCTTGCCATTGCGCTGCAATTTTTACATCAAGGTTATTTTCAAATTTTGCAATACGCTCAAATTCTTGGGCTGCTTTGCCTTTTTGATCCGATTTTAAGTAAGCCACAGATAATTTTTGAGTGACCTCAGCGTTGCGCTTGTGTTTAGGATATAGGCGTTTAAACTCTTCACTTAAAGCAATAGATTGCTGCCAGCGCTCATTTTGAATAGTCAGTGCAATAGCATCATATAAGCCCGTTGCCGCTAATGATGACTTGGGTGCGACACGACTAATGCGAACAAAATGATTCAGCGCTAAATCTAATTGCTTGTTATTTTGTGCTTGTTCCGCTTGTCGATAAATCGCTAGGCCTAGACTATTATCAATATCCTTTCTCGCTTTTCTGGAAGTGTAGCGAGAGTCTGCCAGCTCCAAGTATACCGCTTCAGCGTCACCAAATTGCTTGAGCTCTAGGTAAGCACGAGCTTTTAATGAATTCGCATTAAAATGTATTTTTTCTTGCGCAGAGTCGGCAATATAGTTTGAAATATCAATGACTTTGTTGTAACGCTTAGCGTTAAATGCGTGTTCAGATGCATTTAACGCAATATTATTGGTGAGACTATCTTTGGGGTAAAGTTCGACAAACCGCTCTGCGAATACAAGGTGCTGATCTAGCCACTGTTGTTTACTTTTTTCATCCCTAGTATTTTCAAATAATTGGTTTGAAATGCTAATGGTGGCAAAAGCCGCCTTTTTATCCAAAATTAAATTACCATCATAGGCTGCTAATGAAAAATATTCTAAAGCATTTTGCTGTTGTTTAGCCGCTAACAATAACTCTCCATATAAAGAGTAGATATTATCCTTATGGGCGTGAGCGCTATAATGCTCAAGGTAGCGCTTATACCACAAGCTCGCTTGCTTAAAATCTTCATTTTTATTTTTATCTTGATAACGCTTGTGAAAGTAAGAGCTGACTTGAGTGATATAGGTACGCAAATTCTCATAAGCGAGTTTATATGTGGCTTCATCGTTATGTTGTTGCCAAAAATCTGCTTTAGGTTGGTAATACTTGTAGAATCGCTCGATAGCGCTATACAAGCGTGAGGTAAATTTACCTTCGCGCCAGGCGGCAATAATTTTTAATTCAGCTTTAGGAGTATTTAACGATTGCCGGTTTGCTTGGGTGTATTCCTCTAGAACAGTAGCCGCGTCGGAAAAGCGCTCTTGTTTTAAAAAGATGTCGCTGACAGATGTGTGTATTTCGTAAAGATAACGAAACTCATCCCGTTGTGCGAAATACTCACCTATTCTGCCTGCGCCGCTTTGATAAGAAAAAGCTAGACCAATAGCTCGCAGGTATTCATCTAACTGGGCTTTGTCAGCGTCGTTAAGGGATGCGTACTCGCCAAGTTCTTGGTAGGTTAACGCATCGATATAATCATCAGTAGCTTCTGTGTAGAGTTGTTGCTTATAGCGTGACCATCCTCGTTTAAACAGGGATTTGGTGTAAAACTTATCGCTTCCTGGGGTAAGAATGACCTCGGTATAGGCATCTTCTGCCGTAATATAGTTACCCTGGGCAAAGGCGCTTTCGCCGAGACGGAATTGTGCCTCAGTGTATAGTGGCGATTTGGGATAACGGGTAACAAGGTCATTGAGTGTAGCGATGGATTGCTGATAACGGTCGGCCCGCTCATAGGCTTGCGCTAACTGATAAAGCACCTTGTCATTACCCTCTGCTTTAGGGTAGTCCTTGAGAGTCGTTTCTAACAAGCTTATGGTTCTGTTTAGCGACTGTGTGACATCGGCAGATTGATTGGCAAATGTACGATCGTCTTTCAATAACGAATTACTCAACTCCAGTTCTAATTGAGCAAGACGTGTCAGAGCTTTTTGTCGGGAACTATCATGGGCTGGTGCATTTTTAACATAAGTTCGATAGGCTTTTCTAATTTCCTGTTGCGATTTTTTTTCAATACCACTCTTTCCTTTTGCAGTATCTTGCTGCGATATATCGATGTCAGCCAAAGTGGGGGCTGGTGGCTCGCGATCTATATGGCTACATGCAGTAATCGTCGTTATTACTGTAGCTATACCAATAGCTCTACATCCAACAGTCTTAAATCCAAGAGAGTTAACTTTAAGAATTCCAGTAAGGACGCTAGGCCGCAGATACGCGTTGGTACGTGGGTTAAATAGATCCTTCAACATGTTATTGATTGTCATAAAGCTTGGCTAAACCATATTGAGTTTGGCTCAAATAACTTTGAACTTTTGTTATTTTCTCTTCAGTCTGAGAATTGAGTTCGCTAATAATGGTGTTTTCAAAAGTGCGTGTCAGCGATTGAATGCGCTTTTTCAATTTACTACTACGCGCAGATGTGTTGAGTCGGAGCAGACGCTGGTAACGTTCCATTAAGCCTGTGCTAACCTGCCTAAGTGTTTGCTGGCTGATAGTAAAATCTGTAGCTTGCTGTTTTGCCAACTGATTTTCCAAATACAGCTTTTTCTTGCCATAATAGGCAATAGCTTGAGAATAGAGTAAAGATGCTTCATCCAATTCTCCCATACGCTCATAGGTATAGGGTAATAATAGGTAAGACTCTAAAACAGCCAGCTCATCACTGTCTACTTTTTGCAAACGAGAGAAAGCATTTAGGGCGCCGTTATAGTCTTTTTGATACATCGCACACAAACCGATCCCAAGTAAGGCTTGGTTCACGTAAGCACTGTCAAGGCTAAGTGCTCGGAAGCTATTTCTGGCATTGCGATAAAACTCGTTTTGCAATTGTGAGTAGGCTAATACCATAAGTGAGCGGTTGTGACTTTCCTTCATGTCTCTAGTATCTGCGTGCTCAATCGCATTTTTAACCGCAATATGTGCATCTGTCCACCAGCCTTGGCGAATATTCGCCACTGCCATATTGAGCTGAGCTTCTATATAGTAATCAGAATCGATAGGTACCCTCTGGTAAATATCGATAGCTTGGCGATGTTTTTTTGTCTTTTGCAGTGCTATACCGAACATTAAAGTAGCGTAGTCTCGTCTCTCTGGGCTAAGAGCATCACTGGTTTCAATAGCACTTAGATTTTGGAAAGTTTTTACAAAATTATTTTGCTTAAAGTAATATAAGCTTAATAAATAACGGGCATTTGATGCGATAAATGGACTACCATTATCTATAGCGTACTGGGCAATAACAAAGGCGCTTTGTTTTATATTGTAGCTGAAGAGTAGATCGAGCAAATATAAGCTACTGTCAGAATCGATCTCGTCGAGTATTAGTGATGTATGGTTAATTAATGCCGCAATCGCCGTATCTTCGTGACCACTATTTCTAAGGAGAACAAAGTAGGTTTTGAGCTTAGTGATATCGTCTTGTTTGGCGATTTGTTTTTTCTGAGCTTCTGCAATTTCGCGGTAGTAGCTTTCTACCGTGTCAGAATATTGTGTGTAAAGCGCTTGCTTTGTATTTGCTGTTTGATTCGCTACAGACGCCGAGCTAATAAGCAAAAAAAAGCAAGAAAAAATAAAACAGTAATAATGCATCAACAGTCTCATCCTAAGGTAATACCATAATATTTGAGATAAGTTTTTATTGGGCACTTCTACTATTAAAATTAATAATATTATTAACTGGTTTTGACCATTAATAGACGTGCACTAACAATATTCCCTTGTTTAATTAATATTGTTAATGTGCTATTTCCACATTAACAGAGGGTATTTCTAAAATCGATATTCATAGTCACAATTAAGCTCGCCACTTTTTACTTCTTTACTTAACTGCCTTTTTACCTAACGGCTTCTTTACCTAACCACTTACTTATATAATTACCTAAGTCGTTGACTTAATTTGTCTTATTTGAGTGGCCTAGCTCAAAAGTTAGCTGCTGCCTGCCTTATATGGGAAAACAGGATTTTCTGTGGGCTGATCACTTTGCTAACATTTTCCGTCAGAATTCTCTCCTAATTCATCGATTCTGGCGATAATTTACCACCGCATGGCAATATCGTCTACTGTATCTCATTGCTGTGTATCACGGCAGTAACTGGGTAGAGAATTTGTTATCCGATTAGGAAAAAAAGTGACTTATATGCTGTATCTTATCAGCGATACAGACTTCTAAAATGACAGGTTTGTGTTCTTCAGCTTGTGTTGTTTGATGGGGCGCTCTTGCTGGCTACTTTTCTTTCTACAAAGCAAGAAAAGTAGCCTATCTTCAGGTTTTACCTGATAACACTAGGCTGAATTACGCCACGCTATAGGTAAACTGTCCTTCCTCATCAACACCAATATGGACTTTATTAATATCGTCTCCCTCTGCCATTTTTGATAGGCATTCGGAGGCGAGGGCGGGCAGCATGGTGCGAGTAAGAATATTTTCGATATTACGGGCACCGGTATCCACTTCTTGGCTACGGGCAACAATATGCAGCATCACATCTTCATCGTAGGTGAATTCCGCGTCGTAGTGCTCACGTACCCGTTTGCTGATTTTATTCATATTAATCTGGCAAATCTTGAGCAGATTTTCGTCATCCAGTGGGTAGTAGGGGATGATAGTGGTTCTGCCTAAAAATGCAGGTTTGAAGTACTTCAGCAATTGTGGACGGAAGTTTTCCAACAAGGTTTCAGGGTCAGGCCTTTCTTCGGAAGCGGCAATCATTGCACGGATATGTTCTTCACCGGCATTGGAGGTCATAATGATAACGGTGTTCTTAAAGTCGATATCTCGTCCCTCTCCATCTTTAATGGTACCCTTGTCCAACAGGTTGTAGAAAACATCTTGCACACCTGGATGAGCCTTCTCCATTTCATCGAGCAGTACAACGCTATAGGGTTTACGTCTAACCGCTTCTGTCAGTACACCTCCTTCACCATAACCTACGTATCCTGGAGGTGAGCCCAATAGCATAGAGACTTTATGTTCTTCCTTAAATTCTGACATATTGATAACGGTAATGTTTTGTTCACCACCATAAAGCGTATCAGCAAGAGCCAGTGCGGTTTCGGTCTTACCAACACCACTGGAACCCACCATGAAAAATACACCGATAGGTTTGCGTGGATCGGTGAGGCCTGCGCGAGAAGTTCTAATAGACTGTGCAATAGCTTCTAGAGCGTGAGATTGGCCGATGACACGTTTTTCCATCAACTCATTTAAGTTCAGAATAGAATTGATCTGATCGGATACCATCTTGCCAACGGGGATTCCTGTCCAATTTGCGACAACTTCGGCAATGGCCTGGGTATCCACATTCACTTGAATCATGGGTTCATCTTTTTGGATGTTGTCCAATTCTTCCATTAGCTTATGAAGTTCTTGCTTAACTTTATCCCGTTCTTCGTCTGAAAGTGCTTGTAGCGCGTCTTCTTTCTGCGCTTCCTCTTCACTTAAGCGTTGGGCATGGAAGTCATCTTCAATTTGTTGTTGCAGCTCGTGGATTTTTTCCACTAGCGCTTTTTCACCGTCCCACTGAGCTTCTTGTTCAGTCAATTGTTTTTCTAAACTGGCTTTTTCTTCCTGCAATGCTTCAATACGCGCTTCGCAGTTGCCAAGAGTGGCGTTTTCTCTTTCCAAAGACGTAATATTGATTTCACATTGATTGATGCGGCGACGGGTATCTTCCACTGGTGCAGGCGTTGCACTTTGACTCAAGGCAACACGGGCACAGGCGGTATCCAGCAAGCTCACTGATTTATCCGGCAATTGGCGCGCGGTAATATAGCGGCTGGACAGCTTCACGGAGTCGACGATGGCCTCGTCCATAATTCTTACTTTATGGTGGCTCTGCAACATCTCCGAAATTGCGCGCATCATGTCGATAGCTTTATCTTCGCTAGGCTCTTCTACTTTCACTACTTGGAAACGGCGGGTGAGGGCCGGATCGCGTTCAAAGTATTTCTTGTACTCTGCCCAGGTAGTGGCAGCGATGGTACGCAATTCTCCACGCGCTAATGCAGGTTTAAGTAAGTTTGCAGCATCCCCTTGTCCTTCTTTTCCGCCAGCACCAATTAGGGTGTGAGCTTCATCGATAAACATAATGATGGGCTCTGCGGAGGCTTTAACTTCAGAAATAACAGACTTTAAACGGTTCTCAAATTCACCTTTAACACTGGCGCCCGCTTGCAGAAGGCCTAAGTCTAAGCTGCGCAATGTCACACCACGCAGTGGCTCGGGTACATCGCCAGAAGTAATACGCAGGGCAAAACCTTCAACCACTGCGGTTTTACCCACACCTGCTTCACCGGTAAGAATGGGGTTATTTTGACGGCGGCGAATAAGAATATCGATGATCTGACGAATCTCTTCATCACGACCTAATACCGGATCAATCTTTCCTTCTTTAGCGGCTTGGGTGAGGTTAACCGTGTATTTGTCCAGTGCTGGCGATTTACTTGGCGCACCGCCAGCGACAGCTTCACCGCCGCCAGAGGCATCACCGGTTGCTGATGCACTGGAGGATTCTGAGGTGGTACCGACCACTGAGCGCACAACATCACGCAGGGATTCTGGTGGAATTTTTTTCAATTCCCCTGAGACAATGCCGGTTGAGCGACGTATGCTCTCATCGAGCATCAGTGCCGCAAAAATGTGGGCTGAGGTAGCAATCCCGTGCCCGTACTCAACTGACGCGAGCATCCAGGCATTTTTGGCAATATCGACGATGGTTGGCGACAGTGAAGGCGCTCGTGAATTGCCATTTTTAATACCATCCAGTTCTTTATTAATTTCTTGCGTCAATTTACCTAAATTAACATCAAACTTTTCAAGAATTTCTTGTAGATCACTATCTCTAATCTCAAGAATTTTGAGTAGCCAATGTTCAATTTCTACATTGTAGTGCGTTCTCGAGACACAAAGGCCTGCCGCACCTTCTAAGGCGATCCGACAGGGTTCATTGAGTCTTCCTACCAGCGATTTGAGATCGATGTTGATCATGGTTCATCCTTCTTTTTATCTGTTTATTGTCGAAATTTATTGCAGCCGCTTGGATGATACGAGAATTTCCAGTAAATCATCTTTGTCGGTATTGGTTTTGGGTTTTCCCGATAGCCAGGCGTTCCACGCCAACAATGGAGGGTTATGTTTATCTAAAGCAATTTTGTTTGGCACATCGTCCCGTTTGACCTCCACTACAAAATCGTAGTCCTGTTCCATACCTAGGTAGGTTCGTACAATCTCATTGAGAGATTTAAGTGCTCCTGTGCCAGGAGCAAATTTATCAAATTGTTGTTTATTTAAAGGGCCAAGTTTGATGCGCGATTTACCCTGAGCAAACCAGCCGCGACGACCCAACATAGCAGAATGGCCCAGGCGTGCATTTTGGCCTTTGCTATTGCCCTTCCAGCCAATGCGTGTGCGAACATCATCAATTAAATCTTGCCACTGACCGATAAAACCATCGATTTGAGCCGGCACATCAAAATAGTGTTCGATGATTTGTTTAAGCCCTGAGGGCGTCTTCACCTGTTGCGCAAACAAGCCACTGAAAAAAATAAAAGACTCATCTCTGACGGTCTGACGATTACTAAGCTTACCTGTGCCCAAGCCCAGCAGACTCAGCAGTGACTGTGTATGTGGCGAGGTGGTGGACTTATTGGTTTTATGCAGTTGGCTGCGTTCATATTCCACCGGTAAGCGATATTTATTAGACGCTTGAAAAAATAGTGAGGTAGTGCGGTGGTTAAAGACATTTAAAAAAGCCGCCAGTGAAGGGTCTTTTTGTTTTAAGCGTTGCAAAATCATTTCGGTATAGTGAAATGGCATGACACCCATTGAGCCTGTAAGCCCAATAAAGTTGACAATCACTTCCCACTGCTCATTTCCCTGGCTGAGATCACGCGTCTTAATTTGGCCAATATCTGAGCCTGGAAAACTTAAGCTCTGATCATTGCTAAAACGCAATATTTCTTTCAGCGGTGGTGAAAAGCGTGCCACCGGTTGATCTGGAAATTGTGATAAATGAGAAGAGGGTTTTTCCAGGCCGTTATTTTTTTTAAATTCGCTTTTACTGAGCACAGCCGCGCGCTCAAGCAAGCGTACGGCTTGAGAAAAACTAAAGTCCTGTGGATTAGCGAGCAGTTGCTCGATTACAGGAATACGCGTTCGCCGGCTCGAGGTGGGCATTTTTTCAGATAGCCTTCTTTACTGTTTAATTTAACCAATACACGGGAAAACGAATTTACTGAACAATATAATGCAAAAAAGTGTTCAAGAATACTGGCATAAAGATAATTACTGCTACCGGTGAGGTAGGTTTCATTAAGTACAATTTCTACTTCAACCCCGCGGCACATAGTGGCGTGCCGATCGATATTGAGCGGCGCACTAATTTGCCTAGCGTTAACCGACATGATGGATTCAACCAAGCCTTTGGTGACAGAAGAGTCTTTGAAATCGTAAAGTCGCAAGATTTCTTTGAGCGCTTCTGTGGCACTCTCGCCGCCGGTGAGTGATAAGTGATTTAGATTTAAATGAGAAATAAGACGCCAGCGTGCATTATTCCTAAGAGGCGGGCGAACAGTTTTTGTTGGCTGAGTTAAACAGCGGATTTTCGAGCACGGAGGTGCACTGTCGACACACTGCAACTTGGGATGATCTAAATTATAGGGCAGCTTTGACGGCTGATCTCTGTTGCTGCATGTTAATTCAAGGCTGAGTGTTCGATCTTCTGGAATATTAGGGTTAAAGTCTAAGTCGACTAAACTTAAAAATACGTCGGTGCCGTCATCTCGTTCCTGATAGCCTAGTTTTGCATTGCGACGTGAAGCAAACCAGTAGGCGTGATCTTCGTTGTTTTGATGTTCATGCTTGAGGCCATAAAAAGGCAAATACTCTTTTTTATCACCAGCGGGTGTGGAGGCCATAACTTTATCGACAGCATATACCTCAAAACCCAGTGGGCGACGAGCATCAGCAATGACTTGGTATTCAAGTTCGGTATGATCCAGGCGGATTGGATCGGATTTTTGTTGGAATAAATTAATCATTGGGGCACAGCCCAACGCAAATGTCTCTTTACTAATATTGTGTTCCAGTTCGATATCCGATTCTTTTAAATATACATAAATATCCAGCTTGCCTTCTGTGTCCTCAGGCATATGTTTATGTAAATCACTGAAATCCACAAACATAAATTTTTCCGGGAAGATAAGGTATTCCGTTAGCAAGCGATAACCAATAAATGAAGAGGGCGGATAAGGCAACATGCCATCCTCTTCCTTAAAGCCCACTGGTTTAATGCAATCAGGTGTCAAATACACCGGCTGTGAACTTTGATCTGGGGCGGATAAAACAATGCCTGCGCACTTATTCAATAGCAGCTCATAGAGGGGATGCACATGTTGTGATTGTCCCCGCAAATAAAAGCGCAGGTTTTCCAGGTTAATTTCAGGAAAAGTAATTTCAGGCGCGAACGATTCTAGAGAGATTTTTAATACTCCGTCAGCGCCACGCATATTGGCCGAACCTGGTGTGGTAAATGGTCGCCCCATTAGTTGGGCCACAGAGACGGTAATCGGATATAGATCTACATCGTAGCATAGGGTAAAACGGCAGTGTTCCCCTTGAAAATGCTCCGTTTCAATAAGAGATTTACGATTAACTGTGTATTTCGCGTCTAATTGCTCCTCATCCGGCGTGAACTGCGCAATGGACATCGATGGAATTGGGCGCTGATAATGAGGAAATACAACATTTAACAAGGCATCTGTTAATTCAGGGAAGTCGTCATCCAGTTTGTGCTGAATACGTGCATTGAGATAGGCAAAACCTTCAACCAAGCGGGAGACATGAGGATCTTCAATGGTGTCTGCACTAATACCTAAACGACCGGCAACCTTGGGGTGCTCTTTGGAAAACTCCGATCCCATCTGACGAATAAACGCCAGCTCTTTTTCATAGTAGGGCAATAGTTCATCAGACATGTTGTGATTCTTCCACGTTGACAGTTCGGGATACGGGTTCTAATACAGAGTCGAAAACGACAATTTCTGGAGCCGGGTCTGCATACAAGGTTGCGTTAACTCGGAAGCGTAGCGTTCTATCGATATTGTCTTTGTTATCTTGATAGGTAACGCTAACGGATTTAAATCTCGGCTCATATTCACGCAATATGCGTTCTAGATTGCGAGTAAATTCTTTTTTCTTGTCGGCATCGGTGATATTGACCGTTGCCAAATCGGGTAAACCATAATTTAAAAGAGAGGTTTCTAATTCTTTAAAGTTAGAAGAGGGCTCAACCATACGAAAACGTGTATTGAGTAAATTCTCCAGGTCTCTGCGAACACTGTTGCGTAAGTCGCGCAGTCGCTGATGACGATCTCGTTCAGCTTCAACTTGTAGATGTGGTTCATTATCGATAAGTCGATCGATAATAGACGGCCTTAAATTTTTCTTTTTATCAATTCTGCTCATAATTATTTCGACTGAACAAGTTCAGTAACAAGTTCCATTTCAGAGACCATTTGATCAATTTGATAATGCGGTACTAAACGAATAGCACACACGTACTGACCGGGTTTTTCAGGATGTTCTTTTACTTCTACACTGGCTTCCCTAAGAGGAAAACGAGCTTGTTCTTCCCACTCTAAATCTTCTCGGCCCGAGGTATATTTGAATAACCAGTTGCGTAATAGATCCTCACAGTCTTCGGCGCTGACAAAAGAACCTACTTTATCGCGAATAATGACTTTGATGTAATGGGCTACCCGCGAACCGCAGAGCACATGCTGAAGCATCGATGATAATTTTGCGTTAACAGAATTCGTAGAAGACGCGTTAGTGTTTTGATATTTTGGTTTTTGAATAGACTGATTACTGTAAAATGCTGTGAAGGGAGTATCGTAACACTGACATAGCGGAGTGAAGCCAAGGCTACTTAAATCTCTTTCTACAGTATCCGTCAGCACAACATCTGTTGAGGGTTTGTAAGCAATATTATTGGCATCGGTCTCAAATACATCACACGGTAAATTTGTTAATAAACCCCCACCCACTTGGTTACGAGGTACGCCGCGAATATGACCAAACCAACCGACACTGGCAAACTCGCGAATTAAAATGGCGGCGAATCCGTAAGCAGCATTGCCCCATAAATAATTTTCTTTACCGCTTTTCTCACAGAAAAATAGGCCTTTGTAGCTGCCAGGTTTGGTGCGATAGGGTAGGCGCATTAAAATTCGCGGTACCGTTAGTCCAATAAAACGGGAGTCGGCAATATCGCGTAGGGCTCGCCATTTTATATATTCTTCCTGCTGGAAAACAGCATGTAGATTTATCGGCGTACCCAGCTCTGCAAATTCATCCAAACCAAAGATTTCATTAGAAGCTCCTGCAATAAAGGGAGAGAAAGAAGCCGCTGCAATTTCACATAAACCTTTTAGGGTCGCAACATCATCGTATTTATGCTTTTCTGAGGGGCGATGGCTGAGGGCATAATCACCGATCAATATGCCATAAGGTTCACCACCAGGGGTGCCATATTCTTCGTTGTATATCTTGTTAAATAATTGGCTTTGATCAAATTCCATTGCGCGATCAATATCACGGACAATCTCTGCCCATGAAATATCCAACATTTTAATTTTTAAGTTTCTGACCCCTTCGGCTTGGACGACAAGATACCAAAGCCCTCGCCAAGAGGATTCCAGTTTTTGAAAGCGGGGGTGATGAATGACTTCGTTTAGCTGGTCATTAATCAAATGATCAATTTCAGCGATACTACGATCGATAATAAGTTTTATGTCATCGATGGTTTTGACAAGAGACGTATTTTCGTGTTCTTCAAGCCAAAATAATAAGGCTTTAACATCATCTTCTTCTTTAATAAATTCGGAAAGGTTAGTGACATGAGGTGTGGCTTCACAGAGCGTGTCTAAATCGATGGATATAGAAGCTCCTGCGGGCCTTTGATTATCAATGTTCGGCAGATTAATTGATGGCACTGGTTATTCCTGAAAAAGTCGCACTATTTATGTTTTAGCTTAGAAAACTAACTCATTTCTCATCGGCACTTAAAAGCGAGAGTAGCAGCATGTGTCCGAGTGTAGCAATTTGTCGGCTTTTAGTAGATATTTCCACGCCAATCAGCTTCAAGCACCCACACGACAAGCTCCGAATCGATAACCTCATACACAACTCGAAAATCTCCAATTCTGTATCGAAAACGATTTTGAAAGCCTTGCATGGTTTTAATATTTGGCCCACTACGAGGGTTGCTTGTAAGATTTTCCATTTTCTGCAAAACTCTCCGCCTCATAACGTGGTCTACTTTTTTTAGAGCCTTTTCTGCTTTCTTCGAAAAGCGCACCGTATACATTACGGTTTTTCCTTAAGAAGCTCTTCCAATGTTTTCAGTTTCTTAATTTCATGTTTAGGAGTTTTTAGCTTTTCCATAGTTGCGTCTTGGTTAAGCTTACGGTCTTCCTCTTCTTCTGTTTCCAAGCGTGGCTTTTGGTCACTCATTTTAATCATTTTCCATCAGATCATTTAAGCTTTTGGCGCCGGGATCATATTTTTCATCCAGAGCACTATCTATTTCATCTTCTTTTTCTTCAATTTTCTTGAGAAAAAACTCATATGCTTTTGGTTGGATTATGACACCTACCAATTCACCATTTTGGCTCTCTATGAGAATATCCTCACCCTCAATGGGATCAGGGTTCTTTATCTTTTCCAATACATCAGTTGGAATCGAACTTTCCTTAATTTTCATATTCCCCTCACGTTTATATAAGCGATTCTTTATGAGAGTTAGTCTCTATTTTAAAGAGTTGCTGCTTGCGCATGCTATTTACAAACAAATAAAAGGGGACGTTGTGTCCCCTTAACACGCTTTCGCGGCCAAATATTTCAACAATATCTGGCTGTACAGCTTAAGGTGCTTTATCCCGCTTTAGGAATATTTGCGACCAAACGTAAAGATGCTGTGAGCTCTTCCATTTGCAGCCATGGGCGCATCCAGGCAACAGCGTTATATACACCTGGTTGTCCTGGTACTTCTTTCACTTCAACCCGAGCTTCCGCCAATGGGAACTGCGCTTTCATTTCTGCAGAAGCGCCAGGTGTCGCGTTAACATATTTATTAATCCATCTGTTCAACCATGCTTCAGCATCTTCGGCTTCCATGAAAGAACCGATTTTGTCACGAGCCATTACTTTCAAGAAATGGGCAATACGTGATGTTGCCATGATGTAAGGCAACCTAGCCGAAATTGCTGCATTTGCAGTCGCGTCTGGATCATCGAATTTCTTAGGATTTTGTGTGGTCTGAGCACCAAAAAATACAGCGTAGTCAGTATTTTTATAGTGGCAAAGAGGTAGGAAACCCAATTTACTGAGTTCCGCTTCACGGCGATCCGTAATGCCAATTTCAGTAGGGCATTTTTGATCCACATCACCGTCGTCACTGACAAATGTATGACTGGGCAAACCTTGAACCTTACCGCCACCTTCAGCACCACGAATACTGGTGCACCAGCCGTATTCAGCGTAAGCTTGCGTCAGCGTTGTTCCAAGAGAATAAGCTGCGTTCATCCAGCAATAGGAATCGTGATCGTGTTCAATGTGGTTACCCGCTGCATCTACAGTGGCTTCTTCGTAGTTAAATGCTTCAACAGGCTTAGTGGCTTCTCCATAGGGTAAGCGGGCAAGTGTGCGAGGCATGGTTAATGTCACAAAGCGCGAATCATCACTTTCGCGGAAACTTCTCCATGGAATGTACTCAGCGGAATCGAAGATTTTTTCAAGGTCGCGAGGTTTGGACAGTTCTGTGAAGCTGTCAAAACCAAACATACCTGGATCAGCTGCTGATATAAATGGGCAGAAGCCTGCGGCTGCAACATTCGACATTTTCGACAGCAAAGATACATCATCTGGATGAGAAGAGAATTCGAAGTCGCCGATTAAGGCGGCATAAGGCTCACCACCAGCGGTACCAAATTCACTTTCATAAATCTTCTTGAAAATTTGGCTTTGATCAAACTCAACAGCTTTTTCTAAATCGCGAGATAATTCTTTTTTAGAGATATTTAACATGCGAATTTTTAATCCGCTGCCTGTCTCAGAGTTCATTACCAAGTGGTTGAGACCGCGCCAAGAGCCTTCCAATTGTTGGAACTTTTCATTGTGCATAACAGCCGCTAATTGTTTTGACATAACACTGTCAATTGCCGCAATTGCACTGTTAATCGTTCTTGAAAGGTTGCTGTCCCATTTGACGGTACCTTTCATCGCTTCTGAAGTAAGCGTCTTCAAAAGTTCTTCTGTTTCGTCACGAGAAGTTTGCTTAGTCGCACCTATTGCCTGATCAAGAAGACTCGCTTCTTGGGCTTCTGCCTGTTGCGCTTCGCTTTGTTGTTCTTCATTACTCGCCATCTTTATCTTCTCCGCCTTCTACGCCAAGTTCATTTGAAAGATTTGCTAATGCATCTGTATTGCTCAGCACTTCTTCAAGAATTGTTTCTAAGTCTTCAGAGCGATCTGCCTTGGTCAACAAGTCACGTAACTTATTACGTGTTTCCATTAATTTTTTCAACGGCTCGATTTGTTCAACCAGTTTGTGAGGCTCGAAGTCTTCCATGTTTTTAAAGTCGAGATTAACCGACATTTGGCTGCCGTCATCCTGGATTGTGTTATCCACTTTCAAATTAACTTGAGGATTTACTTTGCCCATTAGGTCATTGAAATTATCACGATCAATTTGAGAAAACTTTCGATCCTTCAGTGTTTTTTTACCTTCGGCGTTGTCACCTGAGTAATCACCCATCACGCCCATTACAAAGGGTAATTCCTTTTCAACCTGAGCGCCGTTTGTTTCCAAATCATATGTAATATGAACGCGAGGTTTTCTAACTCTTTTCAACTTATCATGGATACTTTCGGACATTGTCCCTTCCTCTTGGAGTTTTGTTTAATAATTATTCTTCACATTCCACGCCAGTGAGTTCACTGAAGTGTTCACGCGATGAATTGTCTGGTATGAGCTCGTTTATCAAGTCGCCCAATGGCATATTGCCCCATTTTACCGCCTTTTGAAGAACATAGGAAACGGGGGAGTGGGGTTCAGTTTTTCTAAAAAATTCGGCTATCTCAATGAGCTGTTTAAAGGCATCATCGCGATTAGCGATTGGGCCTTTAGCAACTACAACCTGTTGCGTCGCCGCCGCACCTGCATTTTCGCCTCCGGCGCTTTCACCACCAGCGTCATTTTCAACTTCGCCTGCTTCCGTTGGCAACTTTAATTTCCCTATATGATTAACAACGCCAAGGCACTCAGTCAGAATTTCGACAATGGTGCGAGTGGGAGGCGCTTCGTGTATGCCACATAGCTCATCGAGTTTGAGACCAACACTTTTATAGATTTCGATACAGCTTTCTATGTCATCTCGAATATCGACGTAAAATGTTTCGCTTGATTGTGTTACCGACTTATCGATTTCATCAAGGTCAAACCCCAAGCTGGCAATTTTCGCTTGGCGTGCTTCTTCATCAGGCGCTTTTTGAATATCTAATGCTTGGTGATATTGCCACAAACTATAGGGACCAGGATTTTCACCTTCAGTAAGTTGTACTTTTCTGATTGGTGCGATCATTACTCCCTCAGCACCTTCTCCATTTAAGCCCGATAAACAAGACACTCTTGTCTCTATACCGTATTCATCCGGCATTGGGTGCAGGTTTTCCCAAAAATTTTCTAGCAGGCCCTGGATGAGTGAAAATGCATCGCGCAGACCTGCAAAGCCATAACGACGTATCATAGCTTCGGCATACCAGCTGGCAACTTCTAAATCTTTACTGTTTTCTTGAATGATTTGTGGTGCAAGCTCGGTAATTTTTTGCCAGTGCTGAGCGGCCTCTGTGCTTTCCCCATCGTGGATACTTTGTCTTTCTGCCGCACGTGCTTGATTTCGTTCTGACTTAATAATTTGGTACTGTGAAGTTGCAGACCTATCTTCGCGAATGTCATCGCCGGTGGGAGAATCTTCGCTTATTGGTTGAAGTAGACTTTCTACATCAATTATCTGTTGGCTTGCCATTTCGATTACCCTTCTAATGACAGATAAATTCCATTATTGTTTTTAGTTTCGACAAAAGCATTGGCTCAACAAGCGAAATTAATCGTTATTGTTGAATTTTGTGCCATGCATTTGCTTATGATTACAAAATACTTAACATATATTTAATGCTAGTTAACAAAAAATAAAAAGGTGTAATTACCGTGCCTTTTTGTTTCCAATTTACTGTCGCTTTTCATGCTAAAACCAGTGTTCTGTAAAATTAGCACAACTAAGCTTTAAGTGTAACTCTTCGGTGTGTAATAAATTCCGACAAATCCTTTTTTTTCAACAAACTAGCGTTGTTTTCGTGATAGTCTACTTGAAATAAGTGCCATATTTTTATTGGCACTGGGCCGGCTTGGTTTAACCCTGTTATATTTCTATGCAAGATTGCTTTGAACAGACCTGATCCCGATAATATACTAGTTTGCAGACTGAGCATATGTTGTAGCATACAAGAACTTTGCCACATTTATTCTGGCCGAGGCGAGAAAGTGGTTTTTGTCTCGCGAAAGACGTTTTAAGATTTACTGAAGAATATCCGGAAGATAATTCAATGACGTTAAATTTATCCATAATAAAATCACCAGCAGGCGCATCGCTTGCTACTTCACAAAAAACGTTTGCCGAGCAGGGAGGTACAATTGGTCGAGGCGAAGGCAACGATTGGGTGTTAAGTGATCCAGAGCGATTTCTCTCTTCTAAGCACTGCACTTTAAGCTATGAGGGTGGCCAATATTTTTTAACTGATACTAGCACTAATGGTACTTTTATTAATGGCGCTCCTGAGCCTTTGGGTAAAGGCGGGCAAACACCTATAAACAATGGTGATACTGTTGAAATTGGTGATTACCAATTTCGTGTAGAAATGAGTAATGGTATGGGGGCTCCAGCTGTCGATGCCTTTGCCCAGAATCCCGCTTCTTTGGAAAATGACCCTTTCGCCGACGATGAAGACCCTTTCACTATTTCCGGCAGGTTGCCACCAGAAGGATTTTCAGATCCGTTTGCTAGCGACCCTGTTGCACAACCAGCGACCGATGCTTTTGACTCTAACTCAGGTTTTGGTGTTGACCCTATGGCGGGTGATCTTTCGCTAGACGCGGATCCTCAAAATGTGGATCCGCTGGCAGCTCTTGATAATCTTGGCAGTAAACAAGTAGGGGGGACGGTTAACCCATCTACAGACGCAAGCCTTGACCCGCTTGCCAATAATGATCCTTTCGCCCAGCAGCCTGCTATTCCACTGGATGATTTTTTAACACCGTCGAACCCTATAGCAAAACCGCAAGATAGTTTTCAACATACCGGCGGCAGTCAAGGTGATAACGCTGGCGCCATCAACCAGTCTATTGATTGGCCTGAAGCGAAAAATGAGAATCTTATTCCCGAAGATTGGGGCGATGACTTTTTAGGTGGTGGTGATAATACCCCATTAGAGTCTCCACAACAGCAACCTCATATGCCGCAATCGCAGACGCCTGAACCCAAACCTCAAATTCCTACACCGCAAATTCCCACACCTATGCGGCAACAGCCTATATCCCAGGAACCAATAGCTAGTGATCCATTGCTCCAGGAACCATTACATCAAGAACCACTGCAGAATAAACCGTTGCCTCAGGATCCCTTGTCCCATGAGCCACTAGTGCCTGATGATTTTGATTTGGGAATTGAAGATGCGACTCTGCATCAAGATGCTCAGCCACTGGAAGACTTTGCTCCTCCTCCACCTGAAGATGTTGCTCAGAATAAGCCGTGTCCCGAGCTTAGGGAGCCTTTATTAGATGAGCGCCCACCGGAGCGCCCTATCCCCATTGAGCCTAGCCCGCAACATCAAGAAGCACGTGTGGCGGCAGAGCATGTTAATCAAATACCGCCAGTGTCTTCAGCGAGTCAGCCCAGTACTCCTCCACCGCGAACTCCCTCGCCGCCCCGTCAGCAGGTTGCACAAGCGGCAGGTGAAGCGTTACTGGAAGGGTTGGGGCTTAGCAATAAAGACTTGTCCGCTGATGACGTGGAAAAAATCTATGGATCTATTGGAGAGCTGATGCCGGTTATCGTGAATGGCATGATGCAAGTACTCAGATCTCGTGCGAGTATCAAAAACGAGTTTCGGATGAATGTCACCACTATTCAGCCAATTGAAAATAACCCTCTTAAATTTTCCGCAGATGCCTATGAAGCCATAGACAATATGTTCGTTCGAAAGAGCAGCGCCTATATGGGGCCAAAACAAGCATTCCAGGAAGGCTTTGATGGTATTAGTGAGCATCAGGTTGCGATTATCGCCGGTATTAGAGAGGCATTTAAAAGTATGATGGATCGCTTCGACCCTCAATTACTTGAGAAACAATTTGAAAAGCAAAATAAAGGTGTGATTTTGCCTGGGATGCAAAAAGCTAAATTTTGGAGCAGTTACGTCGATTATTACAAAGGTTTCGTCGATAATATGGAAAATACTTTTCAATATCTGTTTGGCGATGAGTTTGTACAGGCTTATGAAGACCAGTTAAGAAGGCTCGCTGTTGAACGAAAACAAAAGCAAAAAGAAAACAACAATTAGACCAATGATGGAAGAAAGAATATGAAACATTATGCCTTGTTAGCCGGAAAATATATCTTATTGTTTTCTATGTTAGTGTCGATGTGGGGGTGCACGACGGTTAACCATAAAGTGGGGGAAGCGCTTAATTTGGATACCGATTTAAAGCTCGAGTTATTTGTCGATGAGGAAATAAACCCTGACGAAAATAATCAGTCATCTCCGGTATTCATCAGACTGTATGAACTCAATAGTCCTAAGGCCTTTGAAAAAGCAGACTTTATTGATATTTATGAGCGAGATGAAGAAGTACTCGGCGATACTTTTGTCAAAAAGCAGGAATTAAAACGTGTTGTACCGGGAACCTATAGGAAGGAGCGATTTGTTCTGTCCAAGGATACCCGTTATGTGGCATTGTTTGCCGAGTTTTACAATTATAAAGATTCTAAAGCTAAGCTTCACTTCGCTGTCACTTCAAGCAATGTTATACGCAATGCTATTAAGATTAGTGTTGATGGTAACAAGATTTTGCTGGGTAAAAAGAATTAATAGCCTTCATACTTTGTAGCTTCTCAGCGCTATATATTTTTACGATACCGGGGGTAAGCATCGAATGCCTATTCCTGGGATGGCGCTAGCGATACTATCTATGAGCTATGAGATAAGATTTAAAGAATAAGATAGCGCTAGCTTTAAAAGTGGTTCTTTGTTGTTTTTTGTGCCGCGCTTATACTTACTTAGTGCTCTTCACTATATCCCCTCATAGTCGCTAAGGATTTGCCCTGATCTAAAGCGTAAACAAAATGCCTTGAAACTGCTTCTTATCTTTGCTACCCTCGCGCACCCGTAAGGCATCCCTAGGTTAATATTTATGCTAAACCTAAGGTTTAATACCCAATGGTCGCTGGCCTACTTATTTGCAGTAGTGGCATAGGCGGTGGTTGGGCGCCAAGCTTTTTTATACTTCTTCAGGATTGTGCCAGTGAACACCTGTGAGAGGTTACATTAATTGAACCGCATACTGGTAATGCGGCCATAAAAGCAGCGTTTTTCAACGCTGACTCATATAGGTATTTCTACATGAGCGAATCTTTCGCAGAACTCTTCGAAGAAAGTTTACAAACCATTGATATGCAACCTGGCACCATTGTGACTGGTGTTGTTATTGATATCGACCAAGATTGGGTAACAGTCCACGCAGGATTGAAGTCTGAAGGCGTCATCCCAGCTGTCCAGTTCCTTAATGAAAAGGGTGAACTTCACCTTAATATAGGTGATGAAGTACAAGTTGCTCTCGAAACTGTTGAAGATGGTTTCGGTGAGACCCGACTATCACGTGAGAAAGCTAAACGTGCTGAGTCTTGGAAAGTGCTTGAAGCTGCACACGATGCTCAAGATGTTATTACTGGTGTTATAAATGGTAAGGTCAAAGGTGGCTTTACTGTTGATGTTGCGGGAATCCGCGCATTCTTGCCTGGTTCTCTAGTGGATGTTCGTCCGGTTCGTGAAACTAACCATCTCGAAGGCAAAGAGCTTGAATTTAAAGTGATTAAGCTCGATCAAAAACGCAACAATGTTGTTGTTTCTCGTCGTGCTGTTATGGAACAAGCTAACTCTGAAGAACGTGAAGAGTTGCTCGCGAACCTTCAAGAAGGTATGGCTGTTAAAGGTGTGGTTAAAAACCTTACCGATTACGGTTCCTTCATTGATCTTGGCGGTGTTGACGGTCTTCTTCATATCACTGATATGGCGTGGAAGCGTATTAAGCACCCAAGTGAGATCTTAAATGTTGGCGATGAGATTGAAGTTAAAGTTCTTAAGTTCGATCGTGAGCGCAATCGTGTATCTCTTGGTCTTAAGCAGTTGGGTGAAGATCCTTGGTTTGATATTACTAAGCGTTACCCAGAAGGCGCCAAAGTGGTTGCTAAGATCACTAATCTTACGGATTATGGTTGCTTTGCTGAAATCGAAGAGGGTGTTGAAGGTCTGGTTCACGTTTCTGAAATGGATTGGACAAATAAGAACATCCACCCATCTAAGGTTGTTAACCTAGGTGACGAAGTAGAAGTGATGATCTTGGATATCGATGAAGAGCGTCGTCGTATTTCTCTTGGTATTAAGCAGTGTCAAGAAAACCCATGGGATGCTTTCTCTTCACAATACGAGAAGGGCAACAAGATCTCAGGAAAAATCAAGTCTATCACTGACTTCGGTATCTTCATCGGTCTGGACGGTGGTATCGACGGCCTTGTTCACTTGTCGGATATTTCTTGGAATGAACCTGGTGAAGAGGCTGTTCGCAAGTTCAAGAAGGGTGATGAGATCGAAACTGTTGTGCTGGCAATCGACCCAGAGCGTGAGCGTATTTCTCTAGGTGTTAAGCAGTTGGATGTCGATCCTTTCTCTGCTTACATTACTGAGAACGACAAGGGTAGTGTCATCAAAGGTGTGGTTAAGGCTGTAGATGCAAAAGAAGCCATTATTACACTTGCTGATGATGTTGAAGCAACTCTAAAAGCTTCTGAAATTAGTCGCGATAAAGTTGAAGACGCCCGTAATGCGCTTAAAGAAGGTGATGAGGTTGAAGCCAAGATCACTAATGTTGATCGTAAAAACCGCACAATACTTCTAAGCATTAAGTCGAAAGACATTGCCGATGAAAAAGAAGCTATCAAAGAGCATAGCCAGAAGCAAAGTGAAAGCGCAGCTCCTGCAACTATTGGTGACTTGATTAAGGCTCAAATCGAAAGCCAAGAAAACCAATAACGCTATTGCGTTAAGCTTACATAAAAACGGCCTAATGGCCGTTTTTTTTTGGATGCGAAATAGTAAAGCTATGCTACTTTTAATATAAAAGCAGAGCTGCTAAGAAAATAATTATTAATAGTCTTAGTTTCAGTAAGCGCTTTGTTAGATGTGGTTCTATATCTTTTGCTCTACTTTGATCTTCTTTTTTAATAAGGAGAATCGGATAGGTGTAGTTTGGTGCTCATCTATTAGATGGTTCGATATAGTTTGTATATTATCCACTAGATAACGGCCTATGCGGCTTGTGGCGCTTTAATCGTTATAAAGTCTCATTTATGCAAAGTGTAAAGATGATTAGTTGCCAAATAGGAGTATGTGGCCTTCCAATTCTATGAAAACTCTTGTATAACAATAACTTGCGTTTATTATATAAGCTGAACTATTGTTTTATATTGTAAGATTATGATATCTACAGGGTTTCGGGCTATTTAGATGAAGACAAGCCCTAATAAGCCTTGAGTAAGATTAATCAGATAACATAGTGCGTGTTTAAGGACTGGGGCTGCCTAAATGACAAAATCAGAACTCATAGAACGTATTGCTGCTCGGCAAGATCAACTTTCTGCTAAAGATATTGAGCTGGCAGTCAAACTGGTATTGGAGTATATGTCACAAGCACTGGCAACAGGTGAAAGAATAGAAATTCGTGGCTTTGGTAGTTTTTCTTTGCACTATCGAGCCCCTCGTATAGGTCGAAATCCAAAAACAGGAGAATCTGTTGAGTTGGATGGTAAATATGTGCCTCACTTTAAGCCAGGTAAAGAAATGCGAGATAGAGTGAACGAGAGCTTGTTAAAAGAGAATTAAGTTCTAGATGTGTCCGAATGTAAAATTGCATATCCAATCTCACACCGCTATTAACATGTTACATTGTGTTACACATACTTTTTTATTTTAAAACTGAGATAAATTACCAAGAATATATCGATGAAAACACCATAGCATAATATAGAGCCCCGCTTTTTTATGTGTCAGATAAGGTTTATTTTATGTTTTGCGATCAATGTGGCGTCAAAGTTTGTAAAAAAGTTGTTCCTAGTACATATTTATACAATACGAAACAATATCTTTTCGCTATAATCTCGCCCAAATTTTTACTACTTCATATTTAAAGGAATTTTTGATGTCCCAAGACGTCACATCGAATGTCATACCAGTGATTCTTTCTGGTGGAAGTGGTTCTCGTCTCTGGCCAAAATCGCGCAAAGCTTTTCCTAAGCAACTCCATAAACTTTATGGTAACTACACCATGTTGCAACATACCTATAATCGTGTTGACGGACTAGCTGCTCCGATTGTTGTATGTAATGAAGCCCAGCGCTTTATGGTTGCCGACCAGCTTTCAGAGGTTTGTAGCAAACGACCCACTATACTTTTAGAGCCTGTAGGAAGAAATACAGCGCCCGCTATTGCGATCGCTGCGATGCAGGCAAAGAAACAGGATGAAAATGCCGTTTTGGTCGTGCTGCCTGCTGATCACCAAATTAAAGATACTGACATATTTAAGCAGGCGCTTGATATCGCGCTTACTAAAGCATCAGAAGGCAAGCTTGTGGCATTTGGGGTTGTGCCTTCTCATCCTGAAACAGGTTACGGTTATATTAACGCGTTATCTGAATGTGATCAGGGTGCAGAGATAAAATGTTTTGTAGAAAAACCTAACAAAGAAATTGCTGAACAGTATCTAGCTAGTGGGGAGTACTTTTGGAATAGCGGAATGTTTGTTTTTTGTGCAAAAACATTTCTGGATGAGTTAGAAAAGTATGAACCAGAGATTATTGTTTCTTGTCGCCAAGCTCTGAAAAGTTCTGCAGAGGATTTGGATTTTGTTCGTTTAGATAAAAATGCCTTTTCCAGTAGTAAAGATATTTCTATCGACTATGCTGTTATGGAAAAAACATCAAAAGCATGGTGTGTGCCTTTGGATTGTGGCTGGAGCGATCTTGGCAGCTGGCAGGCCCTTTGGGAGAGCTCTGAAAAAGATGACAACAATAATGTCTCCCTTGGTGATGTGGTAACCATTAACTGTGAAGGTTCTTTATTCCATAGTGAGTATCGTTTAGTCGCAGGTATTGGGTTAAAAGACATTGCTGTAGTAGACACAGATGATGCGCTTTTAGTGGTGAATAAAGCCCATACTCAAGATGTAAAAAAAGTCGTGGATTGGTTGAAGTCAAAAGATCGCAGTGAATTCAATTTACACCGTGAAGTTCACCGTCCGTGGGGAAGTTATGACTCGATAGATAATGGCGATCGTTTTCAAGTTAAGCGTATTGAAGTGAAGCCCGGTGCTAGCCTGTCTTTGCAAATGCATCATCATCGAGCTGAACATTGGATTGTTGTTTCTGGAACCGCCTTGGTTCAAAAAGGTGAAGAAGAAGTATTGTTAAGTGAAAATCAGTCGATTTACATTCCGCTTGGGGATAAGCACCGACTGACAAACCCTGGCAAAGTGCCTTTGCAGCTAATTGAGGTACAAAGCGGAAGTTATCTCGGTGAAGATGACATCGTGCGTTTTGAAGATACCTTCGGTCGGGTTTAAATTGATAAGTGAATAGCTGGCGTAGGCATTGCACTATGCGCCGACAACAGATATCAGGGGTTACATGTTCATGGAACAAGGGATAGTGGTATTGGCGTTCTCGTTCGCCATGGCATTTATTATTGTTAAAGTATTGAAACCGGTTGCCTACTGGGCGGAATTGGTGGATAAACCTGGAGGACGAAAGCAGCACGATGGCTTAATTCCTCTGGTTGGTGGAATTGCTATATATATTAGTGTTTTCTTAACTACTTTAATTTTTCTAGAACAGCCCATCTTCATCCGTTTATTTCTATTGTCCGGTGGATTAATCGTCTTTATGGGAATGTTGGACGATCGATATGATCTTAGTGCTCGTTCCCGCCTTGTGGGTCAGTTATTAATTTGCAGTATTTTTGTGTACGGCCTGGAAGTTCGCATTGATAGCTTTGGTAACTTGCTGGGTCTTGGTGAATTGCATCTAGGTATTATTGGTTATCCACTGACCATACTTTCTCTTATGGGGGCCATGAACGCTTTTAACTTCTTAGACGGGATGGATGGCCTTGTCGGTTCTGTGGCGATGGTATCCTTCGTCGGTTTAGTAGCGCTGTTCGGCAATAACGGCAACCTCGACTTTCAAATGCTATGCATGTCCTTCGTCGGCGCAACAGGTGCATTCTTAATTTTCAACATCTGGGGCAAGCCTTCTCGTAAGAATATCAAAAAAGTCTTTATGGGGGATGCTGGCAGCATGTTTTTAGGCCTGTCTCTAGGTGTTCTATTAGTGCAAGGATCACAAGGGGAGGGCGCCGCATTCAGCCCTACAACATCTCTTTGGTTAGTCCTGCTGCCAATCACTGACATGTTAACTATCATGTACAGACGAATAAAGCGGGGTAAATCACCCATGACGGCAGACAGAACCCACATCCATCACATGCTACTGCGCGCCGGTTTCAAAAAATATCAAACCCTCCACATCATGGTTCTCATGCAGTTGATGTTTGTCACACTGGGAATCTTCATCCTAGAGCAAGGTTACTCCGAGCTCGCCTCTTTCACGCTTATTGTCGCTTTTGTCGTGCTTTATCAATTGGCTATGAAGAATTCTTGGCGGTTGATTAGGTGGAGTCGGAGGCGGCTTGTTTGAATCAGGAAATGCTTGGGGTGAGACTAGACTTTTAGTTTAGGATGAACCGATTTTAGATTTTCATATTTATGACTAAAGCAAAACGTTATTCTTAAAATAGCTAACTTAAAAGTTAGTCTCCATCTTGCTCTTACTTTGAATAAAGAGCTGATAGGTAAAATATATCTCTAGTTTGATTAGTTCTCAATCCAATAGCTATTTTTTAATAGTAAAGGTTTTTTCTTTGGCCTTTATCCTTCCTGCTAATAAGTAGCAAAATTCATATCAATTAGCTGGATTACTAATCGTGATCCTTGATGCAAATAATCTCTTGCAACTGTTTAGATATCATAATATATTGTTGTTCAAATATGAACGCACGCTAGATTTAGTATCCTTTTTATTCATTATTTGAACTTTCATATTAGCGTTTGGCTGATATGGTTTTGTAAAATTCTGAAGTTTTTATATAAACCTATTAAATTACAGATTTGAGACAATTATCTTGATTGACAAGCAAGAGGATATGCACTTTCGTGTGCTTCGATTACTTCAAGAAAATCCTGAGATGTCTCAGAGGCAAATAGCGCAAGAACTAGGTGTTAGTTTGGGTAGCACTAATTATTGTTTGAGAGCTATTGTTGAAAAAGGCTTAGTTAAAGTAAAAAATTTCAGAAATAGTGATAATAAAAAGGCTTACGCTTACTTTCTTACACCTAAAGGTATTTCAGAAAAAACTGCGCTAACTACTCGGTTTTTAAAGCGTAAAATACAAGAGTATGAGTTGCTCAAAGCAGAAATTGAATCGCTTAAAGCTGATCTTGATTAGGCCTGGGACATATAATTATCTTTGGTAAATTAAGTTTCTTTGTTTATGCGCTCTAATAGCTATAAAACTGGAATGTCATTTATGTCAAATGAACAACAAATTAAACAAGATATTGGTGCTCGTTTAGATAATGTTGAATACCAGCTAAATGAAGTAATATCTAAAGGCTTGGCAACTGAATTTTCTGATATTTCTTATCAATATGCTCATGAAAAGGATGAAATTGACTTGCGTGAATTATGGCGCATTATTTGGAGTGGTAAATGGATTATTATATCCGTAACACTGATCTTTTCGGTTCTTTCAGTACTATTCGCTCTGTCATTACCTAATATTTATAAGTCAGAGGCTTTATTAGCTCCTGTTGAAGATAAGTCTGGCGGCGGATTGTCTGGGCTCGCAGGTCAGTTTGGTGGGCTAGCTAGTTTGGCTGGTGTGAATCTTGGCAGCGGTGGAAATGATAAGACTGCTTTAGCAATTGAAGTATTAAAGTCTCGAAAGTTTATCAATAAGTTCATTGAAACTAGAGAAATACTTATACCACTCATGTCAGCCAATGGTTGGGATGGAAAAAATTTAATTATAGACTCAGATATTTATGATGAGGCTAATGAGAGGTGGGTAAGGAAGGCTACGCCGCCGCTAAAGTCTAAGCCAAGCTCTCAAGAGGCTTACAAAGCATTCATGGAAATCCTCAGTGTAACTGAAGATAAAACTGGGAGTTTTGTCTCTATTGGTGTCGAATTTTATTCACCAGAGCTTGCTAAGCATTGGGTAGACTGGTTGGTTAAAGATATTAATAGGGAAATCAAGGCAAGAGAAGTGGCTGAAGCAAAGAAGAGTATACGTTACTTAAGTGGCCAGATAGAGAAAACTCCTATTGCTGATATGCAAGCAATATTTTACGAGTTAATTGAAGAGCAGTCCAAAACAATTATGTTTGCTGAAGTCAGAGACGAATATGTTTTTAAGACTATTGACGATGCTATTTCTCCTGAGTTGAAATCGAAGCCGAAAAGGGCTCTCATATGTATATTGGGATTAATTTTAGGTGGAATGCTTGGTGTTCTTTATGTTCTTGTTCGTCATTTTCTCAATAGCAACGAAGCTTGATTTTTTATGTCGTATAATATTACTTTAAAACCGACTAACGTGTCATTTGATGCTGATTCTAATGAAACTGTCTTAGACTCAGCATTGCAAAATAATATTCATTTAGAGCATAGCTGTAAAAATGGAGATTGTGGTGTTTGTACAGCAACTATCGTTTCAGGATGTGTGCGAATAGAGTGCGGCGAAAGTAGAGATTCTGGTGAGTTTTTGACTTGTACTAGTAAGCCTCTGGATAACCTTGAAATTGAAGTGCAGTATTTTCCTGAGCTCTCCAATATCCAAAAGAGAAATATCCCAGTTAAAATCGATTCTTGTAACTTAGTGGCAAATGATGTGCTTAAGTTGCTTTTTCGAGTTCCGCCAAATTTAAAATTAAATTACCTCCCTGGTCAATATGTAGATCTCTCTTATAAAGAAGTAGTGCGTTCTTATTCTATTGCAAATGCAAAACTAGAAAACGGTATGATTGAATTACACGTGCGATATGTTCCTAATGGTAAAATGAGCGCTCTATTATTTAATAATCTTCAAAAAAACACGCTGATGAGGTTATATGGCCCTCATGGGACATTTTTTGTGCGTGATGATTCTGCGCCCATAATTTTTTTAGCGGGAGGGACTGGCTATGCTCCTATAAAAGCGATGGTGCAAGGGCTGCTTAAAGAAAACTGCCAGCGCGATATTTATATTTATTGGGGAGTAGCTTCTGTTGACGGTTTGTATTGTAATGCTCCTGAGGTTTGGTCAAACGAGCATGAAAATATCCGTTATATTCCCGTTGTTTCTGGCAATACTAAAACTTGGAAAGGTCGAGTCGGGCTTGTTCACAAAGCTGTTTCCAGTGATTTTGGTGATTTGTCTGAGTTCCATGTATATGCATGCGGTTCCCCAGTGATGATAGATGCTGCTAAGCAGTCTTTTTTGCAGAAAGGTCTGAAAAAAGATAGGTTTTATTCGGATGCTTTTACTGCAGCAAAGTCTTAATTACGAGAAAATTATATATGAAAGCTGTGATACTTGCAGGTGGTCTTGGTACACGCCTTAGTGAAGAAACATCATTAAAACCTAAGCCTATGGTTGAAATTGGTGGTCGACCGATACTTTGGCACATTATGAAAATTTATTCTGCTTATGGAATAAATGATTTTATTGTTTGTTGTGGCTACAAGGGTTATGTCATTAAAGAGTACTTCGCAAATTATTTTTTGCACATGTCGGATGTGACGTTTTGTATGAACACCAACCATATGGAAGTTCATCAGAAGAGGGCAGAGCCTTGGACTATTACTTTAATAGATACTGGTGATAATTCCATGACAGGTGGGCGCTTACGGAGAGTCCGTGAACACCTTAAAGATGAAGAGGCTTTTTGTTTTACTTATGGTGATGGTGTTGGTGATATCGATATCGCTCAATCTATTCAATTTCATAAAGCTCATGGAAAGCTAGCAACTCTTACTGCAACCTATCCGCCAGGCCGATTTGGCGCGCTTGATGTAGAGAATGGTTTTGTTAATAGTTTTAAAGAAAAACCTAAAGGTGATGGAGCTATGATCAATGGGGGGTTTTTCGTTTTGTCACCTAAAGTGATCGACTATATAGATGGTGATGACACTGTATGGGAGCAAGCCCCCCTAAATAGACTTGCAGATGAAGCCCAGCTGATGTCATATGAACATCATGGTTTCTGGCAGCCAATGGACACGTTACGAGACAAAATCTATCTACAAAAGCTTTGGGATGAAGGGCGTGCACCTTGGAAAACTTGGGGAAACATAACAAAATGATCAATCCTTTGTTCTGGAGAGGCAAAAGAGTATTTATTACTGGCCATACAGGTTTTAAAGGTAGTTGGCTGTCTCTTTGGTTACAGCGTATGGGGGCTGATATCTGTGGGTACTCTCTAGTACCTCCTACTCAGCCAAATATGTTTGAAGCGGCTAATATTGCAAATGGAATGCGCTCTACAATTGGCGATATTCGTGATCATAAATTCCTTCTGAAAACCATGTCTGATTTCAGGCCTGAAATTGTAATTCATATGGCAGCTCAGCCTCTTGTTCGTTTATCTTATGATGAACCTATTGATACCTACTCAACGAATGTAATGGGCACAGTTAACGTTCTCGACTGTGTAAGAAAAATTTTAGGTGTTAGAGCCGTCGTTAACGTCACGAGCGATAAGTGTTACGACAATAAAGAATGGTGTTGGGGCTATCGAGAGGATGAGCCCAAAGGGGGATACGACCCTTACAGCAATAGCAAAGGGTGCGCAGAGTTGGTTACAGATGCATTCAGGAATAGCTATTTTAATGCTTCTAAATATGAAGATCATGGATGTGCAGTTGCATCGGCAAGAGCTGGTAATGTAATTGGGGGAGGAGATTGGGCCTTAGATCGGCTTATTCCTGATATGTTGAGCGCTTTTGAGAGCGAACAAAGCGTGGAGATTCGAAACCCTCACGCTATTAGACCATGGCAGCATGTATTAGAGCCTCTATCTGGATATTTAATGTTGGCACAACACTTATATATAAGTGGAGTGGAGTACTCTGAAGGGTGGAATTTTGGCCCAAATGAGCAAGACGCTAAATCAGTCGAATGGATTGTTCACCAACTATCCAGTTTGTGGGGAGAAGGCGCTAAATGGCATCTAAGTAATGAAAATCATCCTCATGAGGCGAGCTATCTAAAACTTGATTGCTCAAAAGCTAAAATGCGTTTGAATTGGTATCCAAGGTGGAGGCTTAAAGATACGCTAAAAAAAATAGTGGATTGGCATAAAGTATGGCTGTCCGATGCGGATATGTATGAATATAGTCTAAGTGAAATACATCAATATGTAATGACAGATAGTAAATAGGATATAGACATGAGTCAGCAAGATATTAGAGAGAAAATTGCAGCGCTAGTGGCCGAATATTCGGAGGTGGCTGACGCACCTAAGATGTTTATTTCTGGAGAATCACCAGTGCCGCCCTCTGGTAAAGTAATCGGCGCAAAAGAAAGGCAGCTGATGGTTGAAGCTTCACTAGATGCATGGCTTACCACAGGACGGTTTAACGATGCTTTTCAAAAAAGGTTGGGAGAATTTTTAGGTGTAAAACATGTACTGACAACCGTTTCGGGCTCCGCTGCTAACTTACTTGCAATGACAGCCTTAACTTCTCCAAAACTAGAAGACCGACAGCTAAAGCCAGGTGACGAAGTTATTACTGTAGCTGCTGGTTTCCCCACCACAGTAAATCCAGCTATACAGAATGGGCTAATTCCTGTATTTGTTGATATCGATATCCCGACTTACAACATTGACCCAAAGCTGATTGAAGCCGCCATTAGTGAAAAAACAAAAGCTATCATGATTGCTCATACTCTTGGTAACCCTTTTGATTTAAAAGAAGTGAAAAGGATTGCTGAACAATACAATCTTTGGCTGATTGAAGATTGTTGTGATGCTTTAGGCACAACATATGATGGCAAAATGGTAGGCACCTTTGGTGATATTGCAACTGTAAGTTTTTATCCTGCACATCATATTACTATGGGTGAAGGCGGGGCGGTATTTACTCAATCAAAAGAGCTCAATACTATTATCGAGTCTTTTAGGGATTGGGGGCGCGATTGTTATTGTGAGCCTGGTTGCGATGATACTTGTGGCAAGAGATTTGATCAAAAATTAGGAACCCTTCCATATGGATATGATCATAAATATACATACTCTCACATAGGCTATAACTTAAAAATTACTGATATGCAAGCTGCTTGTGGCTTGGCCCAGTTAGATAGGCTTGATTGGCTTGTGCAAAAACGAAAAGATAATTTTAACTATCTCAAATCTGCCTTAAATAGTTGTACAGAGTTTATTGTGCTTCCCGAGTCTACACCAAACTCTGACCCTTCGTGGTTTGGTTTTCCTATAACATTAAAAGAAACAGCTGGTGTTTCGCGTGTTGAATTGCTTAAGTTTATGAGTGAAGCGAAGATAGGTACTCGATTGTTATTTGCAGGTAACCTTACACGTCAACCTTACTTTGAACATGTTAAATATAGAGTCAGTGAAAACTTAATAAATACAGATAGAGTTATGAACCAAACATTTTGGATTGGTAATTTCCCCGGGCTAAATGAGCAACATTTGGATTTTGTAGTTGCTAAGTTTGAAGAATTTTTTGGTATTTCGTTTTAGTACTGGCTAAGGTTTTAAATTGTGAGGATACTAATAGCTGGAGCGTCAGGGTTTCTAGGTAGCAACTTGGCTCACTCACTCACTGAAAACTATGTAACATTCTCTTTGGTTAGAAGATTATCCAACAAATCAAGGTTGGAGGGAAGTAACACTAACATAGTTAGCGTTGAGGAATTTAACAGTCTAGAGCATATGGTTGATTGTTTGAGACCTGATGTTGTAATCAATTCTGTTGCTTGTTATGGACGCGCTGGAGAAAACATTAGTGACACTTTAGAGTCGAATTTAATGTTTCCTCAAAGGCTTCTTGAGGCTTCTCTAAAAAAGGAAGTATCTTTATTTATAAATCTAGGAACCTCTTTGCCAGGGGAGCTATCCTCATATTCCTTTGGTAAGAAAATATTTAGTGATTTGTTAGAAAGGCAGGAAACAGAAGGAATAAAAATAGTTAATTTAAAGCTTGAACACTTCTATGGCTACAAAGATGATACTTCGAAGTTTACCTCTCATGTTTTTGATTCATGCATGAACAGAAAAAGCTTGGATTTAACAAAAGGCACTCAGAAGAGGGACTTCATACATGTTTTTGATGTTGTTTCGGCAGTCGATCTAATTATTAGAAAATTTAATTATCTAAATGCATTTGAAGTCATTGAGGTCGGCTCGGGAACAGCTTTAACTATTAGGGAATTTGTTGAATTAGTTAAGGAGATAACAAATAGTAGTATAAAATTTAACTTTGGGGTAATACCTACGCGCAATAACGAAGTGATGCATAGTTGTGCAGATATAAGCAAGCTAAAAAAACTTGGTTGGGAACCTCAATTTGATTTAGTTGAAGGTATAAAACAAGCTATTTCAGGATACTAAGATGAAAATACTTATTACAGGCGGCTGTGGCTTTTTAGGTAGTAATTTAGCTTCACATGGAATATCTAGTGGTTATGATATTATAGTGTTTGATAATCTCTCTCGTTTGGGAGCTACAGCAAATCTAGAGTGGTTAAAAAAACAAGGTGATTTTGAATTTGTACACGGTGATATTCGAAATAAGAATGATGTTTTCCGGCTCATAAAAAATATAAAACCAGATGTTATCTTTCACTTAGCAGGTCAAGTTGCGATGACGACTTCGCTAGCTAATCCTTATATGGATTTCGAAGTGAATGTGGGCGGTACAATTAATTTGCTTGAATCTGTTAGGCGGTATAATAATCGAGCCATAGTCGTATATTCGTCTACAAATAAAGTTTACGGTGATTTAGAACAATATTCTTACAAGGAGCTAAGTACTCGTTACGAATGCTCTGATTTCCCCCATGGTTTTAATGAGCAAATAGGTTTAGATTTCCATTCACCTTATGGTTGCTCAAAAGGCGCAGCTGACCAATATATGCTCGATTATGCAAGGTTGTTTGATATGCAAACAGTAGTATTTAGACACTCTTCAATGTATGGAGGGCGTCAGTTCGCAACGGCGGATCAAGGATGGATTGGTTGGTTCTGTCAAAAAGCGGTCGATTTAAAAAAAGACGAAAAAAGTCTTCCCTTCACAATCTCCGGTAATGGAAAGCAAGTGAGAGATGTCCTTCATGCAGAAGATATGGTTAGACTATATTATGGCGCTATAGACAATATTAACAAAATTGCAGGTGAAGTGTTCAATATTGGTGGAGGAATGAATAACAGTTTGTCTTTACTCGAATTATTCTTGCTTCTAGAGCAGAAAATTGATGTAGAGCTTTTATATAAAAATATTCCCGTGAGGTCAAGTGACCAGAAAGTGTTCGTGGCTGATATTTCTAAAGCATCGAATCTGCTGAATTGGAAGCCTATAATAGATTCAAATTCTGGAGTTACCAAAATGCTTGAATGGTTGCAAGAGTCTTGATTAATTCAATTTATAGCACATAGTATGAAAAAAAAATTAGTTAGTATTGTCATTCCTACCTATAATCGTTCTAAATATATTGTTGATACAGTGAATTCAGCTATTGGTCAGACATATGACAATATTGAAGTTATAGTTGTTGATAATAATAGTGAAGATAATTCTTGGGAGCTTTTAAATGAAGCGTTTTCTGATGTTTCAAATGTATTTTTATATCGGAATCCAGATAATATTGGTCCAGTAAGGAATTGGCAAAAAGCTATTAATTTTGCAAACGGGGAATACATAAAAATATTATGGTCAGATGATTTAATTGCACCCGATTTCATTGAGCTATTTTTTAAGAGTATTAGCGGGGTTGAAAAACAGTGTGGTTTTGGTTTTAGTGCTGTTCAACCAATAGATGCTGCTGGCAATTATATTGATGATGTTTGGTATAACGTGTTAGAAAAGGGAGTGCATGATACCTCATCGTTTGCAATAAATTCAATTTTGGGTAACGGTAATTACCCCGTGTCACCTGGATGTGCAATATTTAAAGCTGATATATTGAAAAACGATTTATTGTTAACATTTCCAAACCCTATGAATATTGATTTATCAAAAGTCGCTATTGGAAATGATTTGCTTTTGTTCCTATTTGCGTGTGAAAAATACCCGTCTTTTAGTTTTTTTCCGGAAAAATGCAGTTATTTTAGGTCTCATAGCGATTCTATATCGATTAAAGATGGTGCTGAAAAGCTTCGCTACTATTACACCCTTTCTAAAGTTTATTTTTTGACTGTAACTACCAAGTTTAGCTCTATTAGAAGCGTGCTTAACTTCAAAATAAAAATTGACATACTAAGAGGAAAGTATAAAAAGTTTAATGTTAAACATATAGCTGATTTCTATATGGAGAACCAAGATTATCATTCTTATGGCTTTCGCGATGCCTTTCGCTTCATAAAGTATCTTATAAGCCGGTCTTTGTGCAATTAAACTCTATATGTTTATTGTTTTTTTTGTAGCTCTTTTGTTAGCTTAGGTAATGCTTTTGGATATTGATAGTAGATATAAAAAGTTTGTTAGTCAGTTAAAGGGGGCGTTTTTTTTTAAGCTCTTGGCGATATCTATTTCTTTTTTAACTGTCCCTCTAGCGTTGGAGTATCTAGGGGAGTCTAAGTACGGTATCTGGGCAACAGTATTATCGATGATGTCATGGGTGTTGATTTTAGATCTCGGGTTAGGCAATGGGTTGAGAAATAAGGTGACAGAAGTGCTATCTGGTGGCGAGCATAATATGAAATCTAAGGAGTATATATCAACAGCGTACATTGCTGTTTCGATTGTTTGTTTCTTTTTGATATTAGTATTTAATACTGTAGTGAGCTATGTGCCATGGAATAATATACTTAACACTGTAGATGTTTCAGTAGAAACTCTTAAACTCATGATGGGTGTTTCTTTCAGTTTTATATTGATAAATTTCTCTTTTTCTTTGGTAAATCAAGTCGCTCATGGTATTCAGTTTTCCAGCCTTGTTGTGTTTTCTCAATTTTTTTCGAGCTTTATACTTTTACTACTTCTTATTTTTCTAATTAAATTTACATCTGGAAATTTAGTATATATTGCTTGGATCTACGGTGTTTCTCAGCTGGTTTCTAATATTGGAGTGTCCGTTTGGTTTTATAGGCGAAGGCCGGAGCTAACACCTAGTGTTTTTTACTTCAATATCTCAAGATTAAAAGAAATGTTCTCTTTAAGTGTGCGTTTTTTTGTAATCCAAATTGCTGCAGTTATCTTGTTTTCTACGGATAGGTTTATAGTAATTCAGTTATTTGACCCTAAAGATGTTGTCAATTTAGATGTGGCTCTAAAGTTATTTAGTGCCATAACAATAATTCATGGAGTTATAGTAACTCCTTTATGGCCTGCTTATTCAGACGCATATCATCGTAAAGATTATTGCTGGCTTAATAGTATGCTAAAAAAGCAAACGAAGGTGTTCTTTTTGGTGACGATTATGACCCTTTTTCTTTTTTTATTTTCTAATCACATATTTGATTTTTGGCTTGGTGGTAATTTTGAGATTAAGTTTGAGTTAATTGCCTCTGTCGCCTTATTTGTTACGATTCAAGTATGGAATAATGTATATGCAGTATTTTTGAACGCAGTTAATAAATTAAAACTACAAATGTATACCTCAATATTTGCGCTTATTTTTAATATTCCTCTTTCTATTTTCTTTGTAAAGTACTTGGAGTTTGGTGTATATGGTGTAATTCTCGGAACTATAGTTACGTTATTTGCTTTTTCTATTTTAGGGCCGATTGAAGTGCATAAAATATTGGCAAAAAAGGTAACGTTAGATAAGAGTCCTAGCTACTAATAAATTAATTGTTTAAATAATTTTAAAATATTATGAAGAAAATAGAGCCAAAATATATAGCATTTTACTTGCCTCAGTTTCATCGGATTCCTGAAAATGATGAATGGTGGGGAGAAGGGTTTACTGAGTGGGTGAATACTGAAAAAGCTGTGCCTTTATTTCACGATCATTATCAACCGAGAAAACCGGCAAATGGGAACTACTATAATCTAAATGATATTAATGTGTTACGCTGGCAAGTTGATTTGGCAGATAAACATAATGTTCATGGTTTCTGCTTTTACCACTATTGGTTTAAAGGGAAAAAGTTACTCGAAAAACCTGCTGAGTTATTTCTTTCGTCACCAGATATAGGTGGGCGATTATGTTTTTCTTGGGCAAATGAGACTTGGTCAAGAACTTGGAATGGCACTGACAAAGATATTCTTATTAAGCAGAGTTATGGAGAGGAAAATGACTGGCTAGATCATATTCGATATTTGATACCTTTCTTCAAAGACGAGAGATATATCAAAGTAAATGGCCGACCGATGTTTCTAATATATAATATCTCTAAAATTAAGAAATTTGAGGATATGATCAATGTTTGGAATCGAGAGCTTGATGCAGAAGGTTTGTTGCCTATTCATGTGGTAGAAACTTTAAACTCGTTTAATTTGGGTGTCAAATCAGATTTAATCGATGCCCAAGTTGAATTCGAACCATGGTATACGATACGAAATGATTGGAAATTACGGTTATTGATGAAGATAAAGAGGACAGTTAGATCTGTATTTCGGAAATATGATGAGATCCCCCGAATTTTTCATTCAACTATACCATATAATAGGCTGGTTTCTAGATCCCTTGAGCGCGATGTAAGTCGTAGTATTTATAAAGGCCTATTTCCTGACTGGGATAACTCAGCACGTAAATCCCATTTGAAAAACTCAACAATTGTTTCAGGTGCTTCTCCCGATAAATTCGGGGATGCTATTTTTGCAATGAATAAACTTGCTAGTGAGGGTAGCAGTGGAGAATATATTTTTGTCAATGCATGGAATGAATGGGCTGAGGGTGCATATTTAGAGCCTGATACTAAATACGGGACGCAATATCTAGAGAAGCTCAATGAAAAATATTAATGCTCCGATGTTTACTATTGCAATAGTTTCCTATAACGCAGAGGATACAATAAGAGATACTTTAAATAGTATTATTAGGTTTCGCGGTAGTAATGCAGAATTAATTGTTGTCGATGGCTGCTCAACGGATTCTACTACCGATATTCTAGAATCGTATTCTGAGCATATTGATATGCTTATTTGTGAGCCAGATAATGGTATTTATGATGCGATGAATAAGTGTGTCGATATTGCTAGAGGCCAGTGGTTAATCTTTATTGGGGCGGATGATAAGCTATGTATAGACTTGAATAGCCTGACTAATCATACCACTGACCCTGATATATCCTACTATGGTAATGCATATTTTATCAATAAATGCTCCTACTATGGAGGAAAGTTCAATAAAATAAAAATATTCTACAGAAATATATGTCACCAATCAATATTTTACTCAAAGTCTTTTTATAAAAATGAGTATTATAACTTGGATTATCCTATTCGAGCAGATCATGTATATAACATGAAGTTAATTCTTTCGGGGAAGGCGGAGCATATTGATATGTGTATATCACATTATAATGATGCTGGAATAAGTAGTATCAACGCAGATTCAAATTTTCAAAAAAAACGTTGGGAAGTCTATTGTTCGCTTGCGCCAAAAAGATATATATATGTTGTCTGGTTTTTTAAATTACTATCTAAAGTAGTTAAGTTTTTTAGATATGAACGTAGTTGATTTCCAGATATTGCTAGGGCTAAACGCCTACGAATACATCGTTACGTTTATATTTTTATTGGCCCCGTTTATTCTGTTGTATAGATATCTCCGATTGTCAATCTCTGACCCTTGCTTTTGGGGGGTGCTATCTGTTTTTTTCAGTTTAAATATGATTATTTATCTGTTTTTGGTGGATATGATCTCTGAGTTTCATTTGTTTGTTTTCTTATTGTCTCAAGTTCTTTATATAGTGGGTTTAATGTTGTTTGACCCATTCGCTAAAAAAAGAATAAATTATAGTGTTGTAAAGAAACCAAGAGAAGCTGCTGATATAGGTAACTCATATTTTTACTTTGTTTTGTTTTTTAGCTTATTTATATATTTCTTAGCGGTGTTTGTTGTATTTGCATTTAGTGGTATACCTTTGTTGATGGAAAGTCGTTTAGACACTTTCTCCGGAGGTGGGGGGTTTGGCGTTTTTTCAAGAATCCTTGACGTGTCTTCATATTTGTTAATCTTTTCTTCTGTAAGTCTCTTGGTTAGAAAAAAAGCAGTTGGTCTCCAGATACTTATTTTGATGTCTTTTGTTGCGATATCTGTTTTGATGGCAAGCAAGTCAGCTGTATTACTTATATTGTTTTCATACTTTTTGGTTCTTAGTTATGAGGGAAAAAAAGTAAGAGTTTCAAAAAGACAAATTTTTCTGTTATTGGTCTTCCTTACGGGTTTTTACGTCGTTGTAAATGAAGTGGATGTTTTTACCGCTTTTCTGTATATGTTGCAGCGAGGAGTTAAATTTGCAGATGTTTATTTTATGGCGTTACCTAATAATAACTATGAAAACTTAAACGTGTCTTCTAATATTCTAGAAGCCTTAATGGGGGATTTTTTAGGTTTGACTCGCCTATATAGTTGGTCTGATTTTGGGGAACCTCTAGGCTATCAAATATTTAATACTGTTCATGAAAATAATACAATCTCTCAGGGGCCGAATGTCCGCCTGGATATTTTTGCATTTATTTATGGAGGGCCAGGATATTCTATCTCTTTAAGCCTTCTGTTTGGTGCTGTTATCTCCTATTGCCGTTCTCGCGGCTTTAGTTTGATTGTTGGTGAGTCGATTTTTTCTCGTTATATTTTCGGTTTTATATATATAAAGATATGCACTGTAGTTACTGATCCTGTTTTAGCTTTTAGCAACTTAAATAATATGTTTTTTTTGTTATTTATTCTCTTTTTTATTGCTATTTTTTATTTTTCGAGTAAAAAAAATGCTTAATCGTAAAGTAATCGTTATTTCAAATGTAAATGAGCTTTCAGCTGCTCTTAGATGCAGAGTTTTAGCCCCACTAGCTACTGTTTTGCGTGGAAATGAAGGTCGGTTCTCCAAGTGGTTTTTTTATTCAGCCGAGACCACGAAAACAATCCAGACGCTTAGCTTGTCATCTCTTCCGATATTGTTTTTTCTGCTATTAAAAGATTGTATATTTTTTCTTAAAAATTTTTTCTTATTCAAAGGTAAAACAGATATTGTTATTGTGAAAAACTACATACTCCCTTTATTTGGTGGGCGTATCGAGAAAATTATTGCGAGCCAACTCAATCCAAAATACATTATATATGATATTGATGATGCGATATATTTAAACTCCAAAACTAAATCTAATAGATATTTTAGGTGGATGAGAAATGCAAAAAGCAAGGTTGCTTTCTGGATTAAAGAGGCAGATTATGTTATGTGCTCAAATAAATTCATTTGGGCTGACCTGCAAGGCTTATGCCCAGATGTTCTAAGTAAGCCCCACTCCCTAACAATTACATTTCCTCCAAACTATATATATTTTAACTGTGCTAGTGATATTCGAGGCTGTAAGGAATCACTAGTTACCAAATATGTTTGGCTAGGTTCCCCACATACTCAAGATAATCTTGCACTTTGGAAAGATTGGATTGTATTTTTATCTTGTCAGGAAGATGTTCGTGTTGAATTGGTCGGTGTTTCAGAGGATTTTGATATGTTTGAAGATAATGATAAAATACTAAAAACTCGATGGTCGATAGATAATGAAAAACGCGCTTTAAGAGAATCTCATTTTGGGCTTAACCCACTGGTTGATAATATCTTTGAGTCTAGAAAAAGCGCTTATAAAGTTATCCAGTATTTTCATGCTGGCGTTATACCAATTGTCTCGGATGTGGGTATAAATATGGATTTAATTCGTGATGTTGGAGGCTATACAATAAATGATTTTAAGTCAAAGTGGAGAAAATTATCGTGTTTTGATATAGATTTAAGCTTACTGCTTTACACTAAGAGCAAAGATTTTTCTTTAGATGCTACTATAAAAAATTATCAAAATATTTTCGATAGTCTGTGATGTTCGTCAGATGAAAGTTCAAATTTTTAGTTATTAGTTTGTATGAATTTTTCTGTTTTAATGAGTGTTTATAAAAACGACCGCCCTATATATTTTGATAGGGCTATTGAAAGCATTTCCTTTTCTCAAACGCTAGAGCCTGATGAGCTAGTTTTAATTTGTGATGGGGAAATTACTGAGGAACTTGGTGCTGTAATAGAAAAATGGAAGGCGGCCCTACAGGATCGTCTCGTGTTAATTCGCTTAGAATATAATAGAGGTTTAGCGTTTGCCCTCAATGAAGGTTTAAAACATTGTACTAATGATATTGTTGCGCGTATGGATGCTGATGACATAGCTTTGTCTAATCGGTTTGAAAGTCAAGTGCCCTATATGAATTTAAACCCTGATGTTGCAGTATTAAGTTCCTGGGTGGAAGAAATTGACCCTGAAACTGAAAAAGTACTAGGTGTTAGAAAAGTGCCGCCTTGTGATTATTCTATAAGACGGATGGCTGAAAGACGAAACCCAATAAATCATCCAGTTTCTATTTTTAGAAAATCTGCAGTGTTGGATTTAGGGGGATATCCTAATTTTCGCAAATCCCAAGACTACGCTTTGTGGTCGTTAATGCTAAACAATGGTTGTAAGATGGCAAATTTACAGAAGGTTCTTTTAAAAATGAGGGCTGGCGACGCCTTAATGTCTAGGAGGGGGATGGAGTATTTCAAGCATGAACTTAAATTGCTTTCTTTTCAGCGAAAAATTGGTTTTATATCCTGGTATAACTTTATAGTTAATTGCTCTATCCGCGCCTTTTTTAGGTTGGCGCCTAGTTCTTTGCAGTTAGTGATGTATAGAGTATTGAGGTTGATCAAATGAATCATATACAAGTGGTGGGCGGTGCAGGTTTTATTGGTAGTCGTTTGTGTAAACTTTTGCACAAAGATAATCTCAGTTTTAGTATATTAGATCTTAAGGAAAGTAGCTTATTTCCAGAACTTTCTAAAAAAGCCGATGTTCGAAGTGTGAATCAACTAGCGAATGAAGTCGAAAGCTCTAGTTGTATTATTAACCTTGCCGCTGAACATCGCGACGATGTTACTCCTTTATCTTTATATGATGAAGTGAATGTTAACGGAGCCGAGAATATATGTAAAATTGCGGAGCAAAAGGGTATTAATAAAATAGTATTTACAAGCTCGGTTGCTGTTTACGGCTTTGCTCCGCCTGACACAGATGAGTCTGGTGATATCGCTCCTTTTAATGATTATGGGCGCACTAAGTATGAAGCTGAAAAAATATTTATCAGTTGGCAAAGAAAAGATCCTCATCAGAGAATGCTGAGTATTATTCGCCCCACGGTAGTGTTTGGCGAAGGTAATAGAGGTAATGTTTATAACCTCCTTAGGCAGATATCTAGTGGTCGTTTTATTATGATTGGTTCTGGAAATAATAAAAAATCTATGGCTTATGTTGATAACGTGGCCCAATTTATTAAACATTCATTAAACTTTGCACCTGGCGTACATATATATAACTATGTAGACAAGCCTGATCTCACAATGAATAAACTTGTTTCTTTTATTAATAGTGTCGTTAAAGGTAATCATACAGTTGGTTTTAGATTGCCTTATTTTGTCGGTTTAATTGCAGGAAGTGTATTCGACTTGCTTGCTAAGTTAACTGGAAGAAAGCTTCCAATTAGTACAATAAGAGTTAAAAAGTTTTGTGCAACTACTCAGTTTTCCAGTAAAGCAAAGCAATCTGGCTTTAAACCATTAGTGGATTTGAGTGAGGGACTAAAGAGAACAATAGAATCTGAGTTTTTGGACTAGTTTAGTAAATTGTACTTGGTATCAATGTTTAAGCCATAGGTACCCTAAATTTATATGATTGGCCTGTCTTCTTTATAAGTAGCGATCTAGCATATGTTGTTTTAGAAGCTAAGTTGCTATTCAATTTCAACCTAATTATATTCTGGAGGTCTTATGAAAAAGGCATTGATAACAGGTATTACTGGTCAAGATGGCTCTTATTTGGCAGAGTTTTTATTAGAAAAAGGGTATGAAGTTCATGGTATAAAACGTCGATCTTCCCTTTTCAATACGGAACGTATTAATCACATATATCAAGATCCTCATGAAGATAACCCTATGTTTCATCTTCATTATGGAGACTTGACAGACTCATCAAACCTCACCAGCATCATACACGATGTTCGCCCTGATGAAGTGTATAATCTTGGAGCTCAGTCTCACGTAGCGGTATCATTTGAGTCACCGGAGTATACTGCCGATGTTGATGCATTGGGGACTTTACGACTTCTTGAAGCTATTAGATTTCTTAAGAGAGAAAAGGATGTTCGCTTTTATCAAGCTTCTACGTCTGAACTCTTCGGTTCTGTTCAAGAAATACCTCAAAAAGAAACGACACCTTTTTATCCTCGTTCGCCTTACGCTGTCGCGAAAATGTATTCATATTGGATAACCGTCAATTATCGAGAGTCTTATGGTATCTATGCTTGTAACGGGATACTTTTTAACCATGAATCTCCTAGGCGTGGAGAAACATTTGTTACTAGGAAAATAACAAGAGGTATAGCTAATATAGCGCTAGGTATAGAAAGCTGTTTATATCTTGGTAATATGAATGCTTTAAGAGACTGGGGGCACGCAAAAGATTATGTTCGTATGCAATGGATGATGTTGCAACAGGATAGTCCTGATGACTTTGTTATTGCAACGGGTGAGCAAATTTCGGTTCGAAGTTTTGTAAATATGTCTGCGCAATATGCGGGTATGACAATAAAGTTCTCTGGTGAGGGTGTGCATGAAATCGGTACAGTTATTGAAGTCGATAACTCTATCGCTCCAGGCGTAAGTGAGGGGGATGTGGTTGTTAGGGTTGATCCTCGTTATTTTAGGCCTGCGGAAGTAGAAACACTACTAGGTGATCCCTCCAAAGCGAAAAGGGAGCTTGGTTGGGAGCCGGAAATAAGTGTTGAGGAAATGTGTAAAGAAATGCTTTGTTCGGATTTGGATAAGGCGAAGAGATATAAGTTGCTAGAATCACACGGTTATAATATGTCGGTTGCCAAGGAAAACTGAAAGATGACTACCTGTAAAAGAATTTATATTGCTGGCCATAATGGAATGGTCGGTTCCGCTCTTAGAAGGCGTCTTGATTTGCAGAAAGATTTGGAGATTGTTGTTAGAGAGAGAGACGAATTAGATCTTTTGTCTCAGGCGGATGTTAGTCATTTTTTTAGAACAGAAAATATAGACGAGGTTTACCTTGCGGCTGCGAAGGTTGGCGGTATTCTAGCCAATAATGATTTTCCTGCCGACTTCATTTATGAAAACCTAATGATTGAGAGTAACATTATACATTCTGCGCATAAATCTAATGTTCAAAAATTGTTATTTCTTGGCTCATCATGTATCTATCCTAAACTTGCATCCCAGCCAATAAGCGAAAGTGCACTTTTAAGTGGTTATCTTGAGCCTACTAATGAACCTTATGCAATTGCAAAAATTGCCGGAATAAAATTATGTGAATCATATAACCGTCAATACAAGAGGGACTATAGATGTGTTATGCCAACTAATTTATACGGTGAGAACGATAATTTTCACCCTAAGAACTCGCACGTTGTTCCTGCTTTAATTAGTCGTTTTCATAAGGCAAAAGTTAATAATGAAAACTCTATTAGTGTATGGGGCAGTGGAAAGCCTATGAGAGAATTTCTTTACATAGATGATATGGCAGAAGCTTCAATCTTTGTTATGGAGTTGGAGAAAAGTGTGTATCAATTTTCAAATCGTTTAGTTTCTCATGTCAATATCGGTACGGGCATTGATTGCTCTATAAGAGAATTAGCGGAAACTATAGCTAAGGTTGTCGGCTTCAGGGGAGATATTTTGTTTGATTTATCTAAGCCTGATGGAACTCCACGTAAATTATTGGATGTTTCGCTCCTAAAAGATATGGGGTGGAATCACAAAATTGACTTATATGATGGTTTAAATAGAACTTATAAGTGGTTTTTGCAGAATCAAGACAGGATCAGAACATAAACTAATTAGTAGTAGAATATATATGAAATACTTGGTTACTGGTGCCGCAGGATTTATTGGTTTTCATGTGTCGAAACGCCTGTTAGATGATGGGCACTATGTTGTTGGTGTTGATAACTTAAATAGTTATTATGATGTCTCATTGAAAAAATCTAGGCTTGTCATTTTAAGTGATCGAAGTTCCTTTAGGTTTTTTACTACAGATCTTGCTGATGAGGTTAGTGTAGCTAGTCTTTTTTCTAGTGAAAAATTTGATAGGGTGATCCATTTGGCTGCTCAGGCCGGTGTGCGTTATTCTATCGATAATCCAATGGCATATGCTCAGAGTAATCTACTTGGGCATATGACTGTGCTTGAGGGGTGTAGAAATAATTCTATAGAGCACTTAGTTTATGCTTCAAGTAGCTCTGTTTATGGGATTAATAATGAGCCTCCATTTTTGGAGTCTATAGGATCAAATCATCCAATATCAGTTTATGCGGCCACAAAGAGGGCTAATGAACTGATAAGTCATTCATATTCTCATTTATACGACCTACCCACTACAGGGTTGCGTTTTTTTACCGTTTATGGCCCCTGGGGGAGGCCAGATATGGCTCTATTTAAGTTTGCTAAGAACATTTTTGAAGGTGAACACATCAACGTATACAACAATGGTGAGCTATACAGGGATTTTACATATATAGACGATATAGTTGAAGGCATAATAAGAATCCAGGGCGTTATTCCTGAATCTAAGTCAAGTTTTAATGTTGAGTGCTCTGATCCATCTACTAGTTGGTGTAATTATCGTTTATATAATATAGGAAATGGAAAGCCTGTAAATCTAATGAGATTTATCGAAGAGTTAGAAAAGTGTATCGGTATTAAAGCAAAAAAGAGATTTTTGAAAATGCAAAGTGGAGATGTTTATACAACTCATGCAGATACAGATAACTTGTTTCAAGCTACAGGATATAGGCCCAGAATATCTATTGGTGAGGGTGTTAAAAGATTTGTTGAGTGGTATAAAGATTTTTATGATGTTTAATCTATGTGTAAACAGTCTTTGTTATGGCCAAATTGAAAAATAAGCACCAATTTTGAACGGCCCGGTCACTTATTGAAGTGTTTTTGAAAGAAGGTATGTAAGCGATATTCACTATCGCTCAATGAATCAATTGTTGCAATGTTTACCAAACAAGGCTACTTACTTTCTGAAGCCGCTAAGTCACATTTTTTCCAGCTTGCCAATTGTATGACTAAAAATCTAATTGAAAGTCGGGTAAGATGCTTATGTAATAAAAACAGGGAGTTTCTAGTAGAAAAGAAATCTTAAAAAAATAAGCGTGTTCCTTGCGGGAGGGCTGAAGCAATGTTGAAATATATATTTCAACAGAAAAATCATGATTCCACAAGCTCAATGTAGCAATACGAAGCTGTGAGGGTTATAAGCCATGTGAATATTTTTTAGAGTATGCGTTAGTAGATAGCATTAGATCTAATGAATGAAAAAAATCAAGAACAAGGCTAGTGTGCTTGGGTTTTCTAGATTGTCGAGAGCGTTTATGCGAGCACCTCAGGCAAAAAGAATTTATAATCAATTATTTGAACATGGTTACAGCCAAAAATAGTACACATTTACTTATTTTCAATGTTTTTTGGCTCCGCCTGCTGGGCTCGAACCAGCGACCCAATGATTAACAGTCATTTTAAGCTAAAAAAACCCCTTTAAAATCAAGCAGTTGGAAATGGCCAAAATATGTTTGGCGGTTTTTGGAGGTTTTCGGCGGTTTCTGGCGGTTTTTGCTGATACATTTCAAAGTCTGTTAGCGGATTATATTTGAGCACATCGACTAAATGATATTCAGCAAACTGCGCATATATCATTGTCGTTTCTATCGATTCGTGATCTAAGATTTTTTGCAGGTCGTTAATGCGGCCTCCTTTTCTGATAAACGATTTTGCGAAAGTGTGGCGGAGTACATGGGTAAGTTGATTCGCTGGCAAGTCGATTTTCAATTCATCAATGACGCGCTGAAAAACCTTGTATCCGTCGCGCAGTGGTAAGTTATCGAGAATAAGTTTTTCTAATATCGAGGATATTGGTAGTGTGCGCGGGTTGCCGTTTTTTGTTTCGACGAACGTTACTTTGCCATGCTGTATATCTTCTTTCTTGAGTGACAATGGCTCACTCCAGCGTGCACCTGTTGCCAAGCACACTTTGGCTATGATATGCGCGTCGCTTTCTCTGCTCTCTAGCGCATGTAAAAGTTTGCGTATTTCTCCAATGTCTAAACATCTTACTTTCGGTTTTTTAGAGTCCTTCAGCTTTTTGATCTTTGCTATAGGGCTCTCGTATTTCAATTCACCGCAGTCAATGAGCTGATTAAAAACTGACTTTAGGTAAGTCAGGTCGTGATTTGCTGTATTGATTGACACTTTCTCAACACGTCGAGCGCGAAACTCGATGTAGTCGCTGGTTGTAAATGTGGATGCGATCGGGTCGCCCATTTCTGCAATGATATTGTGCAGATAGCTTAGGCGTGATTCGCCGGATGTAAGTGTTTTACCATAAAGCTTGAACCACAAGTCAGCTAAATCTGAGAGCTTGCGCGAATCGCTAGGTGCTGTGGTTTCTTTTTGGATTTCTGCTGTTAGCTGTCGTCTGAAAAATGCTGCTTCGGCTTTATTTGAAAAACTGCGAGATAAGCGCGGATCAGTTGCGGATAAATTTAGGTGCGAAAGGTCGGGCCAGAATCGGCCATCTTTTTTTTAACTGTCATAATATTTTCTAGTGTAGTCCGTAAATACTGTTTTAATATACAGTAGTTTGTAATAGCTTATATGTAATCATTAGCACGAATATAGCTATGAGTCAAATCACATGGGTGCGTAAATTTATATGCCATTTTTCTACTGAATTTTTGGATTCTTGAAACTAATAGTTATCAATTGTGTGTTGAATGTTACAAAATACGATGAAATAATGTGCGCCAAATGTATGGGAGATGTATAAATGAGTGCTAAAAAGACGCGACGCACGAAAAATTTACGCCGCGAAGTTGCCGGGTTTAGTCATCGTGATCAGATTTCGGCTTGTCATGCTTTGTGTCTGTTAGTTGTCGTCGATAAGTCATCAAGTGACCGATGTACTCATCAAGCAGGTCAATCTGCTCCTCCGTCGCACGATCCAGAAGCTCTGCAAACAGCTCATTGACTGTTATGTTTTGTCTTTTTAGTTCAGCTGCTAAATAACCAATGTTTTCGTCACTGTCATCTTGAGTTAAAAAAAGTGAGTATTTTTTAAACTGAGGATGGCTTGTAATTTTTGTCAGTGCATGTGCTGGTACTGTTTTGCCGGCCTCCCAGCCGTTATATGAGCTGGGTTTTACTCCTATCATTTCCGCAAATTGTGTTTGAGTTAAGCTTTCCTGGTCTCTCACAAATCTAATTTTTTCGCTGATATTCATTTTTTACTTGACTTTTATCCTGATCGGGATATTCTTGTTTTATATTATCCTGATCGGGATATGCAGATTCCGATCAGAGTTTTTTTAGCTTCAATTATTGAGATTAGCACACAGTGTGCTGTCGTATTAGGTGTACAAATGTCCAGTCTTTTTAATATCGATGTCCGCTATATCACGGTGAAAGAGTACGCAAAGCGTATGGGTGAAGGTGCGAGTGTCGAGACAGTCAAGATGCTAATTGACAAAGGAGTGATACCGACGATGGAGCGCGAAAATTCAGGCGAAAAAATATTCATAGATTTGGTGAAAGACTTTTTGAACGGTTCGGGATTAAACGACGAATCCTAGCGCTTTCTCACTTAACACATTCTGAACATGGCGTTTAAGTTATGTCATTAAAAAAATACATTGAATTCGCGACCCATAGATATTCCTATCAATTAAATGCGTTGGCAAAAGAAGAGCATTCTGTACCTGTTGAGTGCCGTTGCTCTTTGTGTAAAGGCATAGGTTATTTAATGGCTCGCACATCATTTGCGGCAATGCCAACGTCGAGCCAGCAAATGTGTGATAACGCAGGCCGAACAATTTATTCAACAGAATTAATGCCCTGTCCTACGTGTAAAGGTAGTGGCTGGGATTCGGACGCAGTAGCTCAACATGCAAAAACATTAAATACGCAAGAGCTATTTGAAGAAAGAGATTTACTTCAGGAAGACGACGATCAAGAGGACGACGCAGCATGAACAAATTCGAAAGTATTAAATACGTAACAAGCATTGGCATTATTACATGCGATGCATTGACGGCCATAAATTTAAAAATTGATGCGGCGCGTAAGGCGATCGGCATTGTAAATAAATTAAAGCCTGGAAAATATAGGCTAAAGCATATAAGCAACTGTTTTAAAAAGCTTAATAGGTTAATTAAATTACGGGGTTTGTTGAAATGAAAATAAGTAGTTTTTGTGATTTAGAATTTTTTGCGAGAAAAAAAGGATTTGGAGTTATAGAAAGGCGTTACGGCGTTTTCCGTGAAGTTTTGGTGTTTTCTCCTGGGGTTGAGGGATGCAGTATTTTTACTGGTAAGCGCCGATATCAAAACGCAGCTAATTATATTGTGGGTTGTTTGGAGGCGGAAAAATGAAGCCAGTAGAAGCCAAAGAGTTTATTAACTTTAGGTCTGCGTGCACCTATATTGATGAAAAGACGGATGAAGGTTTTCAGGCGACGGTATTAAAGTACATGGGCGCTGTGACTGTCACGATATGGCCGGTGAATGGCGGCGGTGCTGTTCGCGCTGAAGAGCCGCAGCTTGGAAGGCATGTATGGAATATTATCAATAAAAACCGCAAAGGTGGTTTGCGGCCCTTGGGGTGCTAGTAATGAGGGCGCGTTATAAGACTTCGAATTATAGAAAGGCTATCGGTGTTAAGCGCGGTGCGGAGTCTGTTACTAATTCTCAGCGCGGTATTTCGCTTGGTGAGCTTCGTATGATGCGCAATGTGATGAGAAAAACGGATGGCATGGGTGGCCCTTGGTTTTATCAGTATGCAATTAAAGGTGGGTTGTTGTGATGATTGATGAGTTATCTTTTGTGGGTATTTCTATTTTAATTGTTGCGGTTGGTGTGGTTGTTGTCGCTTATGTTTTGTCGCTAGACAAAAGGCAGGCGGATGCTGTGTTGGGTTTTATAGCTTGTGTTTTTCTTATTTTTGGTGTGGTGGTGTGTGTCGTTGAGGTTATGCCGGAATGCAAAAACAAGGTGTATTTTTATTGTCCTGAATACGTTTGGTAGGGGGGGGTAGTCATGAAAGTTGAAAGTCTGGAAAACAGTGTTGTATTTAGGTTGAAAAAAGAGCTTCGTGATTTAACAGAGAAGCTTTCTAAGTTGAATGATTTTCTATCGAGTGAGCGTCTGCATGGGGTTAGTGATCAGCAGGCGAGCATTATGGAAGAGCAGTTTGTTCATATGCATAACTACCGGCTTAACCTTATGGGTCGCATCTATTTGATAACTAAGGGTGGTTGTAATGAGTAGCGAAAAATTATCGACAGGTTTTGAGCGTCGCAGAAAATACTATATCAGTGTGTTGATTGATGAGTTCAATGAAGTAAAAAGGATTTTGGATTATATGAGAGGGTTTTCATCTGGCGTTGAATTCGAAAAGGCGTCAGAGGATCAGAAAAATAGTTTTGGTATTGGGTTTGAAGAATTGCGCTCTCGTCAATCTGAGTTGCAAAAAGAAATTTGTGCTGAAATGTTTAGCGAGAACATTCCCTTTTGATTGATATAAAGAATGGCAAAGAGGAGCACGAGAAGTGGCGCTCCTCGATTTATCGTCGTCACCCTGGCGTTTCTGAATATCTTAAACGTGAACACGCACGTATTCAGCGTAAAACGGGTTTTGGTGATGCGGATGCATGGCTTGCTAATACTGCGAATAGATTAAAAATAGGCCGTAGCGGTCTCTCGTGCGATTGCTGCGATACGCGGATAAAAGACTATGCGGAAGCGAAGGCGAAAAAAACTCAGCGCCAAATATTTTTTGAGGCGAGCGAAGTTAAAAGGCTGGCTATTTCAAAAGAGAAGCAGGCGTGCCACGTCACCGAGTTTATTCGAGACGTCGTCGAAACGGCTGGCGTAGCATTTCCTTTGAAGTCTGAAGAGGACGGTTATTCTGATAAAGAAAGAATCGCCGCGTTTGCGCGTGTGTGTGATCCTGCGTGGTGGCGTCGTCAACTGCGCAAAATTGCGTCTCGTCAATTAGAAGCTGTGCTGCGCGATATGGGAGCGGTTGCGCTGAACAAAGCCAAATACCTGAGTAACTTTAGTTTGCGTCGCCGAGCGGATCAACAGCGGCGAAATCGTCGTTTGTTGGAATCTCTGGAAGCTGTTAACGATAAAGGCCAAGTGTATACGCTGGCGGAGCTTTCAGACCTGTCTGTTTCTAATCCTATAAATCGCTACAACGAGTTAATGACGCGGTTGCATGGTGTCCAAGAGTACGCGAAGGACTCAGACTATCACGGCGTAAAGTACGCTTGTCTTTTTTTGACTTTGAGCGCGCCGAGTAAATACCACGCGATGACCTTTCGTCGCTGGAAGAATAAAAAAGGTTTTTCTGTTAAGCGCAATCCTAATTATGTCGGTTTTACTCCTCGCGAGTGCAATGATTATTTGTGCGATGTGTATGCGCGCATTCGTGCAGAGTGGGCGAGAAGAGATATCAAGCCTTTTGGCTTTCGCATGGTAGAGCCTCACCACGACGGCACGCCACATTGGCACTTAGCGATGTGGTTTCCTGAAGATAAGATAATTGAAGCCAGTTACGTGTTTCACCATTACGCCTTAGAAGAGGATAGCGACGAAAAAGGTGCTCGCGAGTCGCGCTATAAGATTGTTTATATTGATCCAGATAAGGGGTGTGCGGTGGCGTACTGCTGCAAGTACATTTCTAAAAATATTACCGGTTTTAATGTGGGTAAAGATTCCTATGACGGCGATGCTATAGAAGCGGCGCTACGTATTGAGGCATGGAAAAGCACCTGGGGCATTCGCCAGTTTGATTTTAAGAATATGCCCAGTGTGACGGTCTGGCGTGAAGCAAGAAGAATAAAGAATTCTGAGGTGCGCATTTACCTTTCGCCAGAAGCGGAGGCCATTATTGAGGCGGCGTGTGATGGCGATTGGCAACGTTATATGGATTTAATGGGAGGTGTTGATTGTGCTTTAGAAGATCGTCCTGTTCGTGCGTGCATGATTGATCGCGACGATGAGAATAAATACGGCGAGATATTGGCGGTGTTTGATGGGCTGTTGTTTAGCGAGCATGGGGAGCATGTGGAGACTCGTGTTTATACGTGGGAAGTGAGACGGGCGACCTTTACGGCCAATACAGAGGCGTGGAGTACGTCGTTGAGGGGTTTTTCAGAAAGGGGCGGGAACCGCCCCATCTTGGATTTATATCAATAACTGTACTGGAGGTTTTTAATGTGGATGGATTTATAAAAATATTTAAGTTTTGGGGATGGCTTAATGTTGTTTTTAAAGCGGTCTTAATTATCTCTATTTTAATCGCTACGGTTTCCGTTGCTGTTGGTGGAGGTCGTTTTTTAATTGAGTGGGAGCCGGGGGTGAAGTATGGCGAAGTCAGATAATGTGCAAATTGGTACTTGGAAATGCTCGTGCTGTGGTGAAGATGCCAAGGTTTTTCAAACTAAAAAGCGTGGTGCTCACTTCTATACATATTGTGATGCGAGTGGTTGGAACCAGGGTACGCGTGCAGCACGTCAAAACAAAATATGGCGTGAGGCATCGTTTAAACCGGGTTTAACCGTCACTAGACCGTCCAATGTAACCGAAAGTGAACCGAATGTCGTAACCGAGGTAAGCGAAGACGAACCGATCGTAACAACCGAATTAACCGAAGTTGAAGTGATCGCAGAGACCGAGCTAACCGAAAATTTAGGCGAAGTTGAAACCGACTTTAATCCAAATGAAGCGGCGGAGCCGTCGAGCGAATTGGAGGAGTCTGGTTCGCGCTTGCCTAATATTGTTGCCGGTATCGCTTTGATTGGAAGTGCTATAGGGGGCTGGCTGTGGACGAATCATTGATTGATCAGCTGATCAATAAATATGAAGCCGATGAGCAAAAGCCAAAAGATGAAGTTGCGTCGGTTGAAAGTAAGTCGGTCGATCCTGGCGAGAATGCACAAAATTTATCGAAGCTAACGGTTAAAGGTATTGAAATTCTAGGTAAGGCAATGGATCGTCGTGTAGGTTTTCAAGATGATGTATTTGAGGAGGGAAAGAAGGAGCTTTCTCCATTTTTTGAAAAATATAATCTGGGTATCGGTGTTGATTCTGTGCCGTACTCGCCAGAACTTCGATTTGGTTGGTTTATAGGTAAATTACTTAAGTCCACATGGTTGGTTGTTCAATCATTGAAAAAGCAGGATAAGAAAAAAGAGGCACAAAAAGATGGCGATAAACGAGAACACAATGTTGCCGAACCGCCACACGCTGTATCTAGCGAGGAGCGGCCACGGGAAGAGCCAGTGCATGATAAGGAAGGCGGAGCCGCTAGCCCGTGGTTCGAGGGTGATTCTATGGGACACGAATAAAGACCACAGAAAATATCAAGGGACAACGGTGTATGGTTTTAATAAGCCTGCAAAGTTTTTTGACGCTTTGCGACGCTCTGTTGAAAGTGGTAAGGGTTTTAAAATTGCTTATACAGGTGAAGGTGACACTGAGCTTTTTGAGGATTTTTGCGCGGTTATTTGGAGTGTGCTCGATGGAAATAAAGAGACACATGTTGTTGCTGAAGAGTACGGGGCTGCATGTGAAGGAGCGGGGCCAATACAAATTAAAAGACATCCGTATCATAAAAAATGCTGGCAAGAAGGGCGTAAATATAACTTGATTTGGCAGGCGACAAGCCAGCGTCCTCAGTCGATAAGCAAGGACGCTGTTGAAAATGCCGGTATTATCTGGGCGGGCAGTATGGGTTTAAATGCTGCTAAGCGTGTGGGTGCTGAAATAGATGTAAAAGTTGATCAGCTAAGGGCGTTGAGAGTGGGGGAATTTTATCGCTGGGATATTTCCGGTGATACTGAAAAAGTAAAAGTGTTTACACCTAAAAAATGATCATTTTTAACCGAAGTAACCGAACTATTAAACCGAAGTAACCGAACTATGGTCGACGATTAACCGAAGTGTCCTGTTTTATATAAAAGCAATTTAAAAAAATATTTGAAAAATTAGCTTTGGCGGGACAATTTTATGAATCCATTGAGAGACGTTCGACAATCTGTCGAGCGAAATGTTGATACAAAAATCGCGGTGTCTACAGCGGTAGGTGTTGCAGGGATGGGCTTAGTTGCGTATCTCTTTCACAAGTCGAATGTGAAAGCACTTAAAAAAGTGGCTGATATTGCGACTGCAAAAAAGACAGGGGGTAAATAATCATGCGTATTGAAAAACGTATGCCCTCATTCAATTCTGTGAGTGCTGGTAACACTGCGTCAATTAGTTTGCCCATCGGTAGACGGTATCACATGCTTTATCTGTTTTATTCAGGTATCACGCTTGCGCAAATGACTGAAATTCGCATCAAGGCGAACGGTAAAGTCTTTCAAAAGTTTAGCGCTACTGAGCGCGATATCATGAATCAGCACAAAAAGCTTGAGCCTGCCAACGGAATTTTAAGAATTCCGTTTGATCGTGTTGGCTTAAAGCGTCGAGACCAAGAGGAGTTGACCGCCGTTAATACTGCGGTTCCTGATGTTCGCGGTAATGCAATTAATTCATTCACACTTGAAATTGATATAGCCGAAGGTGTTACAGCGCCATCATTAAAAATTGAAGCGTCGCAAAGTGCAGCAATTCCAGGTGGCCCTGGTTTAATGATGAATATACGTCGTGAGTCGCGATCTATAAATGGCGCGGGTGAGCTTGAAGTTTCCGACTATCTTTATGGCACTCCCGTTTCGCAGTCGTTTGATTGCATGTATGCCATTCCAAGTGCTGGCTCTATTTCAAAAATTCGTATGGAGCGAAATCTTGAGACATTTTGGGAGCGATCAGCGGAGCTAAATGAAATGGTGCAATTTGATGGTGTGCGCCAACCTATTAGCCCTTGGTTTAGTGTCGATGGGCTTGAGCTTGGTTATGGTGGTAATGCTTTTGACCTTCGAAATTTAAATGACTTTCGTGTCATTTATAACTGCTCTGAAGCTATGACTGTAAAAAGTGTCTTCGAGTATATAGGTGTGCTCGGTAATTAATTGGCAGGTGAATTATGTTTCGAGAGCTTTTAACAGACGTCGGTGGATTTTATCGTGACATCAAAGTTGCGGAGGCAAGCGGCGTAAATACAGGGCGTGAAGTTGTGGGAGTGCGTCCTGAGACTGTGCCCGATCAAACGACTGTTGCAATACCTGAAAACTCGGCGCGATCTGCGGTAACAGTAGATAATAATTTTTATGTGGGTGGTGTTGCAATAAATAAAAATATTTTATTTGCTACCGGTGGTGTTATTGCGACGCTGGCAATATCGCGTTTAGTGGGGTGATGATATGAATCCTGCAAGTTTATTGGGTGGGGGCGGCGCATCTCTTCAGCAAAGCGCGAGTTCTGGCGCTAGCGGAACTGGCGGTGATAGTAGTGGCAGCTCCGCTAGTGGTGTAAAAAATATATCGTTCGGCGGTGGCAACCCAAACACTGTTGGCGGTTTTTTTTCTAATCCACTTGTACTTGTTGCTGCTGTTGCTGGTATTTATTTGGTAATGAAAAAATGATTAGCATTATTAAAAAGCCATGGACAAGCGATACTGACGATAAATTTAAAATATCGGGCGCCGGTGATTTGCATATTATTCGTGATCAAGTAAAAAACGGTATTGCGGAGCTGTGGCATTGTAAAAGTAAAAAATCAGAGGGGTGGGCGGTAACGCGAGTTGATGAGCCAAACGAGTTTTGTTTGGTTCTCGGTGAAGGTTCGGGCATAAAAGAATTCGTGCCTTACTTTGTTAAATATGCGCATAAAATGGGATTAGATTTGCGTGTACACGTCCAGCGTCGCGGCATGATAAGAATAATGCAATCTATGGGTTTTGAGTTAAACGAATATGTGTTGAGGTGTAAAAAATAATGTCTACAAGTAGTCGAAGTCGCTCATCACAAAATACAAGCAGTACTAATTCAACGCGTGATACTACAACGACATCCGGTGATAATCGAGTAACAGACTCTGGCAATATCGGCGGCAATGTAACGCTTGGGGAAACAACAGGTAATGTCACGATAGAGCAAACGGATTTCGGTGCGCTGGATGCTGCGCAAGAAATTAATATAGCAGCACTGGATTTTGGCGCGGATGCACTGGAAACCGTCGACGAAATAGCGGACGGCTCGGTAAGTGCCGTCGCTAACATTGCTGAGGACTCAATAGCTAGCGCAAATGGATTGGCTGAGGATGCGCTAGATATCGCAGGGGATGCGCTGACAGATAGTTTTAACTTCGGTGAGTTTGCAGTGAATGAAATTAGTGAATCAAATCAAACGTTGATTTCTGAAACTGTGGACGCGTTGCAATTTTTTTCGCAGCAGAATGCGCAAGTCACTGATAGGGCTTTAGCTTTTGCTACAACTGCAAATACAAGCGAGGGGGCCTTGGTTGCTCAAGATGGTATAAAAACGGTGGGTTTAGTTGGTGGCGCTGTTGCGCTGGGTCTTGTTGCGTTAAGTTTTAAGGGGAAATGATAAATGTCTCAAGGTGAAATACCTATTTTATTAGAGCCGAATCAAGAAGAGAGAAAAGTTGATTTTGCTGGCGACTTTCTCTTTTTAAAAGAGTCGGCGAGACCTGTTAAGGTTATTGTTGACGGCCAGCCGATTACTATGCGCGAAGGTGATAAGCGCGTGTTTAGAAGAAGTGAACCGGGAAGGCTTGCTTTTGATAACTTTCAAGTGACAAATAAAAGTGATCTATCATTACGTTGTGTTTTTGTAGCGGGAACCGGTGACTATAATAGTCAAGTTGTGAGGGGTGAATTTACTGTATCTGAAAATATTCAAACGACAGCTCTGGCAACAAATTCTCTCCCGCTCAATATTAAAAAGACCTTTGGTTATGTTGATATAAATCCTGTTAGTTATGAAAGAAATGAGGAATTTATAAGGACGCAAGTATTTGATACTGTTAACGAAGGTTTACATAGGTCATTGTTTTTATTTGATGGCTTTGTTTGGAGTGTGACTAAAACGCAATTAAGAAAATTTTCTATGTCTGGTGCGCTTCTTGAATCTCATGCGATTAGCGGTGATGGAGATGCTTTTGATAGTGGTCTTAGGGGTGCAGCTGTAACGCCTGAGGGCATTGTATACATTGTTGGGCTTCGCGTTATTGGTAGGTTAGACATGAACACCAAGTCATATAGTGTTATATATACGAATCCGGCAGGCCAGTTTTTCCCTGAGATAGGGGTTGCTTATAGAAATGGTTTTTTAACACTTATAAGGCGTTCTGATTCGAATAGTATTACTTTTTCAAGATTTAATGTGTTAACGCTAGAGATAGAAGATGTTGTTGTCGGTGTAACTGAGAGCAATGGTGCTTTAAATCGATTAAGTTATTATGAAAAAGATGATTTGTTGCTTATCGGAAATTCGACGGGGCGCACTTTTTTCTATGATGCAGAAACGCTGCAATATACAGGTGTTCAAAAACTACTAGCAATTAACTCACCTCTATATGTTCCAGAGTTTAATTTACAAGTTGAATATATTACTGATGCTTATGTGTTTCGTGTGATTGATCCTGTTGATTATGTCGCGAGGCTTTATATCCAGGATGGGAGTGACGTAACGACAAGAAATGAATTTTTGATATCGGGCGATGCTGTGTTTTTTCCACGTGGCGATAAGACTGTCATGCGTGGAGAAATATTAAAATATATATTGCAGGGGTTGTCGGCAGGTAGAGTTATTGAAGAAAACTATATGGATTATGTTACGTCGCTAACGTATTCGGATGGTAGAAATAATATTGTAAAGAGTGCCGGTTCTGCGACGTTTTCTTATCGTGGTTATAGCGATGTTGGTGAGCTTATATTGCCGTCTGAAGTTGAAGTAAAAATTATGCCTGAGTATTTAACAGAGGTAGTGTGATGAGTGCATTTGTAATTGTGGGTCGTTTTTTTGATTTTTTAAATGAGTTGTTTGGTGGTAGCGAGGTTATAAATGTGAATGATAATAGGCCTCGCGGGATTAGAAATAATAATCCTGGTAATTTGGTGTTAACTGCAATTCCATGGCGCGGGAAAATTCCGCCGTCAAGAAATACAGATGGGCGTTTTGAGCAATTCGAAAATCCGATTTATGGAATTCGTGCGCTATTTATGGATTTGCGTAACGATGTGCGTAAGGGGACTAATACTATCGAAAAATTAATTAACGAGTTTGCGCCGTCTCACGAAAATAATACTGGTGCATATATTATGGCTGTCGCCAATGCTGTTGGTAAATCTTCAGATGTGCCGATAGATGAGGATGATTATGTCCCGTTGATAAATGCAATTATTCGCCATGAGAATGGTGTTAATCCATTTACTGACGAAGATATAAAGGAGGCTATTGCGTTGGCATGAAATTATTAACAAAAGAGCATCGTTCGTTGTTGATAACCGTCGGGGTTATTGGTGCTGGGATTTTATACATTGGTGGGCGTGGTGCTGGTGCGGTTGCTCGATCTGCCGCCGCCGCTGGTAACGCTGTAAATCCAACGAACCGTCATAATATATTTGCTGAAGGTGTCAATTCCATTGGTGATATTTTGAATGATGGCGTAGATGACGACGATTTTTCGTTAGGTGCGTGGATATTCGATATTACGCATCCGGGGCAATAAATATGGGTAATGATTTACGTGGGTTTGTAATAGCGGTTGCTGCAACTGTTGTCGGTGCGGTTTTGGCAGAAATCGCAAAAAATGAGCTAAAACAAAAAGGTCTGATTCAATGATAGAGTTTATTAATTATGTTGCTGTGAGTGGTGATGCTGTAACGACTGAAGGTGTTGTTGCTGCAATAGCAATGGGTTTGCTTTGCTGGCGTGAAAGTAAGTTGCAAAGGTTAAAAAAAGAACAGTAAAACTGAATCGAATAGTAAGTAAAAAGGCCGCAAATCGCGGCCTTTTTTGTATCTGGCTCCGCCTGCTGGGCTCGAACCAGCGACCCAATGATTAACAGTCATTTGCTCTACCAACTGAGCTAAGGCGGATCTGCAAGTGGGCTATTGCCCGAAAGAGCGCGTATAATATACGTCGCTTTTGTGAGTGTCAACTTTAATTTTATTTAAATTTCAGCATCTAACTCTTTGTTTTTAATCGGTTTTCTAAAACTTGAACAAACTGATTAAAACTTGGTAGGACCGGGCGGATTCGAACCGCCGACCTCTACCATGTCAAGGTAGCGCTCTAACCAACTGAGCTACGATCCTAGGGTTTTCCTCCCATCAATGGGAGGGCGCGTATTGTAATGAGTTAGTTTTTTTTCGGCAAGGGGTTATGCGTCAACAATCTTACTTTTTTTCAAATAGTTTGAATGTTTACAAATTGCCGAGTGCTGCTATACCCAGAGCTGCTGAAGATACGATTTGAGCAACACTGCTCCAAAGTGTCAGTGAATCCACCTTGGTTGTATTAATAGGCACTACAATGGTATCCCCAGGCTGTAGAGCTTTGGAGTTAGATTTAAACCATGCTGAGCTTGCTGGGGCGTAAACTCGACCATTGGCCTTTACAACGTAGATACGTTTCTTATCTGCATTTTGTTTAGTGCCGCCAGACATGTCGATGTAGTCTTTAATATCTAGCCGTGCATCATAAAAGTGTGATGTGGAGTGCTGAATCTCTCCCACGACGGTAACGGATGGTTTAAACCGGGGAATTTCTAACTTATCACCGTCGGCGAGCTCAAAGTCGAATTTTTTAGGTCGATCTAATATTGTGGGAAGGTCAATAACCATACGTCCGAGCGCTTTCGTACTTTCGATGCTGTTGAGTATTTGATCGGCCTCAGCCTTATCTATCTCTTTTTTGGCTGCTGACTTCTCTAAATTTGCAGTAGCTAGATCGCTGGCGATTTTAACTTTGAGATTCTCTAATCTTTCTTCTTCTAAAAGTCGTAATTCTTTACGCGAAAAAATTGCACCTTCTGGGTAAGCGTAGGGTGTCAGTCCTCCAGCTCTTTCGATAACGCTTAAGAGTGTTTCTCCTGGTAATAGGTCATAGACGCCCGGATAGATGACTTCACCTGTTAGCTCCACTGACTCTCTTTTTTGCCAGAGGGGAATTTGTTTAATACGTAAAGTATCACCTGCTTTTAATTGTGGGTTTTCCATTGTAAGGTCAAAGTCTTTTCGCAGGTCTACCCGTTCTCTATTCTCATTCAGGTCGTAGCGTGTTATTTCAGCTCCTGAGCCTTGGGCGCTTTCCGTAAGTCCTCCTGCTAAGCTAATAAGCTCCCTCGCACTCATATTTCCCGTAGCTAAAGGGTATTCGCCAGGAAAGCGCACGCTGCCATAGATACGGATAGTCTGTTGGCGTTGGCTGAAGTTGGACTGAACTTTTAGTCGATCTACCAGTTCTTTTAGTATCTCGACTCTATTGGTGTCGTATTCAAAAAGGGTTATCACGTCACGTGGCTGTAGTAGAGGGTCTTCTGGCCCTTGTGGTGAGGCAAATGCTTGCTGAGGAGAAAATAAGTGTACTTGTGTTCTGCGAGTAATCTTTTCTTCTCGTTGAATAAGTCCGATGACAATATCGGGGTTGGGCAGTAATTCGTCCGCGTTGGGAACAATGTCGGTAAAGCGCATAAACTTGCGCCATGCAAAGTCGCCTTCGCGTTTTACATGCCCTTCGAGTGTTATCGTGTCGTTAACGGTTTCTAGGGTGGGTTGTATTTGAATAATATCGGCATCATTGACTTTAAAGCTTCTGCCTGATGGACTGGAGATATCGATATTAACAAGGGTTTTTTCTCCCGATCGTGAAATCCTTTCAATTCTTGATGCGGGAGCATAGGCGTTGGCTAATAGTCCACCCGCTAGCTGTATCACATCAGCTACTGTTCTCTCGTTTTTTAGCTCATATATAGCTGGGCGCTTAACAGCTCCAGAAATGCCTGTTGTTTTGCCTACTGGTGGAATAAATATAACATCGCCGGGAAGAAGACGGGAATCATCGCTTGTATCCCCTCTTAAAAGAAGGTCATATAAGTCCAATCTGGCGACAACCTTTCCAGCCCGTTTAAGCTGGATATTTCTCAAAGAGCCGATTTCGGTGATGCCGCCACTGGCAAATATGGCGTTTGTCATGGTAGAGAGAGAACTCACAACATAGGAGCCTGGGATTTCAGCTTCACCCAGCACAAAGACTCTAACAGTTCTCAATGGGCCCATGGTGATAGAGCTCTTAACGCCTATCATTTGTTCATTGACCACATTGGTAAGTTTTTCCTGCATAGCCTCGAACGGTAAGCCTGCAAGAGAAATAGGCCCAATATCTGGGAATTGGATCTGACCTTCACGATTCAGTTTCAGGGTATGGGTGGCGTTCTCTTTGCCGTATAGTTGGATGACAATGGTGTCTCCCGGACCTAACAAATAATTTACCGGGATTGGAATATCTTCTGCCGGTGCGAAGGTCTCTGCGCCATAGTTAAAAATATTATGGCCAAACAATTTGAGTTCATCTTCCTCCTCACTACTTTCAAAACCCTCGAGTAAGCCATTCACGCCACTTAGGCCTTCCAAATCATTGGGGTCAATATTATCTAGATCAAACCCGTTAGGTGGAATTTGTCCACCTTGTAAGTTGCGGTTAGAGTTTCTGCCACTTTTTGTTAAATCTCGTCTATTTCCTGAGATTGGTTCTGCTTCTGTTTCGTCACCGCCGTTTTCTTCAAGTAAGCCATCTAAATCAGACAAGTCTACGCCGAAGGATCTTGCCAGGGCTTGTTGTTGTGCCGGGGGTAGTCTTTTGAACCGGTCAATCTGTTCTTGCGTTGGCGCTTGTGCGTAAACAGTGGATATTGAAAATAACGTGAATAAGATAGATGCAACAATCTTCTGGATAAGGGGCTTCATAAATAAATTTTGGTTTAGGGGGTTGTCTGAAATGGCCATGAATATAAAGTCGCTGCTTTTACGCAACCTATTGAAGTCTAATACTTTCTTTGTTTGCAATCCTGTCATGCACTAAAATCAATCTCCTAAATCAATATGTATTGTCGTCATTGAATTTAATCTTGTGAGCTCTTTTTTGTTTGTAAGGTTGGAGGTCTTTCATCAACCCAAAAAGATGGTAGAGCATCCGGCACCTGGTTCAACGGCAGAGTAGTCTATGGCTTTAAGCCCGCTATAATAACGAATAAATAGCTTACTTTCTTCTATAAACCCCTAATATTTGTAACAATTTGAGCGTTTTTATGGTAACGCTTTCTAAGTTTCGGGTGCGCTGTCGAGAGAGTAGGGTGATTATCGTTGGTAGGAATAGTTTAATTAGTGGTGATGAAATTGTTATTTTAGGTGGCTATTGAGGTGCTTTGCGCACCTCAATAATTCGGTGTTCCATAACTTCTTTCCCTGAATTTTTAATCTTCCTGATAAATTGTTCGTCCTAGTAGATCCTTCTATCTGTGATCTTCCTAATTAACCGAAAAGAATATGAAGTTTCCCTTGACCCGCCATGGCCTGCTGACTTCCGTGTGAATGTCCCTATATGCCAGGTATTATCACTTTGTAATTAATTGAGTAGAAGTCGCTATTGTCTGATTTGTTTGTGAGATATCTCTCACAATAATGAAGTGAATGAGCTTTCCCATTTTTGTTGGGATTGTCTCATGGATAAAAAAAATCCGAGGGGGGATACCCCTCGGATTTTTTCGCTTTTCACCTTAAGTCCTTTCCGTGGTGAGATGCCTTCCTGGCAAACCCATATCCTTATGGTGAGTGCTTTGCTCCTTCTGCTATGATCATCCTGAGTCTAAAGCAGAATTTTTTTCCTCCTTATGACCTTTCCTGGTCGACGTGCTTCCTTGTTTACCTCCTTGTTGATAAACATTATCTACAAATCGCTTTTGGCGCGATAGTCGACATTGGCGTTTGTTTTTGTAGGATATATCTCACAAAATAATTTTTTAAGTGTCCGAATGAGTGGTTGAAGAGTGCAAAGTGCCTATATGGCCTGATGTATTCTTTCTTTATTTTGGCTAAATTGTTTCAAATTTGCACTATGTGATCTGATTTGTGCCTGATGACCATTTAATTAAAATAAAGATGCATAACTATGTTGATCACTGAGATCTACTGTGGCACAATTGCGTCCCTTCTTGAGAGGGAGTTAATGAAATCTATAGGTTTCTTCTTATAAATCAATAGGTTACAATGCTCTCCAGATAGTATGAGTTAAATGGCATTTTGCGCGGTCGTGGCGGAATTGGTAGACGCGCTGGATTTAGGTTCCAGTACCGTAAGGTGTGAGAGTTCAAGTCTCTCCGACCGCACCATGTCATTATCCAACTTGTTTAAACGCAATTTTTAAGTAGTAGTCCCCTATATAAGTATTTCAGAGGCATAATCATGCAAGTTTCTATCGAAACGATTTCCGGTTTAGAGCGACGGTTGACTATTGGTGTTCCAGCTGATGTTGTGGATCAAGAAGTAACTAAGCGTCTTAATAAAGCTGCTAAAACTGTGCGCATTAATGGATTTCGCAAGGGTAAAGTGCCTCTGAAAGTTGTTAAGCAGCGTTTCGGCGAGGGTGTTAGGCAAGAAGTTCTTGGCGACACAATAAATAGAACTTTCTACGAGGCTGTTCAGAAAGAGTCGGTTCGTCCTGCAGGTCAGCCAACGATTGAGCCTAAAAACATGGAGGAAGGTAGTGATCTAGAGTACATCGCTACTTTTGAAGTCTATCCTGAGGTTGAGCTAACCAATATAGAAGGTATAGAAGTCACCAAATATGATGCGGATATCGAAGATAAAGATATCGACAAGATGATTGAAAACCTGAGAAAGGGACAAGCTACTTGGAATAATACTAAGGCAGCTATAAAAGACGGCTTCAAAGTTAAAATCGACTTCAGCGGAGTAAAAGACGGCGAGGCATTTGAAGGTGGCTCAGCGGAGGATCATGAACTAGTGATTGGCTCCAAGTCTATGATTCCTGGTTTTGAAGACGGAATTATCGGCATGAAGATAGGTGAGACCAAAGATGTCGAAGTGACTTTTCCTGAGGATTACCAGGTTGAATCACTCAAAGGGGCTGATGCAACGTTCACTATCACTCTGAAAAGTGCTGAAAAACAAGTCTTGCCAAAGCTTGATGAGGCTTTTTTTGAGAAATTTGGAGTGACTGAGGGTGGTGAAGAGAAGTTCCGTGAAGATGTTAAGGAGAACATGGAGCGTGAAAAGCAGAAGGCTATTAAAAACAAGACTAAGCAACAGATTTTAGATAGCTTGCTAGATCGTACTCCCGTGGAAGTGCCTAATGCATTGGTTGCTGGCGAAATTGACGCGCTGAGAAATCAAACAATTCAGCAGTACGGTGGCGCAGCAGAGAACCTTGATATGAAAGCTTTGTTGCCAGACGATATGTTTAAAGAGCAAGCTCAGCGACGAACCGCACTAGGTTTGATTGTTTCTGAGATTGTGACTCAGGAGAAAATCACAGCAGATAAGGATGTTGTTCGATCTCTTATCGAAGAGGCTGCAGCGAGTTACGAGAGCCCTGAAGAGGTGGTTAATTACTACTACAGTAATGAGCAGTTATTACAAAGTGTTGAGGCTGCTGCGCTCGAAGAGCAGGTGGTTGACTTCCTTTTAGAAAAAGCAGAAGTTACCGAAGCGAAAGTGGCCTACGACGAAGCGTTAAAGCCATTGCCTCAGCCGCAGGCTGATGATCAGGAAGGCGATGGTAGCGAAACTAAAGGCGAAGAATAAGTTATCCTTTAAAGCTTGGTTTTTATTTTAAAATCCACCTGTGTTAAAACAGGTGGATTTTGTCGTTTTTGGCGACGGATATTTTACTGAATAGCTTGCTATGCCAAAAAGCTTGTTCACTGGTATTAAATTACAGTATTTTAGGCTTATGAAGCTATAAATAAGTCTCTAGGGTAAACCAAAGCGAACTAGGTAAACGTACTTAAAAATAATGGCGTTGGTTGCGCATTGGTTTGATTGGTTGGGTTTTGTTCGCTTTATCCCTGAAATATCCTATGTTCATGAAAATAATAGACTTTATTTTTATGAATTATTAAAGTCCTTCCTTTTATTTCGTGTGCGAAGACCCAATGTTAGGCTAGTCTTTAAAAATAATTCAACAGAAAATACTGAGGAAAGTTATGTCCCTGATAGACCCAGTTGGTATAAGTCGTTCAGATATTGAAAATACATTAGTGCCGATGGTGGTTGAGCAAACCGCTCGTGGGGAAAGATCTTATGATATCTATTCTCGGTTGCTCAAGGAGCGTGTTATTTTTCTTGTTGGCGCCGTCGAAGATCATATGGCGAACCTGGTTGTTGCTCAAATGTTGTTCTTAGAGGCGGAAAATCCTGACAAGGATATTCATTTATATATTAACTCTCCAGGTGGGGCGGTTACTGCAGGCCTCTCAATTTACGATACAATGCAATTTATTAAGCCAGACGTAAGTACCATGTGTATTGGTCAAGCATGCAGTATGGGGGCGTTTTTGCTCAATGCTGGCGCGGCAGGTAAGCGATATTGTCTACCGAATTCACGGGTAATGATTCACCAGCCTTCCGGTGGTGCGCAAGGCCAAGCGAGCGACATCCATATTCATGCCCAAGAAATATTAAAAATGCGTCATCAATTAAATGAGATTATGGCCAAGCATAGCGGCAGGTCTGTGGAAGACATCGCGAAGGATACAGAAAGAGACAACTTTATGAGCGCTTTGGAGTCCAAAGAATATGGTCTCATCGACGATGTCTTAGAGTTCCGTGATGCAAAAGAAAGTTAATGTAGATACTTTGTCTATAGTATTGGCTCGTTATTGGTGAATATTGTAAAAAAAACTTCAATAATGAAGCCAAACGCAAAAGATAAATACTAATATTGGGTATGCAGCTTTAAATTTAAGGTTGTGCACTTGAAAATCACAGCTAAAACAAGCATCTTGTAAATAGGCTGTAACAAAATAAGAGTTGGAGATACTGATGCCCGACCAGAAAGGTGATAACGAAGATAACGGCAAACTGCTCTATTGTTCGTTCTGTGGTAAAAGCCAGCACGAAGTGCGCAAGCTCATTGCTGGCCCTTCGGTATTCATCTGTGATGAATGTGTCGAACTTTGCAACGACATTATCAGAGAAGAAATACAAGAAAGCACAAGTGAGGGTAAAGGTGAGAAGTTGCCTACGCCTCAAGAGATATCAGAGACGCTTGATGAGTACGTTATTGGCCAAAAAGACGCCAAAAAAGTACTTGCTGTGGCGGTTTACAACCACTACAAGCGTCTTAGAGTCGGTGACTCAAAGAAATCGAAGGATGAGGTTGAGTTAGGAAAGAGTAATATTTTGCTTGTTGGCCCAACAGGTAGTGGTAAAACATTACTCGCCGAGACACTTGCGCGGATGCTTAATGTGCCATTTACTGTAGCTGATGCTACGACCTTGACAGAAGCTGGCTATGTTGGGGAAGACGTGGAAAACATTATTCAGAAGCTACTTCAAAAGTGCGATTACGATGTAGACAAGGCTCAACAAGGCATCGTTTATATTGATGAAATCGATAAGATTTCTCGTAAGTCTGATAATCCATCAATAACTCGCGATGTTTCTGGTGAGGGTGTGCAGCAAGCATTATTGAAGCTGATAGAAGGCACTATCGCTTCCGTGCCCCCACAAGGTGGTCGTAAGCACCCTCAACAAGAGTTTTTACAAGTTGACACGTCTAATATTCTCTTCGTGTGTGGTGGTGCGTTTGCTGGTCTAGATAAAGTTATTCGCGACCGCTCAGAGAAAGGCGGTATCGGTTTTGGGGCAGAAGTAAAAAGCAAAGATTCGAAAAAGAACGTGGGCGAAACCCTTAAAGATCTCGAACCTGAGGATTTGGTTCGCTATGGTTTGATCCCAGAGTTTGTTGGTCGCCTTCCTGTCATAGCAACTCTTGATGAGTTGGACAAGGAAGCCTTAGTTACCATCCTCACAGAGCCGAAAAACTCTCTTGTTAAACAGTATGCGAAACTGTTTGAGATGGAGGGTGTTGAAGTTGATTTTAGACGTGAAGCGCTTGACGCCGTCGCGACTAAGGCAATGGAGCGCAAAACTGGTGCCAGAGGCCTGAGGTCGATCATGGAAAATGTCTTGCTCGACACTATGTATCGCCTCCCATCTGAAGAGGATGTTATCAAGGTTGTTGTTGACGAGGCTGTTATCAAAGGTGAGTCTGAACCTTTGCTTGTCTATGAAAATAACGAAACCCAAAAAGCTTTGCCTGAAGAATAGAACAGTAACTGATCGCAAATTAAAAAAGGGGCGTACATAAGCCCCTTTTTTTTATTTCTTCCTTGTATTTTTGTATGTTAGCCCCCAATCTTATAGGTTGCAGAAACTAGATAAGTTAAGTCTTGAGGCTATTGAATGAACCCTATGGAATCGTCATCTCCTGAGTCACCGATACCTTTACTACCGCTTCGTGATGTTGTTGTTTATCCGCATATGGTAATCCCTTTATTTGTTGGAAGGGCGAAATCCATAGCGGCATTAGAGCGTGCTATGGCTGACGATAAACAAGTGCTTTTAGTCGCTCAAAAACACGCATCGGTTGATGAGCCTGGTAAAGATGATCTGTATGCCTGTGGCACCATTGCAGCAGTGTTGCAATTACTTAAGCTTCCTGATGGAACGGTTAAAGTTCTTGTTGAAGGTCGGCGCCGAGCGAATATCCTTGATGTTATTGAGCAGGATGAATATTTTCTGGCTGAATTTGATAATGTTGAAGATGATCAGCTCGAAACTAAATCCTTAGAAATGTTGACGCGAACACTTCTATCTAGATTTGAAAATTATGTAAATCTTAGTAAAAAAGTGCCTGCTGAAGTGATGACCTCTTTAAGCGGGATAGACGAAGCTGGGCGACTGGCGGACACTATTGCGGCGCATATGTCTTTAGAGCTTGCGCAAAAGCAAGAAATTTTAGAAATCGTTAATATTCGCGAGCGCTTAGAGCACCTTATTGGTTTGATGGAAGCTGAGGCCGATTTATTCCAGGTTGAAAAGCGCATTCGTGGCCGTGTTAAAAAGCAAATGGAGAAAAGCCAACGCGAGTATTATCTGAATGAGCAGATGAAAGCCATTCAGAAAGAATTGGGTGATATGGGAGAAGAGGGCAACGAAGGAGATGAGCTTGAGAAAAAGATCTCAGAAGTCGGCATGCCTAAGGATGCTCAAGAAAAAGCCATGTCAGAGCTTAATAAACTGCGCATGATGTCACCCATGTCGGCAGAGGCTTCTGTTGTCCGCGCCTATATTGATTGGATGGTGACAATTCCATGGACAAAGCGTAGTAAGGTGCTGCACGACTTAGAACGAGCAGAAAAAGTCCTTGAGAAAGATCACTATGGTTTAGAAGAAGTTAAAGAGCGAATTCTTGAGTATTTGGCGGTACAAAAACGGGTCAAAAAAGTAAAGGGTCCGATTTTGTGTCTGGTAGGGCCTCCAGGTGTAGGTAAAACTTCTTTAGGTGAGTCTATTGCGCGCGCAACTAATCGTAAATTTGTACGCATGGCGCTGGGTGGAGTGAGAGATGAAGCCGAAATTCGAGGTCATCGGCGAACATATATAGGTTCTATGCCAGGCAAGCTTGTTCAGAAAATGGCAAAAGTTGGAGTTAAAAATCCACTATTTTTGCTCGATGAAATAGATAAAATGGGCATGGATCATCGTGGGGATCCTGCTTCAGCCTTGTTGGAAGTGTTAGATCCTGAACAGAATTCTACGTTTAATGATCACTACCTAGAAGTGGATTACGACTTATCTGACGTGATGTTCGTCTGTACCTCAAATACCATGAATATTCCCGGGCCCCTGCTTGATCGTATGGAAGTTATTCGTATCCCCGGCTATACAGAAGATGAGAAGCTCAATATTGCCAGTCGTTACTTGATTCCTAAGCAGATGAAAAATAATGGTCTTAAGTCTGAGGAGATTAGTATCGAAGAAGCAGCCTTGAGGGATGTTATTCGCTACTATACTAGAGAGGCTGGTGTGCGAGGCTTAGATCGAGAAGTAGCCAAGTTATGCCGCAAAGTGGTAACAAAAAATGTTAAGGCCAAAGCACTAGAAAATATTACCGTTAAAGATAGCGATTTAGAAGAGTATTTAGGCGTTCGCAAGGCGGATTACGGTAAAGCAGAAAGCGAAAATCAAATTGGTCAAGTAACGGGGCTTGCGTGGACGCAGGTGGGCGGTGAGTTACTGACTATTGAGGCTTCTGGTGTTAGAGGCAAAGGGCGGTTTACTAAGACTGGCTCCCTTGGGGATGTGATGCAAGAATCTACGCAAGCCGCCATGACAGTTGTTCGCTCTCGTGCTCAAGTATTGGGGCTTGCACCAGATTTTAATGAGAAGCTCGATATCCATATTCACGTACCTGAAGGGGCTACGCCTAAAGATGGGCCCAGCGCAGGTATTGCAATGTGCACGGCTTTGGTCTCTGTTTATACAGAAATACCTGTGCGTGCAGATGTGGCGATGACGGGTGAAATAACTTTGCGCGGAGAAGTGCTCAAGATCGGAGGCTTGAAAGAAAAGTTGTTAGCAGCCCATCGGGGAGGTATTAAAGTTGTTGTTATCCCCAAAGATAATGAAGCAGATCTGCGTGATATTCCAGATAACATAAAAAGTGATTTGAGTATTCATCCTGTAAAATGGATAGATGAAGTGTTGGAAGTTGCACTACAATATATGCCGACCCCTCTTAGCGATGAGGAGTATGAAGCGCTAGAAGCCAAAGCAAATGCGATTAATAGTGATGAGAGCCGAATAAGCACACATTGATTTGATTTTTTGTAAAGACTGGTCGAAATCCAAACAGTTGCCGGATAAATATGTAAAACACCAGCAATTCGCGAATTTGATTCTTGACCGGCCAATTGGCAGTTGGTATAAAACGTAATTCGTTGTAGCTTTGGGCTCCATCGGGGCGGGGCAGAGGTAATCCAGCACAATGCTGTTTGAATATTGTTTCTTAGTGCAATTGCCTGGACGTTGAAATTTTTGATATACGAATTAGATTCGAATAATAAAAGGGGTTAATGGTGAATAAATCAGAATTGGTCGAAGCAATTGCAGGTTCTGCGGATATTTCTAAAGCGGCTGCAGGTAGAGCTTTGGATGCAATCACGGAATCAATTGCAACGGCACTTAAAGAGGGTGATCAGGTGGCGCTAGTTGGCTTTGGTACCTTTCTAGTTAAAGAGAGAGCTGCCCGTACTGGTCGTAATCCTCAAACAGGTGCTCCTATTGATATTCCTGCTGCAAAAATTCCTTCTTTTAAAGCTGGTAAAGCTTTAAAAGATGCAGTTAACTAATTTACCTAGATATATCTTTTGAATTCTCACACAAGCGATATATGCTAAAAAGTTGGAAGATAATCGAAAGGTAAACAGATAAATATTTTTAACAAATTAATCTAAAAAATAGAGGCGCATTAAATGCGCCTTTTTTTGTAAGATCAATACACTTTTTAAGGTGAAAAAATGCTACAGAAAGTACGTGAGAGCATGAAAGGCACTTTTGTCGCGACTATCGTGTTTTTATTTTTTATTGTTCCTTTGATTTTGACTGGCGTTGATGGTGGGTCGTTTCTTGGTAGTGCAGTAGGTACTGATGCAGCTTCCGTAGAGGGGAAAGCGATTTCTAATGCTGAGTTGCGTAGGGCAATTTATATGCGCAAGCAGCGCTTGTTGGATCAACAAGGTGTCGACCCTAATGCAGAATACCTTAAAGATGAAAACTTACGTGGACCTGTTCTTGAAAGCTTAACTCGCCGTGCAGCACTTATTGTTTCCGCTGAGAAAGGTGGTATGGGAGTTTCTGAGCAAGCACTTGATCAACAAATACGTGAGCGACCAGAATTTCAATTAGATGGAAAATTTGATGCCCAGACTTATCGTCGTCTGCTGTCTAATTTAGCTTTTACGCCAGCATCGTACAAAGCCGCTTTATCTGAAGATATTATTTTGGGTCAACACGCCCAAGCTATCGAGCTGTCTACATTTTCTACAGAAGAAGAGCTTAATGATTTGGTTTCACTGATTCATCAAAAAAGGTCTTTCTTTACCATTAAAGTACCAAAAACCTTAGTGGAGAAAGATGTAAAAGTAAGTGACGATGAGATAAATACCTACTATGAAGAAAATAAAAACACCTTTGTAGAAGATGAAAGCTTATCTGTTTCTTATGTCGAATTATCAGCTGCAAATATCGCGCAAACTATCGATATTGATCCGCAAGCAGTTAAACAACAGTATGAAGCAGAATTAGCAGATTTTAAGAAAACTCAACAATATGAAATAGCGCATATTTTGCTTGAAGAGAAAGATGGTCAACAAGCTTTAGTGGACGAGGTTTCTCAGAAGATAAAAGATGGTGATGATTTTGCCGAGCTTGTTAGCAAATACTCTGACGATAGTGGTTCAAAAGATAGCGGTGGTAACCTAGGGGTAATGATTGCGGATACTTTTCCTGAGGCGTTTGAAAACGCAGTTTATTCTCTAGAGGAAGGTCAAGTTTCTGCACCGGTTGTCACCGAAGCGGGTACACATTTTATTAAAGTCATTGCCAAGAAAGTGACTGAGCCACCTACCTTTGATGAAAGGAAAGAGGCTATTGCGGATGCTATGAAGCTTGCCGAAGCAGAAGAGATTTACGCACAAAATTTAGACCGCCTTGGTGAGTTGACTTTTAGTGCCGCAGACCTCGCCGATGCCGCAAAAGAACTTAATCTCGAAGTTAAGACGACGGAGCCTTTCTCCCGAAATCGAGGAACCGATATTGCGATTAATTCCAATGTTCGTGACGCAGCATATAGTGAGGAGGTGCTCTCCAATGGCTATAACAGTAGTGTTTTGGAAATATCCAATACAGCCTCTGTAGTACTTAGAAAAGCAGTGCATAAGCCAGAACGTATTAAGGGACTGGATGAAGTCAAAGAAGTGGTAACGCAAAACTTAACTAATAAAAAAATTGATGAGGCTCTGAGCGAAATATCATCCAATTTAAAGGATAAGCTTGTAGCAGGTGAGAGTGCAGAGCAATTGGCGAAAGCTGACGAATATGAATATAAAGCTTTTGACAAGTCTGAGCGCTCTTCTAGCGAAGCCGGTTTCCAAGCGGTTAATAAGGCTTTTAGTATGAGTTTAGCTGAAGGTAGTGCTAGTTATGACCATGTAGTAGATCGTGATGGCGGCCATATTGTGCTAGGCCTTACTGAAATAATCCCAGGTCATCGCAGCGATATGAAAGATCAGCAGTTTCAAGGTCTGACTGCTCAGTTAAATGGACAAAATGCAAACTTCGAGACTTCCTCCTATGAGTCGCAAGTTGTTGCCGAAGCTGATATCGATATTCACTAGTGATAGTATCGCTGACAATTGTTCTGAGTATGCTTGGCCAGGCTCAGAACAATTGTTATGTCTCGTCTAAGCCAAATTCATGAGTGCTAAATTAGGAACTGTCTAGTTAGTCAGTGTTTGGTTTGGAGGTTAAATAGGCAAGGAATCGACTTTTCTTGGCGGTTGATAAATCATCTGTCTGGGTTAGGATGATCTTAATTTCTCTCGTAATTTTTTTTAAGTTTTGTATTTCGTTTGCTTGAGGTTTATCTAATAAATCCCACACTCGCCTGGCAATGGCTTCGCCTGAATCTATCAAGTTAATACTTCTTTTTCTTTGTGTTGTAATGGCCATTATTTCTTGCTTTAAAAGCGGAAAATGGGTACAGGCAAGTACTAGTGTATCTATTTGTTCGGCGTTAGGTTCAGCGAACAAGGTATCAAATTCTTTCTGCAGCAGTCTCTGGTCAATATCATTAGAAAATAATTTTCGCTCTGCAATTTCTACTAATATATTGCTGCCGTGGAGAATAACTTTATGTTCAGGAGCATAGTCTTTGATCAAATTATGAGTATAAATACGTGAGACTGTTGCTGGAGTCGCTAGTACCGCGATTACCTTTGACTCAGACAATAGTGCTGCCGGTTTTATTGCAGGCACTACGCCGACAAAAGGACAGTCGAATTTGCCCCTAAGTGTCTCCAAGGCTAAGGTGCTAGCGGTATTGCATGCGACAACGACGATATCTGGTTTTAGTGCTTCGTATAATTTTCCTACCTGAGTAATAATACGTTGGGTTAATACTCGGTCTTCCTTTATCCCGTATGGGTAGAAGGCGTCATCTGCCGCATAACTCATATGACAGTTTGGAATTTTGCGCAGAATCTCTTTGGCGACGCTTAAACCCCCGGCTCCGGAATCAAATACGAGTATGTGTGGCAAGACTTGCATATTAGGCATCATCGACTGACAAGAGTAGAATATCTTACGTGAAATGTAATAAAAAAAGTAGGTATATCCTATGTTGATCGGGGAAATCGAAACAATAACATTCTTAGTTTCAGCGCTAGTAGTGCTGGCTTTGTCAGTCGTTGTGTTACTTTTTACTTTTTTGAAGCTTCGCAAACAAGTTGCTATCAATGGAGAGCTTACTGAAAAAAATACCGAGATCGAGCTAACATGTAAACAGCAGAACGAGCTAGATCAGCAGGCGTTAATGGATCGTGAGCTGCAGTTAGCGAAACTTCAAACCGTTATTGAGCAACAGGAAAAGCAGCTAAAGTTACATCAAAATAAACTTGAGCAATTTGATACTTTAAAAGAGCGCTTTATTCAGGTGCAGACCCAGAACGAAGAAAAAGAACGTCAGCTTAAATCCCAAACACTTATGTTACATGAAGCTAAAACGGCCTTATTAAAAGAGTTTGAGCTAGCCGCTAATAAACTTTTTGAAGAAAAGCAAAGTCGTTTCTCCCAGCTGAGTAAACAAAATATGGAAGCAATTTTAGATCCTGTCAAACACCAGTTAAATAGGTTTAATAAGCAGGTTGAAGATGTTTACGACAAGGAAAATGCTCAGCGAAACCAACTTATTGGCCAAATTGGCGAGCTGCAAAAGCAAACACAAAGAATCAGTGCAGACGCCAATAATCTCGCTAGTGCGCTTAAAGGTGATAATCGTATTCAAGGTAGTTGGGGGGAAATAATCCTAGAACGTTTACTAGAGCAATCTGGGCTGGCTAAAGGACGGGAGTTTAATGTTCAAAAAACCTATAAAAGTACAGAAGGCAAGAGTTATCGCCCCGATGTCGTTATTCATCTACCAGGGGAAAAAGATATTGTTATCGATTCAAAAGTGGCGTTAATAGATTATGAGCGATTTGTTTCCTGCGATGAGGGGGAGTCAAAAACTCAGTATCTTAAAAAACACGTGGATGCCATAAGAACTCATCTCAAATCTCTATCGTATAAAGAATATCAGGGGTTGCAGGGTATCAGGAGCTTGGATTTTGTTTTTATGTTTATTCCAATTGATGCTGCATATATTGCTGCTATCCATCATTCCCCTTCAATGTTTGATGAGGCATATGAAAAAAAAGTGATACTTGTAAGTCCCTCTAGCCTTATGGTGGCTTTGCGAACGGTTGAAACTTTATGGCGCAACGAAAAGCAAAGTGCGAATGCAGAGAAAATTGCCATTAGTGCAGGCAGGTTATACGATCAATTTGTGTTGTTTATGACCGCGTTAGACGATGTAGGCGGATATATTCAAAAAGCGCATGAGTCGCATGAATTGGCCTTGAAACGCCTGTCAGAAGGTCGCGGTAATATACTTAAACGTATTGAAGATCTAAAAAAATTGGGGGTTAATCCCAGCAAAGTGTTGTCAAAAAACATACAGAATGCTGTGCAAACTGATGACGTATCGGCGGAACTAGATAATTAAAGCCTACTTTTAAGAGAGAAATGTTATGGTCGTATTAGCCTACATTGCATGTATTGTAGTGGCCGTTCTAATGGGTGTTGCTATTTATTATAATGTTTTATTGTTTAGGAAAAACAAAGAAAATAAGGCGGCAGAGCTTGCTTTTCAAGAAGAGCTTAGATCTCGTAGAAATAAGAACATTAACAGTATTAATATTATTGCTCGTGCTGTTTTAGATGATCAGGTAAGTTTGACCGAAGCAAGTATCAGGATTAATGCACTATTGCCCACCTTAAATTTAGATAACAAAACCCTTAATGACTTAAGCGTTTTTAGGCAGCTTTCTGAAGCTACTGCTCATATTCCTATTCTAGAAAAGTGGAAAGCTTTATCGCGAAAAGAGAAATTGAGCTTCGATAAAGAAAGGGAAAAAATCGAATCTAATTTTCGCGATTTTGTTATTGAAGCCGCGAGGAAGATTGTCCAGGAGCAGCTTATTGTTAAGTCCTAAATATCAGGTGTCTTTGCGTGACAGCAAAACACCACATTCTCTATGCTCTGTATAAGGGAATTGATCGAAAAACGCGAAAGATTTAATGTGGTGAGTTTGACATAAACTTTTGAGATTTTCTTTTAGCGTACTTGGGTTACACGATATATATAAAATATTATCGAATTTTTGCACCATCGCTTCGGTTTCTTTGTCTAATCCAGCACGTGGTGGGTCTACAAATACAGTAGAAAAGTTGTAGTCATGAAGCTCGATATTTCGTAGCCGAGTAAATTCCCTGACGCCACTCTGTGCTTGAGTAAATTCCTCGCTGGACATCCTTACTACTGTAATATTGTCACAGTAATTTAGTCCGATATTGTAATTTGCTGATTTTACTGAGGTTTTAGATACTTCTGTTGCCAAAACTCGCGAAAAATTCTGCGCTAGAGGTAAAGTAAAGTTTCCATTGCCGCAATACAACTCTAGTAAATCACCAGTTAGATGTTTGGACTCTGTTTGTGCCCATGACAACATCTGTTCGCAGACTTTAGCATTGGGTTGTGTGAAACCTGTTTCGACTTGTTGGTACTTAAAGGTTTTTTGCTCAATAGAAAACTCTTCGATAACGAAATCTTCTGAGAGTACAATTTTTTGTCCTCTACTTCTGCCGATAATTTTTGTATCTATGTCTCCCTGGAGCTTGCGGGCAGAGGTTTCCCATTCGTCATCCAGTGCTCGATGATAAATTAAAGTGGTAACAGAATCGCCATTAGTTGTTGTTAGAAATTCTACCTGGAAAAGTTTTCTTTTGAGCACATCATTATCATTAATCTCTTTGAGTAATTTAGGCATTAACTCATTTATTGTTGACGAACCAATATCAAAATTTTCGATAATGAACGGCTGTTTGTATTCTCCTTGTTTATACATGGCATAGTGAGCCGTGTTTTTATCATGCCAAATTTTAAATTCCGCACGCATACGAAAGTGCTTGGCAGGTGAGGGAAAGGATGCTAACTGCGGAGGATTGAATTCTGCAAATTCAGCTAGAGTTTGTTCAATCTTATTGTTAAACAGCTGATCATATTGTGATACATCAGCAGTGCCTAGCGTTATGCTCATAAATTAATACCATGTATGGATTGGGTGGTGCTGTATGGATAAAAGAACAAACTCTTTATAGGATATCGTTGACAAGGAAGCATGTAGTTTTGTCGATACCTTATTTTCGGGACGACAAAATACGCCATATAGATGCTTCGTTTGACGAGAGATAGTATCAATCACTTCGTCCAAAAAACTTTGATTTTGGCGATCATCTATAAGAAATACAACGTGATCACTATCACTGAATGTGTCTTTACATTGACGTATCAGGCCGCTTTCTACGTTCGAGATAATGTGCAGCATAATATTTAAAAGCTCAAAACTTTTTGATGTTTTAAAGTCATAGTTCTGAGTTCTAGGGCGCTAATTGCCTTTGTCTCCAAGGGTATGTTTAATAAACAGTTAGGCGACGTGACGGTAAAAATCTGCTTAAGACCGGCTTGTTTAAGCATCAAAAGCTTCTCGTTCAACTCATTACCTTGGGAATCATCATCAACTATCAAGACGAGTTCTACCGGCTCTTCGAATGCTAGTGCAACTAGCACGGTATCTAGTCCTGCATTAAATGTGTTTTTATGGATACCATTAAAAATACATATCATCGCAGTCACTTACCACTTGTAGCCTTGTCTTGCTCAATAAGACATAGCTTGTCGCCGAAAGTAATAACGCGATCAGCGTTAGCATGCATTTCAATTAATTGCCCTAAACCTGCGATGTGAAAACTCTGGTTTAACCGTGAGGTTGATTTTCCAAGTTCGTTTGCAAGCTTATTTTCTATCGCCGATGCAGTGCAGCACACAGCGTCTATAGAATGCAGTACGATAAATTGTTGCCACTTAAGACTCAACTCATGTTCTATGCAGGCATTTAATGTCCCCTGTCCCAAATAGAATATGCGCTCAATGGAAAAGCCTTGTTCAATAACCTCACGGCAGAAATGAAGAGCGGATTCAGCAACGGCTGAATGGGGATGGGCACTAACGACTATCGAGAACTTCATAACAAATAAAAAACCCCGCAAGAGCGGGGCTTTACAAAATACGCTAGGCCCATATCTAGTCGTCGCTAGTAACACCTAGTATATGTAGCAATGATAAAAATATGTTGTATAGCGATACGTATAAAGTCACTGTTGCAGAGATATAATTTCTCTCGCCGCCATGAATAATTTGACTGGTTTGCCACATAATCAACAGTGAGGAAAGTACAGCAAACATGCAGCTAACGGCCAGACTTAGACCGGAGATATTAAAAAATACATTAGCGATGCCAGCAACAAACGCAACTAGGATACCGACCATTATAAAGTTGCCCATAAAGCTGAAGTCTTTACGTGTTACCAACGTATAGCCAGACAAACCAAAGAATATAATCGAGGTTCCGCCCAGTGCCGTTAAAATTGGCGCATAACCCATAGAGCTTACGTAGTAGTTAAGAATCGGGGCGATAGTAAACCCGAGGAAACCGGTAAGTGCAAATACCCACACGATACCCCAACCGCTGTTCTTAGTCTTTTCAACGGCGTACAGTAATCCGAAATAGGGCAGAAGCATGAATAATCCGAGGTAAGGAACATTCATAGCCATTGATATAACAGCTGTAAACGCACTAAAAGCAATTGTCATTGCTAAAAGAGTGTAAGTGTTTCGTAATACTTTACTCACCTCTGTCGAGTCGCTTACAGTACCCGCTTGAGAATAAAGCTTTTGCATAGATTATCTCCGTCCTATCGTAAAAATATAACCTAATAATACAAACAAGCCGCCTGTATTCAAAGGCTTAACTATGACTTTCGACAAATACTTAGTATAAAAGTTTGCCTTGTTGAACTAAATATTGGGTATAAGTATTAGAATTTCAAGCTTTGGCATGCTTTCCCACGGTACTTTAACTAAGGTAAAGTTAGCGTAAGGCGTATAATTAATCGCTTTGATAACAATAACTTATACTATTCTAGTTATAGGTGTCACTAAGTATTATAAGGTTCGACTTTGTTTTGTATATACCACTAGCTTTGGTGGCTGTTCGTTTCTTGTTCTTTTTGGCGGTTTGAAAATTTAAGCTTCTAAGGCAAATGAGCGACCCTCTCTTTTTAGCATAAGCCATATCTGTTCTTCCGTTAGGTCGGAGATAATAACTTCTCGCTCTTTCTTTGCTGGGTTTAACTTCAGATGATGCATTTGCTGCTGAAGCTCGTCGTAAACCTGCTGTAAGTCTTTAAAAACAGTGTCCTTCATTACATACTCCTACTTTTTAACAGTCAGCTAGACTAACTTGTATAAAAACTAACGTGGCATATTACAGCGATATTTTATCAATAGTGAGGTAATTGCATATGCGTAAAATGCGGTAAATCATGTGCGATATTGCCCACATTATTTAATAGCGGTGATTGGACTTCTTTAGCCTTTAAAAAACCCTATCCAATATAGGGGAAAGGTGGCTCTGACTTTTAACGTTGCGAAACTTTCTAGGGGCTACTGCTAGCAATTTGTCGGGCATAAAAAAAGCCTACCTGTGTAGGGTAGGCTTCTAAGTTATGGCGGTGGGGCAGGGATTCGAACCCTGGGAGCTGTTACACTCAACGGTTTTCAAGACCGCCGCTTTCGACCACTCAGCCACCCCACCTTTCGAGGACGCAGATTATACATAGGATTTCGCGAGGCACAAGCGATAACCTTATGTTTTTTATAAAAAAAACTATTCTGCAGTAGTTTGAGATGTTTTATCCTCTACTTGTTGCTTTTCTGAACTGCTTACTCTCGGATCGTTAGCCGGACGAGCGATGTTTCGTGGCTTTCTCTCTATCGCTGCTGGTGTTGCTGTATCGAGGGCGTGGCTCATTTTTGCTGCCGTTGTAACTGTGGTCACTTCAGTTGTGGCCACCGGCTTGGGCGATTGCCTTGGGTCATTTGCAGGTCGTGAAAACTTGCGTGCTACCTGTTGAGGTTCAGGCTGCATCTCAGTGCTGCTTGTCTCAGCTTGAATAGTTTTAGGCGCTTGCGCTGGCTCAGTTACCGAAATGTCTTTATCCGTCTGACCGGATATATCGGGACTAACCTGCTTTTCAACGGCTTTAACACTCGGGAGCGGGGTAGCTTCCTGAGCTTCTTCTTCACTTTTTGGTGCCGCACTATCTACAGCAGTCTCTACTTGAGTCGGCTTTGGTGCTTGAGTGGAAAGATTAATCTCTTCATTTTGCTCTCTATCAGCCACGACTTCATTTATAGGCGAGTCGATGCTAGCTTCAGTTTGTGTATCTTCTATGCCGCTTTGGGGCGCTTCTTGTTTTTCTTTTTTAGCTTCAGATTTAGCTTCAGAGTTTGTATTGGTACTGACAGGTGTTTCGTGTGCTCCTGGCTCGGTACTTATTTGTGCATCTGCAGTGCCTTTTGCCACTTGTTTCGGTTGGCTAGGCTTTTTTGCCGGCTTTTTCTGTGAGGAATTAACTTTAGAAGAGGATTCTTCTACTGCTGACGCCGCACGATTATCATTTTTTACCGTTTTCTCTTTTACTTGCTGCTTATTTTGAGATGCCTGTTCATTACTATCCGTATTTTCCTGAGCTGATTCAGGTACTGGTCCCCGCTGTTTCTGCTGAGATTTAGCTTTGCGATTAGCGGGACGGCGAGGAGGCTTATTGCTCTTGCCGTTCTGAGATTCATCGTTATTGAGATTCTTCTCATCATCATTGCGGGATTTATTATTGTCCTGCTTGCGCTGACGGTTTTTATTGCGCCCTTGTTGTCCATCATTAGATTGGCGCTTGTTCTTTGCTTGTTCTGGGGGTTTGCCTGACAAATTGTCCGTTATATTGTCGTCGTCTCGACGTCGATTATTGTTTTTGCGACGATTTTGATTGCGACGGGCATTATTAGAGTTTCTCTGGTTATTTCTATTGGATCCCTTTTTGCCTTTCTTAACTGGCTTTTTATCCTCACCGCTAAAGAGTGCTTTTAGCAAAGTAATAATCTTTTCAATTAAGCCAGGAGCTTGACGCTGGGGTGGTGCTGGCTCTGCCGGCGGTAGCTGCTGTACCGCAGGCTTGGGGATGCCTGTGGTAGACACATTGTTAGCAGGAGCTTCCACTGGCACATCCTCATTAGACATGTCAATTTTGTAGCTAGTTTCCACCGATTCAAGATCGTCATCTCGTAAGCGCTGCACTTCAAAATGGGGCGTGACGAGTTCGCTATTGGGTAAAATTACCACACGAGTATCATGCCTTGTTTCAATATCTGAGATAGCCTTGCGTTTCTCATTGAGTAAGAAGGTGCCCACTGGAACTGGCACTACTGCACGAATCTCGGCGCTTCTTTCCTTTTGGGCTTCTTCCTCTAGCAAGCGCAAAATAGATAGAGCAAGGGATTTTGTGCCTCGTATTGTGCCTTGTCCTCCGCAGCGTGGACATACTTTAGACATGGTCTCGCCAAGAGAAGGTCTTAGACGTTGACGAGACATTTCCAAAAGGCCAAAACGTGAGATGCGGCCAACCTGAACACGAGCTCTATCAACGGATAACGCATCACGCATTCGATTTTCCACAGCTCTTTGGTTTTTTACTGGGTGCATATCAATGAAATCGATAACAACTAAGCCGCCGATATCGCGTAAACGCAACTGTCGGCCGATTTCATCTGCAGCTTCTAGATTGGTTTGTACTGCAGTTTCTTCAATGTCGCCACCTTTTGTGGCGCGTGAAGAGTTAATGTCGATACTCACCAGTGCTTCGGTGACGTCAATGACGATAGAGCCACCAGAAGGTAGTTTAACTTCTCGCTCAAATGCGGTTTCTATCTGTCCCTCGATCTGAAAACGGTTGAATAGGGGCAGCTGTTCTTCGTAATACTTGACTTTGTTAGTGTAATTGGGCATCACTTGCTGCACAAAAGCGCAAGCGAGGTCGTAGGCCTCACGGTTATCAATGATAACTTCACCTACATCGGGTCTCAAATAGTCACGAATTGCGCGAATAATGACGTTGCTTTCTTGAAACAGGAAGTGAGGGGCTGATGAAGTGCTTGACTCCTCCTTGATTGCTGCCCAAAGCTTGATTAGATAATTAAGATCCCATTGTAGCTCTTCTGCCCTGCGACCAACGCCGGCTGTGCGAACAATAACGCCCATTCCCTTAGGCACATCAATTTGCCCCAATGCGTCTTTAAGTTCTGCTCTATCATCGCCATCAATGCGGCGCGATATTCCGCCTGCTCTGGGATTGTTAGGCATAAGTACCAAGTAACGCCCGGCCAAGCTTATGAAAGTGGTGAGAGCAGCACCTTTGTTGCCTCGCTCTTCCTTGTCTACCTGGACAATAACCTCCATACCTTCTTTGACCACATCTTTTATCCGGATGCGTCCTTCGATCTCTTTGGGGTCTTTGAGGAAGAATTCGCGGGAAATTTCTTTGAGGGGGAGAAAACCATGGCGCTCTGCACCGTATTCTACAAAAGCAGCTTCTAGGCTGGGCTCGATTCGAGTGATTTTACCTTTGTAAATGTTAGCTTTCTTTTGTTCTCGGAGTCGGTTTTCAATATCTAAATCGTAAAGTCGTTGTCCATCGACAAGGGCAACGCGAAGCTCTTCAGGCTGCGTTGCATTTATTAACATTCTTTTCATGTAAGAGAAATCTCTTGTAGGCACTTAAGAGATCGCTCATTGTTGAGGCGCACAGGAACAAAAATTGACCTTTTGAAAAGCATTACACTGTGTATCTAGTTCACGATACTAAAACGTGAATACACAGTTACGAATACAATCAACAGAGCGGCTCAGGTTGTAAACTTAGTTTGTGACAACAAGAAAGCCTTGGCTATATAGATAGCGAGTGCGCTGCCTATGTATACGCATATTTTTTCGAACGAGTATACATTTATATACTCGTTTTAAATTTCAATTTAAGGTTGAATAATAGAAAGCACCGACATGTCTACTGATGCCGATCATTTCTAGCCCAGACAAACGTTAACCCAGATAATTTCTAACTAAGATAATTATGAGCTTTCGCAAACTACGGTAAGGGGGTAAGGTCAGTGCATAAAGACATCTGGCTTACATAGCTTTACCGCATGTGAATTGTGCGATCTCAAAAAACAACTACCGACGTTGTAACTTAATTTATTACTTATTAACTGGGTATCAGGCGAAGATTTCTATTGACCCAACAACCTATTTATTCTCAACAATTCGCGATCATGTTTGTGCGCGAGTTTAAAATTTGTGTGAACCACAATACATGGTTCATACACCTAAAACTAACATTTAACGTGAATCAGCGGGAGCGTATGGTGTATGTGCTGCGGCTGTTTTCAACGTGAACCGGTAGTTGTTGTCATTTAGTTCGTTCACATACCGGCTTAGCTTCAATATAACATTGAAGTCAAGACCTTTCAAATAATGGGCATAATCGCTGCATGAAGCGAATATTTCGGATATCTTTCCTGGTGACTTTGAGATAATTTGGGATTTA